>CAYPST010000027.1:0-38566 GCA_964413425.1 uncultured bacterium
AGAAGACCATTCATCCACGCTTTGACAAACGTGGTCTTCTGGATGGCGGGATAAAGCATAAGATCAACCCTGCTCATTCCGAAGGTTTGCACTGAGATATTCCGGCAGAGTCACAAACGAATCGGATATTGCCCTGCAAACATCGCATATGGCAACACTACTATTCAGGTCACCACAGCAATGATTATCAATCCCTTGCAGGGCATCAGTCAAGGGCACTCCTCTCTATCGAGGTTATCAGTGTGCGGCTTTTTGCCAGGAGAAAATCATTTGTGCCTGAATTGTGCTCACACCTGCTCCGGCAAGACAAACGGTTCCCGATAATCGCGCTTCAGCAGGGCATTCGCCAGTACGGTGGTGTTCTCATCCTGCTGGGAAAATTGCACGTCGGAGCTGGTGTTGATATTCAGCCAGGTGCCCAGGGTGGCCTGGGTTTCGTTCAGGTTGATCTCGTTCGCTTCCAGATGGGCACGGAACCGGTTGTAGGCATCCTTTAGGGACGAATTTCCGGCAATCCGCTCGGCAATGGCTTCCGGCGAGGCGACACGCCCGGACCGATGAGAGATGTTCCCCAGATGGCAGAGCGCGGATGAGATATGGCCGTCGTAGATTTCCGCGCGCAGCTCCGCCGGATTCCGGCTGCGCATGGCACTGATGAAGTTGGCATGATGTCCGGCACCGGCATCGCCTTCAAAGGATTGCATTCGGTTTCCATCATTGTCATAAATCAAGCCGCCCCCGCCGCTGCCGGCGAAATAGCCGTCTTCACAATGGATGACCACCCCGATACGAATGTCGCGATATGCATCCATCACCGGACTGGCCTTCTTCCGGGGCAACCCCCGGATCTCGCAGATCACAGGATTCTTCGCATAATCGTAATAGATGATATGCGTGTTCGGGGTTTCCCCGTCGTCCTCATAGCCGAACCGGCCGCCGACGCTCAGCACGTGTCGCGGCAGCGAATCCTCGTCCATGACCCACCGGCACAAATCCAGCCGGTGCACGCCGTTGTTGCCCAGTTCGCCGTTGCCGGTTGCCCAGTTCCAGTGCCAGTCGTAATGCAGTTGCTTGCGCATCAACGGTTCCATCGGCGCGGGTCCGGTCCAGAGATTGTAGTCCACTGACGTCGGCACCGGCTGCGGGCCGGTCACCTTCCCGATACTCTCGCGCCGGCTGTAATGAATTGTCCGGGCCAGGCGGATCGCTCCGATATTACCCTGCCGGATATAGTCAAACGCCTGCTGTAATCCTTCATCGGATCGCAGCTGAGTACCGGATTGTACTATTCTTTTGTACTTGCGGGCCGCCTCCACCATCTTCTGCCCTTCCTGGATCGTATACGAGACAGGCTTTTCCACATACACATCCTTTCCCGCCTGGCACGCCCAGATCGTCATCAGGGCATGCCAGTGGTTGGGAGTCACAATCACCACCCCGTCAATTGTGTCGTCTTCCAACAATTTCCTGACATCCGTGTAGGTGTCGACCGGTTCGTTGTCATCCCGAAACTTTTGTGCCTCCCGGTCCAGAATATCCTGATCCACATCACACAGGGCAGCCACTTTGACATGAGGTAACTCACGTAATATTTCGATATGCTGGGCCCCTTTTCCGCGAAAGCCCACTACCGCCATCCGGATGGTATCATTCGCGCCGATAGTATTTTGATAGCTCGTCCCTGCAGAAAGTGCCGGAACGAGTGCCAGTCCGCCTGTTACAGCCGCCAAACCCTTCAAGAAATCCCGTCGAGTATAGGTTTGCATACTATCAAATTCCTTCCTTTAGATTCGTCCTTGTTCTCTTAATTAAATCGACATGAAAGTTATGAATTATAGAAACAAAATGCTGCTATTGATTGGTGAAGCCCGTTATTCGCCGGAAGATGGCACCAGTATACAATTCGTGTCCTCCCTGCTCCGATAAATCACTCCCATCGATTGGATGGGATTTCATCCGACAACTATGTGTTATTGGACTTGGCATTAAAAGCATCAGTCTTCTGAAAAAATGCATAGCCGCTTCTTCGTTGAGCAATTCTACAATTCAATAAAAAGAGCACACGAAAGTTTCCGGAGAAGGTGGGCTGCCGCCTGACCATAAGGCAGTTTTGCGATTTTCTCCCAAGAAAAATTATTTTCCGGCCAGGAATCGATCCAATTCCGGTGGGGAATGTTCTTTTTAGTAGGGAATTTCTCCGGGGAAGAATGGTATCCCCCCGGTATCCAGAAAATATCCGGCAGGACCTGTCGGGATAGTTCTGACACAAATTACCGGAAGATCCACGATTGTGCTGCTGGTATGGCCGGAATCGGATTACATTATGAGGCAATCAGCAATCTATAGGGTATTACTCTCCGCGCAGCCCGCTCAGGTCGAAAATCCATCCCAGGCCGAGTTGGAGTATGGCTATGCGTTGGGTGACGTCAAATTGCTCCACTGTCCCCGTTCGCTCACCGTTAATCTCTGCTATCTCCAGTCCGGTAACCCGCACCGTAAAGGTTGGTTGAGAATAGACGTATCGGATATGCACATCAAAGCGTTCCTTGAGGATGACTCCCAGTCCGGCGCTCGCCATCCAGGTGAGCGATGAAGCGGGACTTTGCCAGGCAGGAATTCCCGCATTGGTAGTTTCAATTTTCGGGCTGGAGATGTAGGCTCCGCCACCCCGGAGCTGTCCATACAATTTTATTATCGTTCCAATCGACCCGCTTATCCTTATTCCCGTCGTCATCGACCACAGAGTCCACCAGCCGGTCTCGCCGCCCAAACCTATCTCATCAAATCCCTGCGGGAGATCTGCCGGAAGGACATGTCCGGCAACCCCATAAATCCACTCAACGACTTCACTCTCAGTGACCGGCACTCCATATTCGATACCAAGAAAAACTCCCGGCTGAGCGCCGCCGGCTCCCGGTCCGCTTTCACCGGCAAAATCATACAGAGGAAAACCTGCACCTGCAGCGATCCCCAGTTTTCCTAAAGTATATTCCTGATACTGGCTGAACTGGGCATAGCACTTCGGTATTGCAACAAGAAGCAAGAGGAAGAGCGCGAATACGTAATGCAGTGTTCTCATCCAGTCAGGCCGAATCATATCTCTCCAAGTAAGTAAGGATCCCGGGCATAAGCAACTATTTTCGCAATGTCGCTGCCTTGCTGGCAGGGTGAAATCCGGGAAGAAACCGGCTAATTAAACCAGGCGAGATCCGGATATTTCTGTCCAAAGTAATCCACCGGATTCGGCATCGTATGTCTCACGCCGGGCAATCCGACCACCTGATTCTGTAATGACCGGTATACATCATACACCACATCATTTCCGCTGCCGATGCCTACTTCCAGGTGCAGGATATTCAGGTTGATGATCTTTGCATGGATTGGGTCCGGCCAGATGCGCACCGCATAGTCAAATTCCCTTTCAGTGAGTTCATAAAACATATTCGGCCCGTCCCAGAACGCCCGCACCAGGGTTTTTGAATTCGGAGCCAGATATACTTCCACACCTTTGATAACATAGGAACCTGGGGGGACGTTCTGTTTGATAAAGTACCCGTTTCTGTCTGTCACCAGACGATAGACATCAATCACTTCCTCCCCGTCCTGCATAGACCGACCCACGACCTTTACCAGTATCCCCGCCTTTTTCGCCTGATACAAATCTTCAATTCCATGATTTTCCAGCAGAATTCCCCCAACCAGAAGTGACATTCCTTCCTGCGGCTCCTGGTGAGTAAACTGCTGTGAGGTTGCGCAGCCAAGCAACAAGGTGAGCGCAATCACAAGAGTAGCAATACCACCACGCATAATGCCTCCATATGGATTACATGAATGAAATACTCTTTGGATGCCGCAAATATTCGAAGAGTTCCATTGATTGAATAATCAAACGTATTGAGTTCTCAGACTGGATACAACGCAAGGAATTACACACCACGATTTGGCTCTTCCCGGATCGGCCTCCCACTCAGAGACACGGTATACTATTCCCTGCAAGGAACAACCTCATCATTCATCATGCTCTGAACCTTGTGTAAAATTCCGGATAAACCCGTGAATCCATACTATGCCCTCACAGCAACGGCTCGATAATCTGTTCGTATTGTTCCAGTGAGAGGGCACCGGAAAATCTTCGATTATCGATATATCCCTCCCTGTTAATGATAAAAGAGACCGGCACGCTCTCCACCCCATATCCCACAGCGACATCCTGTGTTCCGTATAAGATCTTATACTCTGCACCGAGAGTATCCGCGAATTGCTGCACGGAAGCACTGTCGGTCGGCATCACGGCAACGCCAACAACGAGCACGCTATCGGATTCATAGCCCTCTTGCAGCTTATTCAAGGTCGGTACCTCGCTTCTGCAGATCGAACACCAATCCGCAAAGAAGTGCAACACAACCACTCTTCCTTCGGTCTCGGAGAGCTGAAATTCATTGCCGGCCAGGTCAGTGAGGATGAAATCGGGGGTCGAAGTGCGTTCGGGGCTATTAATCCCTTCTTCGCATCCCGATACCGTCATCACGAGAGCCGCCAGCAAGAGTACGAACCCGAATTGTTTATTAGAAGGAACCTTCATAAGCGTAATTGGACGTCTCCTTCTCCAGCTACAATAAATTTACGGCATGATAGAACATAAGGCCAGCGTGGAATAACGAGTCGAGCCTTCCACGGTGGCCTTATGTTCATACAACCAGTTATTGATTGCGCCCTCCCGCGTGGACGGCAGGCAACCGTCCTCGGATGGGGATTACGCTACTGTAATGTCACACCCAGGGAAAACCGATGGACGGCATCGAAAATCCCGAAGGCTGAGTAGGCGTAATCGACCCGCATGTTCACGTTCTGCATCCCGTACCGCACGCCGATACCGGCGGTGAGTCCTTCTTCATCATAATTGAATTTATAGCCGCCCCGCAGGAACAGCATATCGGAGATGTTATATTCCAGTCCGGTGTGGATCCGCTCGGCGTAATCCCGGGGATGTAAGGCATCCACTGCCAGGGTGAGCTGGGTGCCGTTCTCCCCGGGCGACCACAGCTGCATCAGATCCATGGCCATGCCGAAGTCAAAGGTCAGCGGGAGTTCGAAGCGCTGGTCATAGTAATCCGCCTGGTTTGAGAAGTTCCGGATAGTCACCCCGAATCGGAGGTCATGAAACCCCGGATAATACAGGGTGCCGAAATCGAACACCAGATTGCTGATGTCGTTTTCCGCTTCCCGTTCTTCGCCCAGATACTGATCAATGATCACGACACTTCCCAGATTCTGATAGGCATACTTCACCGTCCCGCCGACATAGAACTGGCTCATGATCTGCCGGGCATAGGAGAGCCCCACCGCATACTCGGCCACATTGAAGGTCCCCTGATCGATGTATCCGATGACCCGTTTTTCCGGATCGAACCCCGAATAGGGAGCCGTCCGTTTGAACTCCCCGTAATCCATGGACACCAGGCTCACACCGAAAGTCCCTACTTGACCGGTTCCATATGCCACGGCGGCGCCGAAATGGTTGATATCGGCGATCCAGCTGGTATTCCCCGCCATGGCATCTATTCCCCGAATAATGGATAATCCGGCCGGATTGGTGAACATGGCTGAGGCATCACCGGCCACGCCGATGGCGGTCCCGCCCATGGCCGCAAGGCGTCCGCCCACATCAATGGTGAGGAACTTCATCCCGGCCTGTCCGTATTTCACCGGCTGCGCCTGGGAGATCTCCGGGGACGCAAAAAATCCTAATAACACGGTCAATGTTACTGTGGAAACTATTTTCTTCATATCATTCCCTCTTGGTTTTGAATATCACGTATTTACCGCGTGTCATTGTCCTATTCAACAGAGCATCATTTGATGACGACAAATTTCCCAATAGCTTTGTTCCCGGTCAGGTTGCCATTGGGTGCGTCCAGTTCTTCCACCACAAAGATGTACACCCCGCTCACGATCTGCATGGTGCTGAAGGTATCCTGGCGCAGCCATTCTTCGTCGCCGTCACCGGAGGTATGTTCAATGGTTTGTACATGATCGCCGGTCATGGTGTAGATGTGAATATTCGCATAGGGCGGTAAATTGAGGAAATTCAATCTGCGGCCCCCGTATTTTTCAGCAGCCACGGAATGATAGGGATTGGGAACCACCACCACTTCCTCCTGCCAGGCCGCATCCGGTGGTCTGGACGGGGAGGCCGCCTCACGATCCGGAGTGGCCGACCGGCCCATGCGGTTCTGAAACGCGCTGCTCTCCAGACCGTCATCACTTACCGCTGTGAGGTAGTACCAATACTGTTCACCGACGATAACATCGGTATCGACATATTCGCGAACATCCGGGCCCACACTATCCACCAGCACGAACGTGGTGTCGGTTGGGGTAGTAATGGAGGGCGGTCGCCAGTAATTCCGGTAGATCTTATATCCGATCACCTCACCGGCGCGCGTGTCTTCTTCCGCCTCATCTCCCCATTCCAGCCGGATCTGTTCATTCTCGGAGGTAACCGTTAAACTCGGCGAGGCCGGCGCCAACGGCACGCCAAAACTCCCTTCACCGGCCTTGACCTCGTTCAAAGGATTTTTCCAGAGCGCCACCGCTTTTCCGGCCGTCAGGAACGCCCGTTTCTTGCTGAGATCCAGGATGGCGTCCTTCTGGGCCTGGGAAATCGGATACGTGTCTTCCTCGGCAATGGGGTCTTGTCCCACAAAGGCCGGGGTGAAGGGATCCGCGGGATTGTCATACACATCGTACGGCAACGGCTGGGCCAGGTCTTCCCGCTGGGCGTCAAACCCGTTGACATACGCACGCCCCGCATCAATGGCCAGGCGCTGGGGCACCATCCCCCCCACGAAGGCCATCACGATCCGCACATCATCCCCTGGCTGCATCTGATACGGCCCGAAACTGAACAGAAAGGTCTTGCTCTGTTCGGTGGTGGGATCGAACCCGTGCTCGGTCCAGACATCACTGAGCACCCGATATTTTGCCCCGGCGTCTCCCAGGCTGTATTCGGTTCCGTCGGAATCCAGGAACTTGGAATAGGCTCCCCCTTCAATTTTGTTCCAGGGCCCGGAGAGAAACTCATAAACTTCCTCATGGGTGTTCACGTTCAGGTCCGGAGAATTTTCCCGATACGACCATCCCGCTTTATGCGGCTGGGTGGGATCATCGGTCTCAACACCCACCGAGCCATCGGCATGCAGAACCACATAGCCCACAGATTGCGGTTCCTGGAAATACCCCCAGATGGATTCCGGGGTGCCCCGGGTGTCCACGGTGGGGAATTCGGAGGTCTCATCGGCATCCCAGGAATACCAGAACCGCATGGAATCGGCATCCGGATTCACCCCTGTCGCATACTGGGCATAGGTGGCCCCGTAATAATCGCCCCACAGGTCCGCCGGGTAGAAGGTGTTGGAATTCGGGGCGCCGACCAGACCAAAGTACACCTCCGGCCGTTCGTCCCCGGACTTATTGGTCAGAATGTATTCGGTGATAATAATATCCTGCTTGTCTTCATCGGCAAATGCATAGGTCCAGCGCTCCAGGTCAATCCCGTTAAAGGCCTCGATGTGATGATACAGCTGGGCATCGGCCGGAATGGTGGGATCCACCGGATCGTTGAGTTCATTCGACGTATTCCACTGGGTCCCGTCGAATATTTTGGCCGGATAGGGATTGCGCAGGGTGCGCGTGAACGCCCCCTCCACAAACGGGGTGACATTTTCAAAGTCCGAATACTTGTGATGGGCCACCATGGCCACTTTCACGTCGTGACTCACGTTCACTTGATCGGTCCAGTTGATCCGAGTCCCGATATGAAACCCGTAAGTGTCCAGCATACTGAGATCAAGATAATTCGTTCCGGCCGGCCACTGGATATCATCGGCGGACATGGCCTCGTTGGAGGTGTAGTACATCCGCCCGATATCCAGGGTGCGCTGCGACTGCCCCAGAGCGATGGATGACAGAAGCACCACCACCAGGGCTCCCTGCGCCAGCACCCAGGGCAACTTCCGCAATGTTTTTCGCTGGAAATGTCTGTTCAATCTGCCCATAACTTTATTCTCTCCCTAAGTTTGTACGCTACTCTTCCACTCTTACCTTTGCGAGTGTGGTGACAGGGATGAAGCTGTTGACCCTTTCTGGTATCACCCGTCTCCATCCCTGTCAGTATGGTTGTCACGTTCCACACCGCACGTTTCGGTGACTTAGAAACGGAAGTTCACCCCAAAGAAGATATCCCGGCGTTCCAGGAACGTCATCGGAGTGAAAGCCGGCATCTCGATATAGGGTTTCTCATCGGTCCGATAATCTCCGGGCCGGTCCTTCCCCACGAGGCTGCCGTCCGGCTGCACTTCCATATCCAGCGATTCCATATAGGCGCGGAACTCATTGTTCCACCACTTGTGGCCGTCCCAGGCCCAGTTCCCGTCGTACCGGGAGGAGCTGCTCCCGCCGACGCCGCCGGTCAAGCCGGACGTTGACGGAACGGTCATATTCTTGGTATTGAACAGATTGGTGATGTCGATATAGAAGGTGGCTGATACCGTCCCAGTCTGGAACAACGATTTCCGCAGCCGGAAGTCCCACCGCTGGTAGGGGCGCCACCGGACATTATCTTCCACCAGAGGATAATTGCTGGGATTCCAGGTGAACGCCTGCCCCCGGCGCCAGCTATACAGCAGGCTCATATTCAATCCGCCGAGGGGCCGGAATCCGCTGAAGTTCGGTCCCAGCTGATCCGGGGTATAGAAATCCAGGCTCATCTTGAACAGCGGCCGGACGTCCGGATTGGAGACTTCCGTGCTCACTTCAGCCGGCTGGCGGGTGGGATCTTCGAAGAATGCCCAGTAGCCGAAATCACCGGTACTGCTTACCCGGTAGTCCAGGCTGGCCCAGCCGCTGAAATACGGAATCGAACCGCGCCGCAGCTCCAGCTGGCTCTCGAAGCCGCGGATATCACTGAATTGTCTGTTGATTGAAGTGTTATAATATCCGCCGGCCTCTAAGACATAATAAGCACTACTGATCCGGTTATTGATATCCCGATAATAGCCGGTGATATTCAGACTCATCCGGTTGAACAGGTTGTGCTCATAGCCGATCTCGTAGGCGATGGTCCTTGGCGGCTGCACCGCGGGATTCCCGATGCTCGTGATCCGGTATCCTGCAGCGATGTTTTTATGGGCCCGGTACTGGGTATTCATATCCGGCCACTGGTAGAAATGGCCGTAGTTAAAAAAGATCTTGGCCACATCGGAAATGGGATGGCTGATCCCGAGCCGCGGACTGACCTTGAAATGACCGATCCGCTTGGTCTCCACCTGATCGAACAGCTGATCGGTGTTGCCGGGCAGCAGCCACCGGGAATACGGTCCGCTGTCCGGATCATCCGGATCACCCTCCATCAGTACCGGATACTCGTCCGTATACATCCAGTCGGCCCGGACCCCGACGTTAGCAATCATGGAGCCGTATTCCAGTTTATCCTGGATATACAACGCCCCGTCCAGCGGTGCTACATCATTGATATTTTCCAATCGGCCGGCGTTCACCGACGGGTCCACCTGGGCATAATACTGATGCAGCAACGAACGCCGGATTTCAAAGCCCGCCTTCACTTCGTTGGACGGATTGACCTGACTGGTGATGTCGCCCGACATCTCCCAGAGTCTGGTGTAAGAGTCATTAATCGGCAGCACACAGGATTCCATCCGGTATTCTCCGGTGATATCCCGCCAATTCACCGGCCCGAATCCTGCCGGTCCTTCGTCATACCACTGGTTGCCGATGGAGATCATCGCCCAGTCGCGCCAGTTTTCCCAGCCGTATTCACCGGCCGCAGCCAGAGAATCGGCCCGGGCAGTTGGCCCGATCCACCCGTTATGCACAGCGGTCTGGGTGGAACTGTGCATGGTGCCCCAATCCGTTTCCAGAGGCGCCGTATTTCGGTGATTGCGCGGATGATCATACTCCGTCCGCCGATGAGTCAATTGCAGGTTATAAAACGTTCTGGGAGACAGGGTATGGGTCATTCTCAGGCTGAAGTTATCTCTGGTTTGCCGCAACGGAGTACCGCAGTCGGGATACCAGTACTTGTTTTCCGCATTGGTCTGAGAGTACGGATTCCGGGAAATAATGCCGAACATCCCGGGTGTCCCTCCATAACCACCTGCCTGCACACTATTAAAGTACGAAAACTGTACTTTGATATGACTGGTCAGGTTGCTGGTTAACTTGCCACGGAACTCCCGATCTTCATAAGCACGCTGGTCGGCAAACGCGTTCCAGTATTCCACCTGTTCCTGCCGGTAGGAACCGAAGAACTTCACAAACGGCAGGAAAGGAACCGGGCCTCCCAGCGTGGCGTTTCCGGTGAAATCCGGCAACACCCCCTGCGTAAACCAGGGCTCGGGCACGCCGTCCTGCCCCCACTCAATGTCTGCCAGGCCCTCGTCTTTCAACCGCTGTAACTCATCGATGGCATCCGGTGATCGGTGCCGCCATAACCAGCGGGCATACAATTCCATGGGGTTATTATAATGGGGATGGGTGGGATCCAAATCTGCCGCCGCTTTATTCCATCCTTCAAAGAAATCGTTCCCGGTGAAAGCACCGGCGTCCTCGTCCACAAACGGGATGGAGAGGGGCGATTCGAAATTATACATGTGCGGCCCGAACTGGCGCAGGGCGGGCGGACTGTACTTGAAATCCACGGATCCGGAATACCGGTCTCCCCCTTCTTTGGTCACCACCGTGATCAACCCCGATTGAATATTCCCGTATTCGGCGTTGAACCCGCCGGTTTGTACTTTGACCTCCTGCACCGCATCCAGATTCACCTTCATGTGCGGCCGGTTCGACAGGGGATCCCGCTGCGATACCCCGTCCACAATAAAATTCATGGTCTCCCAGCTATCTCCCCGGATTCGTGGCTGATCATCGTAAGTACCGACAGCTTCGAAGCCCACCTGGGCTGCCAGGACGTCTTCCATGGCTTTGTAGGGTGACGAAGTCAATTCGACCGGGTCGATGTTTCGCTCGGTCCCGGAGACATCCGCCTGCACAATGGGACGGGTCGCCTCCACGACGATTTCCTCCCCCGCAATAGCCTGGACTTGCATTGCGAAGTTCTCTCGAGTGGTTAACCCGATGTTCACGTCCACGCCGGTCTTGGTTACCGTGGCATATCCGATGATGGATGCGGAAATGTTATAATCTCCGGGGGGAACATTTAAAATCGTATACTCTCCGTTCGATCCGGTGGCCGCACCTAATTCGGTACCCTCAACAACCACATTCACTCCCGGTAACGGTTCACCGTTCTCGGCATCCACTACCTGACCGGCTATCTTGCCGGCCGACTGCGCCATGACCCCACTCACACCAACACACATTGACACAAACAAAACAAGAAGACTATTTCTCATGTCGAGCCTCCTCCATTTTAATTAACGTCACAGAACCTAATCGTTACAAATACCATAAAACTACTCACCATTATACTATTAGCAATTAAGTCATCTTCCCTCCTTTTCTTTCACTTCTACCTCAGTAGGGCAGTATATGAGTTGCTAAAATGAAGCGAAGTCCCTAAGACTGATGTAGAGAAGCCACACCATGTCCAATTAGTAGAAAGGTTGATAGAATCCTTGCCTTAGAGAGCCTCGCCGTGTCATTCTTTCGTCTCTTACGCAGGTATGATAAGCATATCTGATATGCTTACCAATTTAAGAATTGTTCTTATAATAAAATAATAACTATTATTGGTCAAGTATTATTTTCTGTATTGTGTGAATGATTCAAACCTGGCACCTTCCGACCTGCCAGGAACAGGCTTTTGTGTAATTCAATGTCTGCTTCATTTCGTCCGGCAAGCATATTGGATGCCACACATTCTGACAATCTGGTGTATTTCTGGTGACCGACAATAAAACACTGATAGAGAAATCGGAACAGGTTTCTTCGGAATTTACGGGCCCGAAAATGATTACAGTCTATCCACCACTTCTCTTGAGCCCGGCTGTTGAATAGTTTGCACCTGCCGGTGTATCCTCATACACAGAATTCGATCGCCGGCAGAGGAATTTAATTCATGTGCAGACCAACAGTTTCCCTCCAGTGGCATATCTATTGTTACTCACGGTTTTCACAGGCAGAGACACCTGCGATACCTCACAATCCGAGCCATCTCTCTTCATCCGAAAGAGCAGGAGAGAATGCTTGCGCCCGGATCACCCGGTTACCTCCCCTGCGACTATCGTCAACTTTCCGGATGGCGCATTCCTGCTAATATCCCAGGTTACCCCCTGACACCCCACCAGTTCCATGAGGTCGGGAAATCAATGAGATCTGAGATATCGACCGGTTCCCCCGTTTGGATGGACTGCCGGGCAGCAATGCCGGTGAGACTGGACATCACCCCGGCCCGGCTTCCGGCCGTCTGGTTCAGCGGATCTTCCTGGTCGGGCATGAACAGAAGGTCTTTCAGGTGCCCATCCGCTCCACCGTGTCCGCTGCGGCCGGCTCCGGTATCGACTTCCTGTGCTCCGCCCACCTGCCAGACTTCCGATGCCCCGAAATTCTGTGACAGGCGAAACTCCGCCTCATAATCGACTTCCCATGATTGCCGCTGATAATTCCGGACATCCAGCCGCCCTTGCTCACCGTTAAACGCAATCCGTTGTCCTTCATAGGGCATGAAGGTGTTCAAGGAGTAACTTAACAGCACCCCGTTGGTATACTTCACCTCCACAGTCATGGTATCATACGTATCGATATCATTATCCCATACACAATCATCCCGATAGTAATGATCCTCATCTTCGCACTGCACATAGAGCTGCATATATCGTTCACTCCGGGTGATATCCCAGTAGAAGTCACACCGATCCTGACATTGACAACCGCGGCATTTTTCGCCCCGGAAGGAGTTATTACGGCCGTAGAAATCCACCTTCCCGAACGCATGAACCCGAACCGGTTCGGCATCCATCCACCAGTTCATCTGGTCGAAATGGTGTGACGCTTTGTGCACCAGCAGGGATCCCGAAAACTTTTTCTTTCCATGCCACCGCCGGAAATAGGAGGCGCCATGATCCACATCCAGGTATTCCTCGAATTCCGCGGAAATGAGGCGGCCCAGGTCGCCACGGTCCAGTATCGTCTTAATCTCCATGGCGCTCCTGCCGTGGCGGGCGTTAAATCCCACCCAGATGGTCCTCCCGGTTCTCGCTTCCGTTTCCAGAAGCTCCTGACATTGCTCAGCTTCCGTCGCCAAAGGCTTCTCAGAGAGCACGTCACACCCCCGCTCCATGGCTCGAACTGCATAAGCGGCGTGGTAGCAATCCGGGGTGGTCACAATCACCAGGTCCGGGTCGGTTTCTTCAATCATTCGATCGAACTCGCTGGCGAGATACGTTGGCGCCTCCGTGCGGATCAGTTTCCTGCCAACCTCCACCCGCTTCGGATTGATGTCACACAATCCCACCATCTCCACATACTCCGAATAGGGATGGATGAGCCGATTCCCCCAGGTGGCAGTGCCCCGGCTTCCGGTGCCGACCAGCGCCACCCGCACCTTCCCCCCGGATTGCGAGGTGACTCTGCCCAGCGAAGGGGCCTGGGTGAACCAGGAAGTCCGGGGGTTCGCAAATACCGTCCCGGCAACGGCCAGGCCCGCCACCGATAAAAATTCTCTCCGGGATATCTTGTTTAATGTTGTCTTCATCTCAATATCCTTTCTCTCAATGGCATTGTGGACAATATTATTACTGCCTGAATATGTATCTCATTTTATACTCGAATACCCGGTCAGATCAGGTTATCCGAAATATATCAGAATTTTATAACTGGCAGGAAAGAACATTTCCCTATACTTTTCTGACCGGCTATTCTCTGGTAAGTAGCATCCTGGCAGATTGCCGAATTCAGGTGATTGCAAGAACGGAATCCTACGAGAGCTTTTTCCATAGTCTGTCTACTGCTTATCGCCTGCGGATAACCGGGTATTTATAAGATTGTCCGGAGCTATAGCTCTTTATCCGATTCACCGGACCGGTTCGTCAGAATCCTTCCAGAGCTGCGATTCCCTCTGCCGGGGTACTCATTCCCACAAAATCGGCCCAGTTACAGACTACCAGTCGATCAATCCGGGTGCCGGCCTCCCGGTTCCGGATCCGCAGGGTATGGGTTCCTTTTTGCAGGTTATAGAGTACCGGTTCAACCGGATCGTCAGTGCGGCTGCTCACGGGATACCACCAGGTGTCCCGGCCATTTTGTACCGGAAGGTGCCACACCACCTCTTCTCCGCCATCCAAGGAGATGTAGAAAGAGTTCTCACCTGGGGCAGTCTGAACCCGCCCCAGTATGACATAATCATCCGTGGCAGGGATGGTGAAATCAATATCCGCGTATCCCGCTTCATCTTCACGATCCGAAGGGACCCCGATATAGGTTGTTCCATCGGAATTGCCGGTTTCCCCGATTTGCATGGGAGCAGTGACCCGCCCCCGTTCCGGCTGCAGTTCGGAACGCATCCGTTTCCTGTCTCCCTGGATTTGCCCGTATCCTCTGGGATAGTAATTTCGGTCGTCGGTGATCAACAGCCTGTCCAGCCGGGCACCGTCCTCCCGATAGGCGATTTCCAGGTGATGATCGCCGTTCTCCAGATTGAACTCGATGGGGACCTTCTCTTCAGTATCATCGAATACTTCAGCCCATCCCCATCTGTCATGCGGAAGCAATTCGTTCCATCGTATCCACTGTCCGCCATCCATGCGCACCCAGAAGGAATCTGCTTCATCATCGTCTGCAAAGATACGGCCCCAGATTCGATAGACGCCGGAATGCCGTACCTGGAACCGGTAGGATGCGCGACCGGAAGAGGGTGGGGAATCTCTACTCTCACGGTCGTCTTCCACCTCGATGAATTGCCAGCGGGAAGCCGCAATGTCCCGCCGCATCCTCATGGGACGCTCCAGCCAGCCGTCTTCGGCTTCCAACCAGACCAGAAACGGGTTCTTCGACGGACGGTCCGGATTTTTTCCGGTCGGTCGATATGTCAGGTGATTGGTCAACAGGAGCTTATCCAGGCGGATATTTTCCTCCCGGTACGCGAGTTCCAGTGTGTGGATGCCTTTCGGCAGACTTACAATTATACTCCGTCCGTTTTGCCCGGAGTCAAACACTTCATTCCAGGCCCACTCCCCGGATTCCCTGATCCCATTCCAATTGATCCACTCCCCGCCGTCGATGCGAATCCAGAAAGAATTTTCCCCGTCGCTTGCCACTTGCGTGCGTCCCCAGATGACATATTCACCTGCCGTTTCCACCAGAAAATTATATCGGATTTGTCCGCCGGCCGATGGTCTGTCCCGACTATTGTAGCCATCAGCCACCCGGAGGTATTGCCCGTTGGAGGCTGAGACATCCTGCATGGTCACCATTGCCACCGGGAGTTCGGCATCTTCGGCTTCCAGCAAGATAAACCGGTACGGCCGGGCTGCTTCGAACTGGAGGAGAGCCAGGGGAAGAAGAGTAATCGTTCCCAACAATATCACCAGAAGGGCGGTTTGCACTGTCAACGGATGGCGGCTGATACCGGCATCGAGTACTTCGCGAATCCGTTCTTTGATATCGTGCCGGTTACTCATGGCAACTGCCGCCGTTATTCCGTGCAATCGCGAGGTCTTCAACGATTCAACTAAATCCAGGAGATGCTCGGCATATTCAAAGGAAACCGTGCCAAAATTCAGCACCCGGTTGTCACAGGCTTTTTCCTGCTCTTGCCGCACGTGCCCGGCGGCAAACCAGATGAGCGGATTCATCCAGTACAAGGCGCATACCATCTTCGCGAAAACATGAATCAGAAAATCACCATGCCGGATATGCGAGAATTCGTGCAGCAACACCACCCGAAGCTTCTGAGTGTCCCAGGAGCGAGCGTTCTCCGGCAAGAGTACTGTTGGTCTGAGAACGCCCCAGACCATGGGTACCTGAATTTTCCCGGTGCACGCGATTCGCACTCTCCTTCGCAACCCAATTTGTTCGAGTAGTGGAGAGTGAACCTCTTCCGGGATCTGGTTTTCCATGGACTCCGCGGTCCGGGAGAGCCGCCTGAGCAACACCAGCCCCAGGGAAAGCCGACCTATGAGGCCTGCCACACCGAGTATCCAGAGCCCCACTCCGACATACACCGGCAACAGTGCCCCGGAGACTATTTCTTGTAATCTTGAACGAACCGATTCCGTGCCAGCAGCGGATTCCGGGACAGAAGCAGGTGTCTGTGCTGCCATATCGGTATCATCCGGCTGCGTGTCTTCCACAGTCGGTTTCTCCGGGAGTGCAGAAGGCCGCTGCGTTAGAAACTGCTCCGGCTGGGAAATGGGCGTGACAATCGCCTGAGGAATTTTCACCGTCACTGAGGGGAGTGCCCCATTGAAAACCGGCATGAGCACCAGACTTATCAGAGCCACAATCCAGATGGACACCCGGATGTTTGCCGATATATGCTTACGCAGAAGGGTGGTAATCAGCCAGGTTACCAGCAGAATCACAGTGGATTTGACGAATAATAAAAGAACGAGGTCTGTTACAAAAGGAACCATTTAACCCTGCTCCGATTTCGTCTCCTCAATCCAGGCGCGAATTTCGTCCAGGTCCTCCTCAGAAAGTTCTGATGATGACATATCGAGCAGTGTGAGAATCGCCCGGGATGGTGAATCCGAAAAGAAGGTTTTTAAGAGATGTCCTATGGCAGACCGCTTGGCTTTTTCCTCGGGAATCACCGGACTGAAGACATACCGCTTCCCTTCCCGGCGATGCCTGAGGAGCCCTTTCTCTTCCAGATTGGCCATAGCAACCCGGATGGGGTGATAGCCCGGTTCATCGGGAATGTGCCCGACCACATCTGCCACAGTGGCCTCACCCAACCGATACACTATATCCATAATTTGCCGGTCCCGCCGGCTGAGATACTGGTCTGAAGTTTCCATAATCTTATGGGTGTTCAATTATATGACATCGAGAATTTATATTGCTTGCCCCCGAAAGTCAATGAATTTGAAAATAATTTTTCAGTAAATATGCTCATAGGAATGACAGCGCAGTTGTTTTTAACCGAAGCGGAACCCGCAGGTACGACTCCCAATGCCCGGCATCACCGGGAATTACCAACTCACCCTCCATCAAGTCATCCTTCACTCCTCGCCTAAACCGTGCTCTACTCCGAACCGTTTCAGAATCGGAACGTCCCGTTCAAAATCATAGTAGGTGTCTTCCATCAGGTCTATCAGAGAATTCCGGTACCCCAGGTAGGCCTGCAGAAAATTTTGTGCCGTCTCCACTTCGCGATCAAATGACTGCAGGAGATCCCGCATGGAAATCTGGCCGTTTCCATACTGCTCGAGGCTGATTTCGGAAATCTCCCGGGCCCTGGTGAGATTTTCTTGCATGCTCAGCGTCCGGCGCTGATATTCTCTGAGATTCACAATATCATTGATGATTTCAGATTGGATCTCACCCCTGAATTCCTCGATGTATAAGTCTCGTTTCTTGAGAGTAATTTTTCGCGCCTGAATCTCTGCTCTTCGCCGACCCCAATCCCAGAGAGGAACATACGCATTGAGCGACACGGTATAGCTGTTGTCCTGGGATTCCCAGAGATTGTAATACCGCGGATCGGCCTTCTCCAGACCGTATGTCATCTCAAAATTCAGACGAAATGCATTGCGGCCCTTCTGATTTTCCAGTTCGATTTCTTCTTCCCGTCTGTTGAGGTGGTGCAGGCGTAGCCGCGGATGTAACTTATATCCATACTGGATAGCCTGTTCCCGATCCACTGAGATTTCCGTGATCGTCGGCCGGTTATCAACCACCAGCGAATCTTCGGATGGGAGGCGCAGTTCCTGCTTCATCCGGGAGGCTTCCATGCGCATTTCACTTTGATTCTGCGCCAATTCTTCCCGGGCATTACTCAGTTCCACCTGAATCTGTGTCTGTTCGACCGACCGGCTGGTATCCCGGGCAACAATCGAATCCGCGGCAACCATGGCCTGTTCCAGATTTTTGATATAATCGGTGTATATGGAATTCCGGTATGATAACCTGAACAGATCATAATAGTCCCCGGCCGTATCCTCCAGGAGATCCATCATGTCTCGCTTATATCTCAACTCCTGCTGTTCCAGATCAATGCGGGCATCTTCAATATTATTCTTTAACCGGTTCGGCTGAAACAGAGGTTGCTCAAATTTCACAAAATACCGGGTGTAATACTGAACATCGCTGGCTCCATCCTTCTGCAGATACCGATACATGGTGTTGTTCAAGCTCAGATATCCATTGGTCGGATACCCGAACAGAATAACCGGCTGCTCAATAGATAAATTCATTTGCCACAGCCGGGTATTCTGCCGGACAATTTCATTCCTCCCCAGGACAGAGTTCCATTTATAATCTGAAATAGCTTCGAACTTCGGAGCCTGCAATCTCATTGAGACATGGGATTTCAATCCGGCCAGTTCGGCTTCCAGCCAGTTGCGCCTCCGTTCGATGTCTAACTGAAGCTGTCGAACCCGATAGCTATTTTCCATGGCGATATTCACCGCTGTCTCCACCGTGAAATCAATCCGCCGCTGCGCACTGAGCGGCAAAGCGATGAAAACCACTATCAAACATCGAAGAAACATAAGACGATAACTTTTCCCGGAGATGTTATTCATTGCCCCCACCCTGTGAAAATGCTGTTCGCTTTAATGAAATTTATTTTTCATATTTGAAAACAAGATAGAACTGTCTCCGGGTAAAGGCAACCGATTTTTTGAAAATATATTTTCAGTAATCTCCGGAAGGTGTGGCTCGAGCTGGTATCTCACGGGAGCGGGAAGAAGAAATAACAGAAGATATGCTCTCGTGGGGAGTAGAGCTTTTACGCTCGCTAGAATCCCGAACAGTTATCCATCGAATGAACCGGTGCTTTTGCTGCCCTGGCAGCGAAATTCACTACCCGAATTTCACTCTGCCGAAGCATTTTCCTCCACTGTCCGTATTCGCTTCAGATCCCCGGACTTTGCCGCCTCCAGTATCGGGGCCATGTAGTCATCGATCATATGGGGCGTGAGTGGTACGGGCATATTTTCCAGTTTCATTTTGAGCTGGGGATTCCTGGCGGCTCGTAACGCTCTCTCTATGTGAGCGTTGGAAAATCCTTCGATATCCGTTAATCGGGTCGGAATTCCGATGGCATCATAGAATGCAATCATGCCCCGGGCTACGGCTTGTCCCAGAGATTTCCCTTGCAAATGATCCAAATCATCCTTTATATACCCTTCAACCTGGAAGATCCCGCCGATCACCCGGAGCTGGTCTTCCACTGCCGGAGCAAAAAAGACAGTATAGTAGGGATTGAGAAGTCCACAGGCGCGGCCGTGGGACAGGACGTCCACCAGCGAAAAACTGGTGAGGTGCCCGCCGTTGGTGCCGCCCAGCATGATGGCATAGCCGCCCAGGTCGGTGGCCAGCCCCAGAGCTTCACGGGCCCTCAGATCCCCGGGATCTTCCAGAGCCGAGGGCAGCCAGTGCACAATCAGCCGGATGGCTTCACTTACGACTTGCTTGATTTTATTGTAATCGGGAGACCCGGTCGCCCCGTAAAACACTTCCAGATTGTGGGAGATCCCGTCCAGTGCTCCATCTATGGTCAGCGATTGCGGGGCGGTTGCAGTGGCCGCATAATCAAACACAGCACCAGCCGGGATGATCGCCTGGTCAACGATCAATTTCTTCTGGGCTGTTTCCGGATCCGTAATGTTGGAATATTTGGTGAGATGGGCGGCAGATCCGGCCGCGGTTTGAATGGCAACATGCGGGGTGAGTTGTTTATTACTTGCCAAGATTTTTTCAGTGACCAGTCCGGTGCCGAAGTAATCGTCGATTTCCCCACCCAGAGTTCGCAGCACATCAGCAGCTTTGACGCAGTCGATGGTGCTTCCCCCTCCCAGGCTAATCAGCAGGTCAGGTCTTGCTGCTTTCAACTCTTCAGTCATCCGAAACAGGTCTTCCCGTGGCGCATTCGGTCGGGCACCCTCGATTTTCGCCGCCAGATCGATCCCAGCCTGGTGCAATCCGCCCTCCACAGCCGAAATGAAATCCGCAATACCTTCATGGCTCCCATGGATAAGAGCGGCGCGTTTTCCCATCCCTTTCAGGAAGTCACTCAACCCGGATAACACCCGAACTCCGTGGAGGTAATCATCCCCCTTAAATTCCTGTAACAGTTGTCGTGCATTTTGAAAGTCTTCTTTCATAGTCTATTTCTTGCCCTTCGCTTGTGTCCTATGGATGAATACTCCGGAGGTTTCTCCATGAAGAATACCCGGAACATTAGAAACCGAACATCGGCAATGTCCATAATAGCAGTTGCTAACCTTCTACTAACCAGGGAACCTAATTATATCTTATATTCGTGTTCATTCGCGTTACTTAGTGGCTTCCTCAAGATTTCACTTTCGAAACCCCTCCGGTATCTCCTCCGGCAGCGCGTGGGTGGCCCCGGTACTGATTCCGCCATCCACCAGCAGGGTTTGGCCTGTCACATATTCACTTTCATCGGATGCCAGAAAGACAATGGCACCATCCAGATCGTGGGGTTTCCCGGGTCGATTCAATGGGATCCGATCGTTTAAGTATTCGACCCAGCCTTCATTCTGATACATCACCTCATTCTGCGCTGTTTTGAACCATCCCGGCGCCAGACAATTCACGGTAATGCCATATTCCCCCCAGTCATCTGCCAGGCTCATGGTCAGCTGTTTGGTCCCGCCGCGGCTGGCACAGTAAGGCGCTAACCCGGCATACCCGAATACACTGGTGACCGAACCAATATTTATAATGCGCCCATACCTGCGGGGAATCATCATGTCCCGGGCCACAGCCTGGGCCACGAAAAAGGTCCCCCGCAGATTGGTATTCAGCACCGTATTCCAATCCTCCCAGGTGATATCCACAGAGGGCTTCCGGACGTTACACCCGGCGTTATTCACTAAGATATCCGCCTGGCCGTAATGACTTTTCACTTCCTGCACCATCTCCTGGATGCTGTCATATTCGGTCACGTCCAGATCCACCGGGAAGGCTTCCCGGCCGAGCTCCTCGATCTCCTGCTGAAATTCCTTAAGTGAAGACGTGCTGCGGCTGGTAATCACCAGAGCCGCCCCTGCTTTCGCCAGGGCACGACCGAAGTACTGCCCCAAACCCCGGCTCGCCCCGGTGACAATTGCAACTTTACCCGATAAATCAAAAAAAGTGTGACTCACAAATTCCCCTTCCTTTCATTTGCCTGATGAGATGAAGCGCCACCTTCTATTGGAATCCCTGCTGAGATAGAATCCTTGATTCTAACTGCTCTATTTCCCTTTCTGATCCTCCGGTTCCTTGGGAATGATGTTGTATGAAAAAACTCCTCCTGGGAATAAATGATATCAACTCTCATCCATTGTGTTTCATCCTGTTAATCCTGTACATCCTGTCCGCCACTTTCTTCACGGCTGGAAGATGACCTTCATCAATCCCTCTTCCCCGTCATAGAGACGCTGAAACCAGGAGCCGCCCTCCGAAAGGGGTGCGACAGCACTGATCAGCGCCTCCACATTCACGGCCTCCCGGGCGATCATATCCAGGCAGGCCGGGTAGTCTCCCCGGGACGCACAGGAACCGTACACCGTGATCTCCCGGGTCACCACCGATTGCAGCGGCAAATCAACGGCAGGCGCAAGATTTCCGACCAGGGTTAACGCTCCGCCTTTCCGAACAGAAGCCAGCGCCGTCTGCAGCGCTGCAGTATTTCCCACCACCTCAAATCCCACGTCGGCACCACGGCCGTCTGTAAGAGTTCGCACCGCCTGCACCACATCGGCCTCCTCCGGGTTCAATCCGACATCCGCACCCAGTTCCTGTGCCAGGTCCAGCTTTCCCTGCACCAGATCCACAGCGATAATCTGCCCGCAGCCGGCAATTCGCAGGGCCTGGATGGCCAGCAGGCCGATCATTCCGGCTCCCACCACTACTGCCGTATCATCCAGTGAGATGGGTGTCCGCTCCACCGCATGAAAGGCAATGGAGCAGGGCTCCACCATAGCAGCCTGTTCGAACGTCACCTCCTCCGGAATCCCATAGAGAATCCGTGCCGGAAGCGCCACATATTCCGCAAAAGCACCATGCTGCCTGTATTCCTCAGCGGATACACCAAGTACCCGGCGATGATCACAGAGATTGATCTCCCCCCGGCGACAATGAAAACACCGACCGCAATAAATGGTGGAATCAAAGGTGACCCGAGCACCCGGTTGCCACCCGGTTACCTCCTCCCCGATCTTTTCGATTACACCGGCCGCTTCATGCCCCATGATCACCGGCGGAATCCGGCGACCCGAACTGCCGTCCATCCCATGCACATCACTGCCGCAGGTTCCGGCCGCTTTCACCCGGACGAGTACTTCCTCCGGTCCGAAATCCGGAGTGGGCATTTCGGTATACTCGAAATGATTATATTCCTGTAATACCAGTGCTTTCATACTTTCTTCCCTTCCTGGCGTATCATTACCTGCGATTCCTTCAGCTCACTCTCATGGTTGATAGTACGAATATTCACTATCTATTTCCGCAGAAAATCCATTGCTCCAACACCGGATATTTACAAAATGAGAAATCGCCCATCACAATACCCGGAAAAACGAAGGCGGCTTCGCCAGGAAACCGCCTCACTCTGTGCAAACAACTCCGGGCTTTCAGATTAAATTTGTGAATACGAGGTAGGTCGCAGAATGTAATCCGATATATTGGAAACCGTATCTGCATACTGAGGGTCCGCGCTCATTTCTGCCCAGTCCGGATCGTTTCGGAACGTTTCCCAGCGCTGATTTCGCTGGTTCATATCTTCGAATGCCACCATATAGGTGAGATTCGGCAAGCGCTGCCCCACCAGGGTTTTCCCGAAGAACACCGGCTGCAATCCCGTTTTCTTGAAGATAGCAATCTCGCCATCGTTAAACATTTCCACCTTTTTCTCTCCCGCAATGACGCTATGGCTCTCATAGGTTCTCAACTCAAAAATCCGGTCGGACTTCTTCTTCGACATCGGCGGCAGCTCTATCTTCGGCATCCCTGCAAACGCCTGAAGGAGCCAGTTTTCCATACGCACATATCCGGGATCCGAGAGGGGGGCGTTGAGAAACTCCCGGCCTGCCTGCCGGAAGGTTTTATCGGACAGCAGTCGGTCGGTGGCGGAAACGAACACGTCCAGAGATGGATAGGGCAACAGCACATACAGCGTGGGTTGATTCGGCCCGTACATGGGTGTAAACGCACCGACCGGTTCAACGCCAATTCTGTTCCAGGCCGGAATCGCCGCGTCCGCAAGGAAATTGTTGAGCTGATTCCTCTTGGCTCCCACATGCATGTGGTACTTCCGTAATTCATACAACGACTGAGTGCCGGGAACCGCTTGATTGGCTGCAGCCAATGCTCCCACAGGTGCAAGTCCGGCAACTAATCCTGCAGAGATGAACTCTCTTCTATTCATAAATACCTCCTTTACAACCTTTCTATACTGACGCATTCTTGTTTAAGCCGCCATAAAGCAGCATGCGGCTATGCCGTTTTCCTGTAACAAATCCGGACGGGTTTTCCTCCCAGAGGTGGTCTCCCAGAGATGCTTACTCACCGGCCGGCAATTCCCGAATCCAGATGTTTCGGAAGCGCACGGGATGGCTGTGATCCTGCAATTGAATAGGCAGCTCCGCAGGATGGGCCTTGTACGGGGGTCTGGCTTTATGCCCGGTGGGGCCGGTCAGGGTCACATGATCCTGCACCAGTACGCCATTGTGCACCACAGTGACCGTCGCCGGTTTGACGACATTCCCCGCTTCGTCAAAATGGGGCCGGTGAAAAAAGATGTCATACGTTTGCCACTGGCCCGGCGGCCGGCACGCATTCACCTGAGGAGGATACTGGCCGTACAGGGAAGCCGCCATACCATCGGGATAGGTCGTATTGTTGTAGCTATCCAGCACCTGCACCTCATACATACTCATCAGGAACACGCCGCTGTTGCCGCGGTCCTGCCCCTTCCCTTCGGCCGGGACCGGTGCCGCCCATTCCACGTGCAGCTGGCAGGAGCCGAACCCCTGTTTGGTCCGGATAGAACCGGCGCCTTTCATCACTTCCATGTAGTCATCAGTCGCTCTCCACTTCACCGGCCCGCCTCCCGTGCTTTCCCATTTGGAAATATCCTCCGCATCGCGATACAGGATCATGGCATCCGAAGGTATGGAGCCAGGCTCTTCCTGAGTGCTGGAAGTCCCTGGCCGAATAACCGGTGGTTGAGGACGGTCGATATCATGAACCCCCCATTCCATATCCGGTCGGGTCCAGCCTGCCCCCGCATGCCCGGCGCAACTGACAAGCATAAAGAGAATGAAAAGACTTATCAGAAATGCCGCAACGCCGCTGTGATGGTGTTTGGTGTGCATAGACACTTTCTCCTTCACTCCTTGTGGTTAGAAAATAGTTGCACTCAACTCTAAAAAGCCGCCCGTCGTCAGCCTGCAATCATGACAGCTTGAGTTCCTGAACAGTTATTGTGCTGTTCATCGATAATCAATGAAGTGAATGCCAACCACTTTGTGTAACAATCGAATATAATTTACCGCAGCATAAATAAACATCAAAAACTTGCAGGAGATCTGTATCGCAATGGAATGCGGGGCCCGGAATCCGCAGGTTATTTCTCTTTCTCAGACTCTGAGACCGACTGTATTCCCGCCGACACCCGTTTTTCCCAGATGTCCCACTCACGCTTCACCGCTCGCACAACCTGATCCAGCGTATCCTGTTCCTCGCTGTCGGTCTTATGCCCGCCGGCGCGTAATTCATCATAGATGTGCAGTACTTCCTCCGCACATTTCATGGAAGAAAAACGCCGTGCGGTGTCGTCCGCGTTTT
This sequence comes from uncultured bacterium, assembly GCA_964413425.1. GTDB lineage: Bacteria > Fidelibacterota > JAANXI01 > JAANXI01 > JAANXI01 > DATFLS01. The sequence continues at coordinate 25,003 of CAYPST010000027.1, forward strand.
GCCGCCAGCTCATGCGCTGAGACGCCGGCAGGGAATACACTTCATTCAAGGCGGCGGCAAACCGGCCTTCATCCTGCTGTTCAAGCAGGAGTCCGTTGCTGCCATCCTCGACGACGTCCCTCACACCCGGACCATCCAGCGCAACAACCGGTACGCCCGCCGCCATAGCTTCGGCAAGTACCAGACCCTGCGTTTCACTTTGTGATGAAAACGCAAAAACATCCATGGCATGGTAACAATCAATCAAATCCTGGCCCTGCCGGACTCCCAGAAAATGTATCCGATCCATACCAGTGGAATTCAGAAATATCGTTTCCATGGATTTCTGCGCCGGGCCATCCCCGGCAACGATAAAGTGAGCTGCCGGGTGCTCCCTGAGGAAGGCTGCCATCGACCGAGCCAGACATTCCAGGTTTTTCTCCGGCGCCAGACGTCCGACGTGGCCCGCCACCCAGGCGTCATCCGGGATCCCCTGTTCCCGTCGAATACGATCACCATCACCTGAGGAAAATCGTTCGTAGTCCACCCCGGTCGGGATGACAGAAACCGGCGCAATGGTCCCCCGCTCCCGGATAATCTTCGCGACACTCTGACTGGGAGCAATCACGTGATCGCACAGATTGGTGAATCGCACGGTCAGTTCAATCACGAACCGTTTGAGCAGCGGAGAATCCGCCGGGACATAGTGGGTGTAATTTTCGTACATGGTATGGTACGTCAGGAGGAGAGGAATATCCAGCACGGCTGCCACCCGAAGAGCGGTATCACCCAGAAGATAGGGATGATGCGTGTGAATGACTTCCGGCTGAAAGCGGTTCAGCGCCTTCCGCAGCTGGAGCGGCGCAGGAAGGCTCATGGAGAAATCGCTGCCGTTAAAATTCTGGATGGCCGGGAGCCTGATGACCTCCTGTTCCTCATCAGGCTGATCGGGATACTGTGGTGCAACAACCAGGACCTTATGTCCCTTTCTCCGGCAGGCGGCTGTCAGACGTTCCACCGATTCTGCCACACCGCTCACATGCGGTTTATAGGTATTGGTCATCATTAAGATTTTCATAAGACTCTCTCAGTGAATCTGAGTTACTTGTTCACCAGGTATACGTTTCAGAGTGACACTATTCCTGTCGCTAACGGACATCACCGCAGAAGGTTCAACTCCCGGCAGTAAAATCTCAAGAGAAGGTCGGTTCTCCCGCCATGTTGCCTCCCAGCTGATATGCACTTCCGTGGCTTCCGGTTGAATCCGAATGCTCATATCACCGTATGGTGTTTTGGTGGGACCAAAGGATAATTGTTCACCCGGTATTAACCACTCCGGGAAAACGCCGCTGCCTATGACCAATCGATTATCTTCCTCACGGACGAACATGTTGCGTAACATCATCACCCACTCGGCCGAGGCCCACCCGTGATGGCCGTCGCCCATACAGCCGCCGCCGGTTCCGGGATGGATGGCTTCCGGCCATTGCCCGGTGGGAGAGGCCAGTTCCGCAATCCGGCGAACCATCTCTCTGAAATGAGTATCTCCGGCACGGAGTAACACCTGGGCAATATGCAGTGTCAGATAGGCGTTGATGCCGGAGTGAATCATATCCTGAAAGAAAGCCCCGTCCACGAAACAGTGTCGCATTAAATATTCCACAGTTTGCAGCAGTCGCTCATCCTGTGGATCAAACAACCGGAGGGGATACCCGGCCACGATCGATCCCACGGCACCGGCATCCATGCGCCGATGCGGTGACGCCGGCATGCCGGGATGGTTTCGAATGTGCCTGGATTCCTCCAGGCTTCGCTTAATGGCCTGCAGCAACTGCTCTGCTTCTTGCCTGAAGGAGTCCGCTTTCTCCCCGCTGTCGTCTGAGTGAAGTAATTCCGATGCTGCAAACAACCCACCCGCACTCCAGAAATCATCCCAGTAATAGAAATCAATATTCCCCAGGTGTTCCGCGCTGAAGCCCGAAGGCATCAGGCCGGCGTGTATTTCATTAAGATCATCGGACAACCGTTTTCTCGCTATCCACTTTGCCCCTTTTCTCACGGCATCCAACAGATCATCGGACAGCGGCTCACCGGTTAATTCCGCATATCGCCGGAGAATCCAGAGCACGGCTCCGTTCGAATCCCACTCGCCCTCCTGGGAGTGGAAAAACCCGGCAAAATTTTGCTTCTCCGGCAAACGCTCAACGACTCGTTTGGCGAAGTCGCCGGCATTCACTCCCAGCAATCCGTTGAGCATCAGGGCTGCGTCTCGATACCAGAAGCGCTTATACGTATACGGACCGGGATAAATCCAATCCGGCGACAATAAGAGCAGGCTCCGCACGGAAGCGTCAAACAGATACTTCATGCGATCATCCGGAATTTCCAGAGCCGCAGTACCTGCAAGAGCTTTTTCCCAGGAATGCTCAGAAGCTCCGGCTTGATACACAGTCTCTGATTCCGGTGCCTCCTGCAGAGGAATTTTCAGAGCAGTAGTAACCCATTCCCGGGCCGGAATCGTATACATCGCTGCTGCATTTGCTAATCCGACATCGCAGTGTATCCTGGTTTCTTCCTTTCTTTCTCCGATCCCATAAAATACATCCCCCCTTTTGTACGTCGACACCAGATGCGTTTCAACCGGATCCTGCAACTCAACCTGCTGTTTGTTATTGATTCGCCAGGTCTGCCGCTGTTCCTCTAAACTAATGTCATTGATGAAACTCACCCCTTCCGGGTTATAGGGACGCAGTGTAATCACCAGTCGAGCCGGCTCTTCACTCCACGTCGTATATTCCATCCGGCACACCGGTCGCTCGTCCGCTTCTCTCACTTCGGCTACCGATTTCAAGTGCATCATTCCGGATTGCATCACGGTTCGCACTCTCAGCCGTGAGTCCTGTATGAGTAATTCCTGATCCGCATGTTCTGTCTGAGACGGAATGAGCCGCTCTCCATCCTCGCCAAGGATCCAGCAGTCGAGAGACCATCCATCCCAATAGGGAGTTAACAATCCCCGTGGATCAAGAAGCGGGTAGGCATCCAATCCGGGCAGGCCGATGGCAGTCCAGTTGCGGTGGGTCAGGTTCACATGGGTGATGGAAAATGCCCGGGGAATGAAGGACGGGCTTTCCGGATCGAACTGCTGCTCGACCCAGTAGGGCCAAATCCAATCCAGATTGTGCTGGATAATACGAGTATTAATGAGACCTCTGGCATGGAATAATACTCCAGCCCGCAACAGTTCGATTGGTTCCGCCACTTCCGAAGGCTGCGCGAATTGCCGGAATTTTGTCCACAAAGTAATAGGATCCAGAAACCCGTGTTTCCTCGCCGCCCGGCGAATGAGATACTTCCATGGAAACCAGCGCCATAACATAAGTTATACACGTACTCCTTTATTCATATCAGAAATGAAATCATATTGTTTGGTTCTCATTTGATTTGAAGACAGCTGTTATCCGAATAAAAAAATAAGTTCCTATCCTGAATAATTCATATCCCAATGGGATCCCCATGGGAAAAAATAGCACACCCCAGCGGGATCCCAATGGGACAGATGACCACAGATTTCCCCCTTCCCCACATCCAAAGTATTTGGGGGGTACATGGGTACATAAGTACATAGGGTATATACGTTGCTGCGAGAGAGAGGCCGGCTTGCATTGGTTGTGGAGTTTTGGTCTCGATTGGTTCTAGCTGCCTGCTCACCGCTTCCGACCGCATGTACGTATGTCCTCCTTCAGGTTAAAGAATAGCACGCAGATGAACACAGATCCCCCCTTCCCGCATCCAAAGTATTTGGGGTACGGAGCGGGGACTCTTTCCTCTTAACTCTTTTCTTGTTTCGTCCTTATCCCCTCACCTCTATGTACTTATGTACTTATGTACCTATGTACCTATGTACCTATGTACCTATGTACAAGGTGGATGCGGGGCGGGGGCCTCTTAACTCTTTCCTCTTTCCTCTTAACTCTTTCCCTGATTCGCCCTTATCCCGTGGCTGTGATCACTGAAAATCCCGCGCGATGCACGCGCCGCTCTCATTCTTCAATCCGGGCGGTCAGGTGGCCGCCTTTGTTCGAATCGATGGTAATCGTGTACGGTCCCTGTCCGAAGACCAGCCACCGCACGTGAACAGTGCCCATTCCAGGAACGGCATCGATATTCAATCTTTCCGGATGATGCGGCTGTTCTTCGGTGATGTTCAAATAAGGATCTCTGACGAGAAAACCCGCGACCACCGCAGCGTTCTCTCCGGAAATGGCTATATGATCAGGCGGTGTGATTTCGTTTCTGATTTCATGCGCTGACCGGCTGGGGACAACTCTGCTGTTTTTCACAATCACATCCACCTGCTGCAGATTCCCCGGAAGGTTTTTCACTTCCACAGAATCGACAGTTAGTCTCGGTAAATGATAGGCATGATACAGCGTAAATGCCATATTCCGGTGGCACATATCTTCAAGCATAAAAGACGGGGGCGTTCTGGTCCAGGCTTTCTTGATGCCGCCGAGTTCAATTTCACCGTACTGCGGGTGCTGTATCTTTTTCCAGGGAACGATGCCCTCTTTGAACAGCAGCAGTTCATCGAACCGGTAGACCTGCCGCTGCCCTGATCGCCTGTCCTCCTCATCCCATCTCCCGCGGAAATAATTGAAGGCAGTCCATAATTCATTGGTAAAGGTATAGATTCCCCGGGCCCCGTAGAACCAGTCCAGCTCCCCGCCATAGACGGAATACAGGTCCTTGTATACCACCAGATACCGGTAACCGGGCAGCATCTGCTCACCCAGCTCACCGAGAAAGTCGTAGACTTCCAGGTCGGAGCGATTATAGGTTTCCGTATCGTCCTCGCTCCCGGGTCCGCGCAGAAGCATACCTCCGGAATTATGATAAGACTGGGCGCCGGCGATATTGGGATGGGACAGCACAAATTCGGCCACCGCCCGGTTCTCCGGGATGGAGAACGGGTACTGATCCGCCCCCCGCTGGACGTAGGAGGGCTGCCAGTTCCAGCCCCAGTTCCGGTTGGGATCGTAGAAGCCGGGCCCGTCTTCATTCACCCGGCCGTCGCCGTCATTATCATATCCTTCCCATCCCAGCATGGTGTAGGAACCGGGCTCATCCGGTTCCGCCCGGACCATGAGCCGCGGATCTTCGGGATCGGGCTTCCAGCGCCCGTTGGGATCCCGCTTGCGCATCTGGACGATATGTCCGTCGCCGTCGAGATCGTCATAACCGTCCTCGTCCACCAGACCGTCGCCGTCGTCATCTCTGGGAAGAAGCCCCGACCGGGGAGAATGCGGCGTGTTCGGCTGGTGAATATAATGATCCCGCGCGTCCGGATTGATGGTGGGTACGATATAAAAGACCTTGTGATCCAGCAAATCCGTAATCCAGTCAATTGCACCGTAATTTTCTGTGAGAAACCAGGCAGTGTAGAGGGTGACTTCGGCGCCCTGTAATTCATTGGAATGGATATTCCCGTCGATATACATTGCGGGTTTTCGATCCGGATCGCCCTGGTCGAAGTTGGTTATGGTTAGCAGATGGATATCTTTGCCCTGTACCGATTTGCCTATTGATCCAACCCGGACCAGATGCGGGTAGGCTTGTGCCATTCTTTGACAGATGTCGCCGATTTCTTCCCAGTCGTAATATCTGTTCCATGCGATTTCCACGGCGGGATTATTCGGCGCTCCCATTGCCTTGAATGCACTGGTAGTGAATTCTTTCTCTACCCGTTGTCCGGGTGTGAATCCCCACGGAATAATAAAGAAACACGCAAGAAGAATACATTTTTTCATAGTCTGTGTCCGGTGTTTATCGCTCGGTTGTGTAATTATCCAACTATATTTTGCTCCCAAAAGCAGGTTAGAGCTGTGGATCGGGATCTTCGACATGAAACGGCTCTACCATAGAGGTTGCCAATACCAGTGCTTTCCTGAACTAACTTAATAGTCATTTATTCAATTCGTGTTCATTCGCGTTCATTCGTGGCTTCTTTAGCAGTTTCATGTTATCATCTCCGACCGGGTCAACCCTCACCGTTCAAAACACAGCATTTACCTCAATTCGATTCTCCGCTGCACGCTGCCGGTCATGGGACTGCCGGCAGTCAGGGTGACCTGCGAACCCTGTTCGCCAATTACGACCCACTGAAACTCCCGGGTGTCGCCGCTCCCGGCGATGGCCTCCACCAGATGCACGCTGCGGCCGCTGGCCAGCTGCTGCTCCTCTGTGAGTTCGAGCGCCACCTTTACCGGCGGAGCCCACTGATTGCGCGCACCCAGCCGGCTGCTTGTTGGCAGGAATCCATCATTGGCAACCACAGCAGTAATCCGATAGACATTGCTGTGCAAGTTTTCGACCTGAATCTTTTCCAGGGAAAGCCTGCCCAGCAGATGGCTGAGATGCACGAGAAACCGCGTATTTTTCAGTGATCGCTCTTCGAGGCTGTCCACCGGCGGGTTTATACCGATGTAGGGCTGAAAGCCACCCACCTCTACGGTGGTATCCGGAAAATCCGGATGGGAGATTTCGGTCCACTCCACGAATTTGTCCGTTTGATTTGTCTGCTGCAGCCATTCCCATAACCGGCGTTCGGCAGCCAGCGGATCGCCACCGGTGGCTTTCGGTATGAGGTTCGGGTTTTGATTTTCATCCTGATTTCCGTTTGTGCCCGTGGTGTCGGTATCGGATTCGGCCTCGATTGCCGGCGGCCACCAGACCGGTACACTCAGCGACCATCGGCCGTAATGATAATAGGCCCATTTGCTGAATTCTCCCGCTCCGTGCCGGGGAGCCGGCGCATCACGGAATTTTGTGATATCCCGGAATTTTCGGGACAGTATCTGATAGTACTTTTCATCCTCCGGCAGGACCGAGGTTACCGGTGTTCGGGATGACCGATCAGCGTCCTCGGCACGCCTCTTCGATTCCCAGGGATAAAGCAGGTTGTTGTCCGGTCCGAAACTGAATACGGCCGCAATATTCCGGTGGGCAAACGCAAAGTCCGCCACGGCTCTGGAACCCGCCTCAGAGATCTGATGAGGGCCGGCCCCTGCGGTAAAAAATTGATATTGAAAGGTGAAATTCTGATTGAAGTTGACGCCACCGGGTTCATCCTCATTATACGCACCGTCTTCATCATCATCGAGTCCCTCCGGGGTCACACGATATATCCCCCGCTCCCCTTTTTCGGGATCGGCCTCCTTCAGCAACTGGGGAATTTCCTTATCGGGCAGCCACTCACCCGCCGGATCGGGAATCCTGAGCAGGGTGATAAAGCCGTCACCGTTGAGATCATTATATCCGTCTTCGTCAACCCGGCCGTCCGTATCCAGATCCATGGGCCGCGCATTCAACACCCGCTCGTATTTCGGTGAGGAAAAATACGCCTCGGAGGCATCCGGATTCACCCGGGGAAAAATATAAAAGGTGGTGGTTTCGAGGGCAGCGGTGACGCTGTCCACCTGGCCATACGCGGAGGCCAATCCCTGAAGGATGCCCAGACAGGCTTCGCTGGCGGCAACATCTTTGCCCTGAACTCCTCCGACGATAAGGATGCCTGGTTGTTCCTCCGGATTGCTTCCTGCTGTCAGCGTCACAACAGAGATATCCCTGCCCTGGATGGTTTCTCCCAGTGATTTCAGGGACATCAGATCGGGGTAGCCATCCGCCAGCGTCTCCAATGACCGCTCCATGGAACGGAAATCGTGGTACTGGTCCAGAGAAATCTCAGCCGCTGAGAGCATATACATTGGCACCAACAGCAGTATGGCACCTGTCACAATCCTGACTATCCTGGTATCCATTCGGAAATCCTTTCGATCGGCCAAAATTACTCCATACTTTTATTTAAGACTCATCATTCTGCCTGGGATTGATTCCTCGATTTTGGTATAATAATTCGACAGTCCACAATTTGGCTGACCGCAGGAAGGAATGCAAACAGAAAAATTCGTGATCTGAATTATGCATAGATGAGAAAAGAATAGCACATCCCACAGGGATCCCGTTGGGACAGATGAACGCGGAAAAAACGGATGACCACAGATGAAAAAAAACAGAACCTGCACCACCTCCCCCGGGAGAAAGCGGGCCGGCACGTCAGGAGAAGACTGGCATAGTGTATGCAATTAACTAAAATCTGTACGCATCCCTGAAGGATATTTTGACAGGTAAGGAGGAAAAAATTTCTTGAAATGGTATGCTCACGTATCTCCTTACAGGGTTTTCAGGCCTCAATTCTATTGTGTACCTGAGTTGTCTGAACAGTTATATAATATATTCGTGTCCATTCCCCGAACAAGTAACCCTGACGAAATCGAAGATTTCCAGGGTTCCTGATCGGGGCAGGCTGTGCGAATTCGTGGTTACAATTGCAGTCACAAAGTATGATTTCAATCTCAAATGAATAAAGGAGCCTTGTCATGCCGCAAACCATTCTCGAATTACTGCGTTCCGGGAACATTTTGTTGTCCGACGGCGCAATGGGGACCGAACTACACAACCGGGGCCTGCAGCAGGGGGACTGTCCCGAGGAATTTAATCTGATCCGTCCGGAGGTGGTGAAACAAATCCACCAGGATTACTTCGCTGCGGGTTCTGATATCGTGGAGACCAATACGTTCGGGGGGAACCGGGCCCGATTAGGGAGACATGAATTAGCCGAAAAGATCGTTGACATAAACAAAACCGCTGCTCAGCTGGCCCTTTCGGTGCGTCCGGAGGGCAATTTCGTGGCAGGTTCGGTAGGACCGCTCGGTGAGATTCTGGAACCGCTGGGCTCCTTTTCCAGAGACCGCGCCTATGACATCTTTGCCGAACAAATCCAGGCCCTAACCGCCGGCGGAGTTGATGTTATCTTTATCGAAACCATGATGGCCCTGGAGGAAATCGAAATCGCCATTCAGGCAGCACGCGATTCCACAGATCTCCCCATCTCTGCGACCATGACCTTTGAGGTGGGACCGACCGGTCCCCATACCTCGTGGGGAGTGGATCCGGAGTCCGCCGTGGAAAAGCTGACCGGGGCCGGTGTGGACATCCTGGGTTCTAACTGCGGTCGAGGCTTTGATGAAATGACCACGGTTATCGAGACCATGCGCCCCTTCACCGATACATTCCTGCTGGCCCAGGCGAATGCCGGTACGCCAATCCTGGAAGAAGGGAGAAGTGTCTTCAAGGAAACCCCGGAGGAAGTTCTGCCCAAAGCCAGAAAGCTGCTCCAGTCCGGGGTGAACATTCTGGGCGGCTGCTGCGGAACGGGACCGGATCACATCAGGGCCATGCGTCAGCTGGTGGATGCGTTCGGGAATAAGTGATCTTTTTGGAAATCATACCAGGTGGGCTGGCTTCCCAAACCTCGGGGAAGACCGTGGACATCGCATTCTCCGGGTTCCGCAACTCCCGGAGTGCCCCCGCACCGGTGATTTTTCACCGCGGGAGTTCCCGGAATCACAAACCAACGCCGGGATCTCATTGCGGATGCTTCCGGAATGACAAACCAATGCCCGAATCTCATTACGGGAGTATCCGAAACGGCAAACCAATGCCCGAATCTCACTGCGGAAATTCCCGGAATCACAAATCAACGCCTGGATCTCATTGCGGGAGTTCCCGGAACGATAAATCAACGCCCGGATGTCATTGCGGGAGTTCCCGCAACGAGTTCCGGCTGCTTAATTTTCTTAATCTGAATGCGGGAGAAGCAAAACACACGCCGGGTGAAGTCCGGGGTCTTTGGGGAAAGGACTCCTTCGGCGGATCCAATTGGGATCCGCGTATCGCTCAACTGAGGTCTGAGTAAGAAAGCCCGCCCCTGAACGGGCGGGCTTTTTTAATCCATTATAGCGACACCGGAATGACTATGAACTGTAATCCCGGAACGCAGCTTCTATTTGATCGCCTGTGCGGTGCCCTTCGTAGATGATCATTTTGAACTTAAACAGCGCGCTGTCGCCGGCGGCAATGGTATAATTTAACGGTTCCGGATTCTCGACACCCCGGGATTCCTGAAACACCGACTGTCCCAGCGGATTGGCAGCAAACAGTCCGTAGCCCCGGGCATGCCAGAAGGTCGGATAATTCACACTGGAAGGATGATTCAGTATGGCAATGCCAACCGTCACAGTGTCATGCACGGCTTCCAGTCGGACCCATTTTGCACGCCGGCCCCAGATATTTTCTGAAGTGGTATCTCCTGCCGAGTTCAAATACATTCCGGTTCCGCGTTCTTCAGAAAGCCAGTCCGCCACCCGAATGGCAAACATCCCTTCTTTGGTATCTTCGAAGGTCACATCCTCATCCTGGGCTTTCATATTGAACGTAAAATCGATCGCGCGCTCCGTTTCGCTCCCGGTAAAAACCATTGTGCGATCCTCCTCGAGCACCACCTCATCATTGCCCCCAACCCAATCAGCCAGTATCCCGAGAGTTGCCCGACCTAGCCCGGCTTCCTGATTGGTTACCCGCATATGCCGGATTCTGGGCGGCGGCGGATGAAGATTCCAGAAACTGTTGCCATTCACTTCGTCATCGCTGCCGTAGGTGAAGAAAACTCCCACATGATGGGCATGATCCTGACTTTCGCCTTCCACTTTCTGCAGCGGATATTGCCTCTGTACACGAATTTTGGAGGATGAATACACAGGATACAGCACAGGCTTCAGCAAACCCGGATCAGAAATATAGGAGGTGAAATGCTCACCATCTGCAAAAATATGAATCTGGTTATCCGATTCCTGGATTTGAAATTCAGGCCCGGTCGTACATCCCAAAATTAGGAACATCAAAATGATCGTAAAAAGAATACCCCTGAGTCGTTTCATAGATTCTGCCTCCTGTTAAAGTGTAATATGTTCCTCAATACCCCTTATGTAACTTATACAGTTGAATCCACAGTAGGAATTATTCTCATCAGGAAAAGCTAGTTTTCGGGAATGAAACGAACGGATTCTTTTACATCTCAGAGACATTCTGTCAGCGCAATAAATTAGTTTTTGCCGTTGTTCAACATGCGCAGAAAAATTGGAAATATCCAGTCTTTTCCTGGAATTCCAGGAGGCATTCACCGCACACTCTTCCTGTCAAGATACCGCCGGTGCCCGCAACCATTTTCCATTACAAAAAGTTCCGGCTATGCCATCCATGGATTAAAGATAAGGTGAATCCTATCTCGCTTCTTCAACAATATGCAACTGAACAATCGCGCATCTCCGGGAGAGATTCTTCGTGGCAACCAACCAGGTATCGAAGGAATCGGTAACTGGGAAGTCACCCCTCACCGGCTGCGGGCAGCGTCGGTGATTGTTGCGGTCCGGGCGATCCGCACTTCTTTCATGCGCCCTGTTCCAGGATGATCTCCGCGGTCCACTTTGCGGCATTCCCGACCACTTCAGGGCATTTCTCTGCATGGGCCCCCATCTCCCGGAAACGCTCTTTATCCGCCGGATCCCTGAGATCGAAACTTCGACCAAAGATCCGTATTTGTACTTCCCGGCACATACAACTTCCGTATGTATCCCTGAACTTCCGGAAGAGCGCATAAACGGTATCGTATGCCTCGTCTCGTCCGGAGCGCTGCTTAAATTTCTTCAGATCTAATCCGTGCAGATAACTGAGCACCATACTACCCCCGGTAAAGGCTCCGCAGTTACCACATCCCGAAAGGCCCATCCCACCCGATAACCCGGTCGCCGCTTCCATGAGGCGGGCATCCTCATCAATTAATTCCACGTCGATTAAAGCCGCAATGATCGCCTGGGCACACCCATGGTAGTGCTGCTCATAGTCAAAGCCCCTTTGATACGCCTGTTGTACTACGGCTTCCGCTTTACTATTCATAATTATCCCTATCCGCACCGGTTACGTTTATCCTAAGGCAGTGTAATCATCATCCGAAGACATTATCAAGTGAAATTTCTGTAACCAGGTGAGTATTGCCAGACATTTATAACAGGAAGGAATATAAGTTTCGTATTCATGCAATTACTTATTATTATTTTCAATTAATTGGTGATAATTGATGGTTTTCATAGCAGCCACAAAGAAGCTTCTCGCATCTAATCCGTGAAAATTCGAATCAATCCTTGTTATTCAGGTGATTTTTTCTATGTTTATAGGGAACAATAAATATTGAAACAGAGAGGATAGTGTTAATGACCAATTTTCTGAGGAAGAACAATTTTTCCATTATACTCAGCACTATTATTGCCAGCATGTTTTTGCTGGCCACGTGTTCTTCAGAACAGGAGCAACCCCAGACCGACGCCCGGAACCCGGAAACCCAGCAGCTGTCAGATCAACCGCCGCCGCAATCACAGAGCAATGCACCCGACCAATCCTCACAGCAGCTCTCCGATGAACAGCGGCAGCAATTGCAGCAGCGCCTTCAGCAGCAAATGCAACAGCAGCAGCCACCGAGTATTGAGGTCAGTGATGAGGAATTAGAGACATTTTCAAGCGCCCTGGAAACCATTCAGACCATTTATGAAGACGCACAACCCGACATGGTTGAGGCTATCAAGGAAGAGGGGATGGAACCCGATCGCTTCAGTCAGATCGCCCGCTCTCAGCAAGATCCCCAATCCGACCTCGATGTGTCGGACCAGGAAATGCAGCAATTCAACTCGGCACTGGGTGAAATTCGCGAGATTCAATCTGGAATAATTGAGAAGCAGAAGACTGCTGTCAAAGAGGAAGGGATGTCTCCGGAACGGTTTCAGGAAATACTGACTGCGGTCAGACAGGATCAACAGCTGCAGCAGCGTCTGCAATCCATGCAATAATCTGCGAGAGCCGAACAACCGAATTGATTCATATGGAGCCCCCCGGCTTAACAGCCGGGGTTCCTCCTTTGACTCCGCACACAGGCGGAGTCTGGGCGGAATCCCGCCCAGAAGACCATTCATCCACGCTTTGACAAACGTGGTCTTCTGGATGGCGGGATAAAATGAACCCTTCCACGGCGGTTCATCTTATTATAATTCACGGAATAATTTTATCCGGGCACTCCTGATTTCGAACTGCCCGGTACTTCACCGCTCCTCATACAGACTCGGCAGAAAAGCATAATTTTGCTAAACTGTTCCATCCGAGACCAGCCGGGCGAAATGTTCAAAGGAGCGATCATAGGTTCGTTCCGCACCTGCCGGAAAACAGCAGGCCGGAAGTTCGTTCATCTTCAGATGATATGAGATGCAGTCGCAACACTGACCTTTACGGGGACAGGGGTCGTATGTGTAATTACACCGCTGCAGATTACTCGCTTCTTTGCATTCCATTGCGTACCTCCCGCTTGTCTATCATTCGTCGTACTCAATCATTGTCTGAATCCCTTTCGTATCGTATCAGTATTGTTTATATCCTGCAAACAATATCTTTTTATCGGGTAGTAATGAGGGTGTTAAAAGAACAGGTGGAAACCATACAGTTTTTGAATAGGTATGAAGGCAGCAGGCAGCGTTGCATATCACGTTTCACATCATCAGTGTCTTTCAGTGTATTTCGGTGTTTCATTTATATGACTATTAAATTAACTCAGTACATTACCACACCGTCCGGGAGTGACCGTTCT
>CAYPST010000028.1:0-10001 GCA_964413425.1 uncultured bacterium
CATTGAAGAATCATACAGAGATGGTTCCTACTCTTCATAGGTGAAGCGCCTAACAATGGTTTGCAGGGGACGCCTGCAGATAAGGCGCTTTGGGCCGGCCAGGTTATAAGGGAACCAAGTCAAATTAAGACATTTTGGAGAGAAAATTTTGGTGTGGTTTATTCCAGAAAGTTACGGTTACATTTCAACAACTTTGGAGAATTCCGCACGCTTGTCACAGGGCGCCGGTGAACGCGATCGTGAGGCTTGCCATTTACGAATCTTGATTTTCGGTATTTTATTTGGCAAAATAAATGAGGTTGTGAGCTGAAATCCATGAGGAGTCGATAGAGATGTCTCCCGCCAAAGATCAAATGAGAAAGATCATTGAAGAACAACCAGAAGACAGCAGTTATGATGAAATCCTCCGCGAATTGGCCTTTGCACGAATGATCGAGCGAGGTCTCGCGGATTCGGATACCGGCCACACTCTGAGTAATGACGAAATGCGCCGGAGAATCCGCAGTTGGCAGCAATAAACTGGACTGCCGAAGCCGAAAAATGGTTACAAGATATTTATGAGTATATTGCGGAAGACGATCCGAAAACAGCGAACTCCACTCTAAACGCAATATATGAGAAAGCGCAACTCCTGTCTCAATTTCCCTCCCTTGGTTACCGATTTGAGTGAGTTCAAAATAGAGAAGTCCGCATTCTGTTGTATGGACATTACCGAATCGCATATTTGATCAAGGCAGGTCAGAATATCGATATTCTCGGCGTCTTTCATGGAGCCCTGGATATCACGCGATATTCGTTTTAGCAAATGAAGGCTAACAACGCGCATGGAGTCGGACCCCGACATGTCGGGGCCGTTCATGCGCAGCGTTATATTCCCTTCGAAAAACACCTTGCATTTCCAACTCACACTGATTACAATGCAATACATTGAAATACATTGGAGGCAATAAATATATGAGCAAAGCTATTTCCGTTCGGATTCCTGACGAACTGGCTTCAAAACTTTCTGAAATTGCTGAAGAAACAGAGAGGCCCAAGTCTTTCCATATTCAGAAGGCGCTGGAAGCGTATGTAGCCGAATTAGCAGACCTGCAGATCGCTCTTGACCGGTTACATGATACCTCGGATGCTATTGTCAGTATGGATGAAATGAGGAAAGAGCTTGAGCTATAAGATCGCATTCAAAAAGTCAGTGTCGCGTGATCTCAAGAAGATAGACAAAACTCAAGCAGAGAGGATTTTAAGAAAAATCCAGGAAGATCTGCCTGAGAAAGCAGATAATTTTCCATTGCTGACAGGAAAGTTTGCGGGCTTACGGAAATTTCGGGTCGGAGACTACAGGGTCATTTATACCATCATTGAAGATACGGCTCTTGTGTTGAGAATAAGTCACCGGAGGGAGTCCTATAGATAGGAATATAACACGCGAATGACCACGGACCGGCAATTCCGCTGTACTCCATTGCCAGCCGGTTACCCGCGCCGTTCGACGGACAAGCTCACGGTTCGGGGAACGTTGGCCGGTTGCGCAGAATGACAAGGAGGTAACTACGTTATGATGAGGTCGATGGAAGGCTGGCGGACGGATTTTCCCATGGAAGAGGAAGTCGAAGACTTTGCGGGGCGGCTACGAACCTTCGTCATCACCTGTGATGAAACCGGCCTCGGATTTACGGTGCGAGCCAGGGAGAAGGAGGAGGGAGTAGTTGGTGGTTACGAGTTCGCCGCCTACAGCGAAACAACCCCTTACAACGCCCTTGGCAGGCTGAGGCAGAAGATGTATACGGCGCTTGCAACACGCCATATCAGCGGTTCGCCGGGCCACTATCGAATGCTGCACGACCGCGTGAGGGGCCGGATTGCCTGGGACGAGACCATGGGCACGGCCCTCGTTGTTGACGGGATTCTTATGAGTCTGGAGGATCTTGGGTCGCTTCTCGCGACGCATGAGGGATGGGAATTTGAACTGACACTCATTGACTCGCTAGAGTGAACAGGCATCCGAGGTCACGGTGCGGCCAGCCATCAGATGGACCTGACGGAAGTAGATCGCGCACGACCGCCCGGGTGCTAACTGTCCCGAATCTCCGGGAGCCCAGGTACGTGGTGGTCGCTGAACAAGCGGCTGCAACGGACGCCGATGTGAGGTTTCAAGATGCTACCAAAGGCTTTGTCCGGCGCTGCTGAGCTTTAGCGTTAGGCCGCGGACAAAAGAGAGGACTCCAGTATGCATGATAAGAATGTTGACTGGTGTTTGCGCAGGGACTGGCGTCGGTGGTAATAGTAGGAACTCTGATAAATAATACTTGCGTTATGCGCGGTACTCGCCCGGGGTGAGAGACTGATTGCCGATGCCACAATCGCTGCTGCATTTACCGCTGGCAACACCGTACGCTACTCGGGCTGCTTCTGTAGCTATGACAGCGAAGTAGCTTACCGTCTGTGTATACTGCATCAAGACGATGGTGGCAATAACAGTCAGCAGTAGTTTGAAAAGGACCCAATAGTGCCGGAATAAGCCCCACGGGGTGCCCAATGACTGTACAATCCCGGTTATCAGCGCGGTGAGAGACAGCGGAACGATGACGAACCAGGTAACCGGTTCCGCCACGAGAAACACCGCACGCACCATCTGGGCATCGTCGGCGACGGGAGGGGGGGGCCGCTGCCACGTCACCTGGGATTGCCCGCTGCCGCACGCTCCCGTCGGTGACCCCTGCCAGGATCGCCGACGGTCAAGCGGGCGGATGCACTCCGGACCACGGCTCACTCCTCCGAACATCCCCTGCGCACAATGGATTCCTCGCCGGGGATTTCAGAGAGATAGGAGCTGCAAGAGGTGAAACGCCACCCTCGACCGCCGGCGGGAGCGGTTTAGTCGGGCGTGCCGGTCATATGAAACTGATAGGTCCCGGCTCCTACCTGGAATGCAATATACTCACCGGACACAACAGCGCCGCTTATGCCCGGAACGCCTTCCACATATTCGCCTTCCTGCCAGACCGGGGCTCCGCTTTCGGTCACCTGCACATCCTGCATTTCCAGAGTCGGGACGTACACGGTAGCGCTGGTGTTGCCGGGAATTGTGACGTGGAGGGTGACTGAGTTTCCTTCTTTAGACCATTTCGAGGTGATCGGTCCGCGTACTGATTCGACGTGGCCCTTTGCAGAAGTCATAGCGCCAAAGATGTTCGGTTTGATGACGATGTCCTTGAATCCGGGACTGGCCATGCCCACACCGGCGATATTTCTATAGAAGAATTCATCCACGCTGCCGAACATGATATGGTTGAGGGAATTCATGGCGGGACCGAAGTAGCGGTAACCACCCCAGCGTTCCCACAACGTGGTGGCGCCCCGGGAAATCATATAACCCCAGCCGGGGAAGGAGGTCTGATTGGCGATAGTATACATCACATCGCTTCGACCGTATTCCGGCAGTGCTTCCACCAGGGCTTTGGTTCCCAGAATACCGGTGGTCAGATGTCCGTCATGCTCCTGCATGATGTCTTCCATTAGATGCTGCAGCACCGCCTGATCGTGCCCTTCGGGAATCATGTCCAGATAGAGCGGAAAGGCGTTGCTGGTCTGGGAGCCGGTTCCGTACTGGCTGGCAGAGGTGTCGAAAAACCGATCATTGAACGCCGCCTTGATATCTTCGGCCAGCTGCCGGTACTTTTGCACATCGCCGGAATTTCCCAGAATCTCTGCCATCTTTGCCTGGATCACTGCTCCCTCGTAATAATACGCAGTGGAGGTCAGCCATTCGGAATCATCAGTGGGACGGTAAGCAGTCCTCGGCGGGACCCAATCACCGCGGCCCCATTCGATGATGTGATTGTTTGCCGTCCAGCCCATATACTGCAGCCAGTCTGCCAGGGGCTGGTAGTGCTCTTCAAGGATGCGCACATCGTCGTGATATTGATACATATACCAGGTGACCAGCGGATACGCCGCCTGCCAGGCCGGGGTCCCTTTGATGGGATACTTGCCGTGATGCGGGACCACATCCGGAACGAACCCGCTGTCCTGCTGGGCATCCTTGATATCTTCCAGCCACTTGGTGTAAAAAGCAGCCATATCAAAGTTATGCATGGCTTCCTCGACGGTCAGATGAGCATCCCCCAGCCAGCCGGCACGCTCATCTCGCTGGGGACAGTCGGTTGGCTTGCTGTGCAGATTACTCACCTGTCCCCAGAGGATGTTCTCGTGAATCTGGTTGAAGAGCGTGTTGGAGGATTCAAACCGGCCGGTATGCGGAACGGCCGAATGGACCACCCGGGCTTCCAGGCTCTTGAGATCCGGTTCACCCGGGAAACCTTCCACCTGAACGTACCGGTATCCGTGATAGGTGAACCGTGGTTCATAGATTTCGGTGCCATCGGCTCCCTTCAGAATGTAGACATCGGTGGCTTTGGCCGAACGGTTCGGGCTGGGATCGATCAGTTCCGGATTGCCGACTATGGCTGTATCCTGCATGAACGCCATGTCCCGGTTGGTGACCTCGGCGGTGCGGAGAGTCACTTCGGTTCCCCTGGGACCGTGCACATATAACCTGGGCCAGCCGGTCATATTCTGTCCGAAATCAAATACGTACACACCCTCTTCCGGATTGGTCATGGCAATGGGCCGGAGGGTTTTGGTCACCTTGATGGGCGGGAGCAGCTGAGAATCCAGCCGGCCGCCGGGCGCCTCGACTTCCACGGCACCGGCCCATTCCGCGTCGACAAAGCCGGGCGTGCACCAGCCGGCCTGTTCCATTCTGGCATCATAGACTTCACCATCGTAAATACTGTTCATAAGAATAGGGCTGGCGTCGGTTTTCCAGTTCTGATCGGAGACCACGCTCATGGTGGACCCGTCTGTGAAGGTGATGTTCATCTGGAGCAGCAGGGGCATGCGATGTCCGTAGGTCTTGGTCGTACGATGCTTGTAATATCCTTTGCCCAGCCAGGCACCGACCGCATTCGCGCCATCTTTGAGATAATCCGACACATCGTACGTTTCGTACAGAACCCGTTTGTCATATTCGGTAGTACCCGGATCCAGCACATGATCACCCACCTTGGTTCCGTTGAGATAGAGCTCATAATAGCCCAGTCCGACAATAAATACGTAAGCCGACTGTATCGGCTTGGTCACGCTGAATTCTTTGCGCAGGAGCGGTGAAGTAACGGACGTGTCCTCATTGCTGATCCAGGTACCTTCCCAATCCGACGGATTGAGCAGTCCCATCTGGAAAGTGCCGATGTTGCTCCAATCGCCGGGAGTATCACTCTCATCCCAGACCCGCACCTTCCAGTAGTATTTCTCTCCGCTTTCCAGGGATGCTCCGGCATACTCCACGTTGACCGATTGTTCCGACTGCTGAATACCGGAATCCCACATGTCCCCCTGATTCTCGACCAGATTCGATCGACTGCTGGCCACCAGAATCCGGTAGGCAAATTGCTCTACGCCTCTTTCATTACTCCGGAGAACCCAGGAAAAACGCGGGTGTTCCACATCGATGCCCAGCGGACTGGAGAGGTACTCCACCCGCAGGTTTTCCACAGTGACCTTTGCGGCACCTGCTGTCTGAACGCAGGCCATAACAGCAAAGCTCATACAGATCGTTAACAACAGAATAAATTTGCTTCCTGTTTTCATGCTGCCTCCTTGGTTTTGATGGTTGATACTTGTTCATGGTCAATTGTTTGAAGTGAAAAGGTATAAGTGAAAAGTGAAACGTGAAACGTGAAAAGGCCCCGCCCTCCACCCACAAGGACGTTCGCCAACAGGATCCTCTGGTGAGAAATAGAAGGCTGTTTGGACCTGTTATTGAATATACTGCTTTCTGTTTGATGAAGGAAATCAAACATGTTGTCCAGGGGATTTCGTCGTAATCTGATTGCCAGGGTAAACAAATTCTCCCTTCATACATCAGGTGTAATACCGATACCGTACAAACTTCTTTGCTCCTTCCAGTGGCAGCCCTTGCTTCTCACTTCTTCCTTCTCACTTTTCACTTCCACCTTTTGCCTTCATGAACTCCTGGATTCTTGAATTCTTGCCTTCTTTAATCTTGGATTCTCGTCTTCCAGAATCAGGAGCAGAAATTTTGTCGTTTTGAATTTTGAGTATTGAGATATTGAACTCTTGTCTTGCTTGAATTGTTGAAATCTTGTGTTCTTCTCCTCTTACCTATTGTTCCGCATGGAATTCCCACTGCCCCGGTTCCGCTTCAAATAAAACATAGTCGGCATTCTCGTCCAGAAAGGTGATCCCATTTATGGAATTCAGGGGTTGTCCGTTTCGCCAGATCTCGGTGTCATTTGCTGAAATGGAACGTACTTCCGGGAGCGATTGCTTTGGTATTCCCACCACTGCCTCGGTTGCTTCCGGCGAGTTCAGGTGTACGTCGAAGGTGTCCTGGTCTCTGCGGAGGCGGAGTGTGATATGTCCCTTGACCGAAGGAACAACCACGTCGACAATCCGAAGTGAACCCATCTGTGGCAGTACATGGTAGCGTTTGTATGCGGGTGATTCCGGGGCAACACCGGCGACATACTGTGACAACATTGTGAGCGGTCCCCCGCTCCAGCCGTGATTGTAACTGCCGAAGCCGATATCCCAACCTTCCGGCAGCGTAGTGATGCCCATCTTCATCATCGGCTGGTAGCGCCTTTTAATCCGCCGGAGAGCATCCTCCGGATAGCCCATAAGGAACAGCGCTTCCAGCACATATTTCTCCATGTAGGGACTGGCATGATATTCTTCGTTCAGCACTTTTCTGATGGCTTCCCAATATGTAGAATCTGCCAGACCGCTGATGACTGCCATGGCGTTCGCCCGATCGTCGGTCTCTCCTTCATAATCAGGTGATCGATATTCACTCCCGGTCCAGAACGTTCGGTTGAACTGTTCGCGGATGGTCTCCATCTGCTGCTGGTAGGCAGGGATATCCCCGGGCAGACCGGCCAGCCTGGCCATTTTTACCGCCCCCTGCAATGCCAGATAATACCAGGTATTGTACAGGATCGATTGATCTTTATGCTCGCCCCAGTCAATCCACTGCCATCCCCCTTCCCGTTCCGTCACCAGTCCGTCGTCATCCAGTTCCCAGACCGAGAGATAATCGCGCACGTGCGGATACGCCTCGCGAAGTGTGGCGGCATCCCCGGAGTGGAAATAGTAGGTCCAGAAGCCATATTCCCCGACGCTGGCGAGCATCTGGAGGGGGAGCTCCCGGTCATAATTCCCGCTCGGAACCGGTGAAAAGATTGTATTATCCTCCCGCTGCCAGTAGACCAGCTCCAGGATCCCCTTCTTCGCCAGGTTATGGCTCCGGGTATCGAGGGCGTAAAAGGCCTCGCCCAGTTCATTCACCGCATCGCCCCACCACTGGGCCCGTTCCCGGTCGGGGCAGTCCATATACGTTTCCCGCATGGTGATGTAGAGCGTGCGCTGCGCCCGCCGCCATAACTTATTAAAGAAGGGATCCTCGCAGATAAACTCCCCGACAAAGTCGGTATCGTACCCGGTTTCCCGGTATTTCAACGCCAGAATCCACACCCCTTCCGGAATGGCATAATGCACTTCATGGCCGTTTATCCAGGCCGGGAATTCGAACTCCTGCACGCCCTCTCCGGTGACATACTCATGCCGCAGGGAAGGCGCTGAACCCACCATATAGTTCTCGGTCCGGATATCAATGGTCAGTCCGGCCGGGGCATCGATCTTCAGGTAGGGAGAAACCATGGCATTATACGGCAATTCTGCGACAACAGCCACTCCATTGCTGGTGAGCGGAAACTCGTCGGCATTTTCATACTCAAGTAATCCGGAAGTTTTCCAGAGAGGAATAGGGCGCTCCCGGAGATGATGCCAGGGCCCGACGGGTGGTGTACCAAATTCCTGCGCCGCAGGCCAGGAAGAATCATCGTATCCCGGCTCGGTCCAGCCCGACAGCGCCTTCCTGGCATCGTAGCGGATATTCGATTCCGGAAGCCGGTAATTGGGATGCGGTGCATCGGTATCACCGAACGCCGGATGCCTTCTTGCTTTCCAGGTTTCGTCGCTGAGGAGTTCGGTTCCCCCGGCCTGCATCCGGAATACCAGTCCCGGCTGACCACTGTCTTTATGCGAAAATCCTTCCTTGCCAAAGTACCAGACCAATACTGCAATTGTGTTCTCACCCTTCCGGAGATGGGGCGCCAGATCTACAGTATCGAAATAGGTATCTTCCGGGGTCGGACCGCGTTTGAGTTGCCCTTCGTACACGGCCAGATCCCCGTTTACCCATAACCAGTATTTGGAATCCACTGCGATCTGAGTGGGTGCCTGGTCCGGTGTATCCGGAAGATTCACCGTCTTCCGGTAACACATCCAGGTATTCGGTTGGGCTTCCACTCCCGGCGGAGCAATCCAGCCGGCGTTCCATTCACTCGCAGATACTCCATGTGAGCTCGCGTGCGCCAGAATGGGATGAGACGCAAAGGCTCCCCACAGCAGGAGACAGAAGATGGATATCGTGAGAATCGACAGATTTGAAACGATCAATGGCTTGCGACAATTTCTCATATCTACTCCAGCATGTGCTGGATACCATGGAAGTGATTGTAATCTAATCAGAAGCGGTCAGGCAATCACGTGGAAATATGGTATCAGATTTCTTTATTTTTCCCCAAAACAAGCACCGGGCTGCGAAGGAATAAACCTATACAGCTTCCGGCCACCACATTTTAATTTGTTCTCGCAGCTGGCGCACTCTATCCGGGTAATCGTCCGCCAGATTCACTGTTTCATTGGGATCATCTTCAAGATTGTACAGCTCCGGTCTGCCGGCAGGGATGTTCGGTTCGGCGGGCTGGATCAGCTTCCAGGGATCGGTGACCGTCCAGGTATGCTGGAGACTGGATCGGGGGTCGTTGATGTCCACAGCGTCATGAGTGTAGTCTGCACCGAAGACAGTCTCTCTGGCAGCGACCGCCTCCCGGTCCAGCAAATCCACGCCCTGCATCCCGGATGTGGGCTCCAGCCCGCAGGCATGAAGTGCGGTCACCGCGAGGTCAATACTGCTTGCCGGCAGATCTTCCTCCCTTCTCGGAGTCATGTGTCCCGGCCACCGGACCATAATGGGCGTACGGACGCCTCCCTCGTAGGGAGTCCGTTTGGAGCGGGGCGCATATCCCGAGGCGTCCGGCTGCTGAATCCACCCGTTATCACAAACGTAAAGCACCATCGTCTCGCCGGTTAATCCCTGCTCATCGAGATAAGAGAGCAGCTCGCCGCAGGTTTCGTCGAACCACTCGCACATGGCCCAGTAGCGCGCGATATGAATGGAATCGGTTTGATCCCGGTACTTTTTAAGGAGGCGTTCCGGTGGATCATGCGGTCGATGCGGCAGAAATGGTGCATACCAGATGAAGAACGGCTGATCTCCGGCGTTTTCAATGAAATCATACATAGGCTGCATGGTCTCCCGGCCAATTCTCAGAGCTTCGTCGCCGTGGCGTCCCCCACGCTCCATGTCACCGTGGGTCATACCGGCGGTGAAGCCGCCCCGGCTGTAATGTCCCAACCACCACTTGCCAGTCTGGAAACTCACATAATTCCGCTGTTTTAACATCTGCGGAAGGGTGGGCACCTCGTCGATATGTGCAATCATCTCCCGCCGAAGCTGCTTTCGTTCCTCCGACCACTCCTGCACAGGATACCGGGGTCCCTCTCCCACCAGCGGGGGATCGTTGCTGGTGACCTTATGCTGGTGTGGATGCAGTCCGGTGACTATCGATGCCAGGGACGGACAGCACAGCGGCGCCGTCACATATCCCCGGGGATAGAGCACACTTTCTGAAGCCAGTTGATCCAGAGAGGGTGTCTGGATCACGTCGTGTCCCATGAATCCGTAATCACCCCAGGCCTGATCATCGGAGATGATCATGACAATGTTCGGATTGTCCGCGGGCCGGTCCGGCAGATTTCCACAGGCCGCCAGAGCCAGACCGCCGGACAGCAAC
>CAYPST010000028.1:10101-38534 GCA_964413425.1 uncultured bacterium
GTCAGTTGTCAATTGTTTGAAGTGAAAAGTGAGAAGGCAGAAGTGAGAAGCAAGGGCTGCCAACGGAAGGAGCAAGGAAGATTGTACGGTATCGGCATTAAACCTGATGCATGAAGGGAAAATTTGTTTACCCTGGCAACCAGATTACGACGAAATCCCCTGGACAATATGGTTGATGTCTTGCATCAAACAAAAAGCAGTATATTCAGTAACAGGTCCAAACAGCCTTCCATTTCTCACCAGAGGTCACTGTTGGCAAACGCCCCTGTGGGTGGAGGGCCGGAGCCTTTTCACTTCTCACTTTTCACTTCTCACTTTTACCTTCTCTATAGCGATGATACTCTTGTATTCTGGAACTTTTGCCACCCTGGATCACCTGCGGCGGTTATTTACCACACACCTCCTTTATCGCCTGCAGATACCCCATACCGTGATGAACATCCGGTTCCAGGTAACTTCCTTCCGTCCATTCATTCCAGCAGTTGATGTTGAAAATCTTCGGCGCATCAGATCGCTGATTTAACCGGTGTGTGACAGCCAGCAGCGACTTCCGGAACTCTTCCGGGCTATTGTTTGATATGACCGGGGTGAAGGGATATCCGGCGTTTATGAACCGATCCGACTGGACGGTCCGGGGACTGGAATCCCAGCCCATGGTGACATTCGGGAAGTAAGGAACATCGAATTTTTCCTCCACCTCTCGGTAATATTGTAGATACTGTTCCCGCACGTACCGGTAATCAGTCTGCGGGAAATCCTTCAGCGGAACGTGATGGATCCAGACATAGGAAGTGACACTGTCGAATCCCAACTCATTAATCAGGCGGTTCGGATCCACCGGCCTCTCTTCGCCCGGTAAGACCTGTCTTCCCCAGACCACCGCATTCAGATGCAGATCATAAAATCCTGCCTTTCTGGTCCGGATACGAAAATCGTGCAGCGCTTTTTTCGTCCCCTCTACCCCGCCGAAGCTCTCCAGCAAATCGTTCAGGCTGTAGATAGAAAAGTACGGCGACTCATTAATCAACCAGTACGAAGTATGAGAGAAATACTGTTCGATGACATAATTGGTGAGGGTGAGAAACGTGCCCGGACTCACCGGACCGGGATAGAGATCAGGCGCCTCGGTATGCAGTTTGTGCGGATGAATATTCTGCCAGGTGTGGTTCGCCCACATGAGAGCGAACTTTATCCGATAGTGATTCCTGGCGTTCAGCAAGCCGTTTCGCAAACACCGCTGGAGAAACGGCCCGTTATCATACCAGTACCAGTCGAATATGAAGGCATCGAGGCCGTGCTCCATAGCAACATTGATTTTCATAGCCATTACCTCGGGATCCGATTCATCCGGATATCCCCACTGGGGCACCTTCGGCTGCTGATGCTCCGGAAATCGCGGAGTGGCATGCTTCACCAGTTCCCATTCCGTCCACCCTTTTCCATGCTCCGCCTCATTCCGGGGATCCACATGGTAATTGGGAAAGTAGTAACCGGCGACCTGGATATCTCCTCTGGAATTCTTCGGCCAGAGATTGGAGCGTTTCTGAACTCCCGGAAATACCGATGCCCCGAATCCGAGCGCCATACTGTGTTTCAAAAATTCCCGCCGCGTCTGGTGTGGCATAACGATTATTTCATTCTGCTTTCTTGACGTGCTTCGCTTCAGTTACATAAAGTTTCACAAAGGCGAGTATGAAGTGCTGGCAAGTGTTCACAAGTGCTGACAAAAAACAACTGGCAGATACTCAGAGTTTGTGAGCGCTTCGTCGCATCCCGGGGAGATTTCCTTCGAACCAAAACTCTCACCCATATGTCCTGGGCCGGGAGATGTGGATTTTGAATATTGAAGTTTTGAGTATTGGGTATTGGAGTTTTGATTTCTTGGTCTTCCTCCCTTCTTGTTTTCTTGCTCTCTTTCATTCTTGCTTTCTTGGTTCCCCACCCCAGCGAGATACCATCTCGCACTACAATCCGCACCCACCTTTTCTGGGTGGGGAGGCAGGGATTTTGAATATTGGGTATTGGGTATTGGACATTGAGTATTGAGTCTTGGAGTTTTGATTCTTGATTTCTTGACATCTTGCCCTCTTGTATACTTGAGCTTGTCTAGTACTCCCTGTTCAACTCATAATCCGCCAATCGCTTCTCAGCTTAGACTGTACACCAGTTTTTTCTTGCCAGCACTTGTCAGCACTTGTTAGAACTTGCGAGTACTTCGTGCTACTCCTGTTTTTCACAATTTTTCCTTTTCGAGCCGCTCGATCATCTCGTCGCACCGCTGGCGGAGCTCCACCAGCACGTCCTGGTACTCGTCCCGCCAGGCCAGATTTTCTGTTTCGTGCGGGTCCACGTGCAAATCGTACAATTCCTCCGAGTTCACCTGATTCCGGTAGCGCAGATATTTCCATCGATGGGTCCGGACGCCCTCACTCTGGGGGATATCATGCCGTTCGAACAGATGCTCACAGAAGACATACTCCCGCCAGTTCACACTCTCACCCGTCACCAGCGGCACCAGACTTCGTCCCTGCACGGCAGCCGGGATCTGCACTCCGGCAAGATCGAGCATAGTCGGCGAAAGATCGACATTCAATGCGAAGTCATCGAGCACACGACCCCTCCTGGATTCCGTCAATCCGGGATCGCAGATGATCAGCGGCACCCGGATGGAAAGATCGTACATATACCATTTCCCCGCGAACCCACGCTCTCCCAGGAAATAGCCGTTATCTCCCATCAGGATGATGACGGTATTCTCCGCCACTCCTGCGGTTTCCAGCGCCTCGCGGATTCGTCCGATGGTTCTGTCAATCCCCGTCACCATCCGGTAGTAATCCTTCACCATCTCCTGATATTTGGCGGGAGTATCGAATTTCCAGTACCACCGGATGCGGTTCAGTGACTGCTTGAGATAGAGGGGCTGCGATTCGAAAAACTCCTTGCTTCCGGTAATCGGAGCGGGGATGACCACATCTCTGTAGAGATCCTCGCATTCCCGGGGCGGAATGTACTGTCTGGGATCGGTATCCTCCGCGTGGGGTGCGTTGTAGCTGACAGAAAGGCAGAAGGGTTGCCGTCCGGCGGAATCCCGGATAAACCGGATGGCTTCGTCCGCGATAATGTCGGTGAGATGCCGCTCTTTCCCGTTGATGGTTTTGAAATACGGATTCCGAAACAGCGGCCGGTACCAGTCGAACATCCGGTCCTGGGAGCCTTCCGCTACATCCACACCGAACTTCCCCACAAATCCGGTGTGATATCCCGCCTGTCGCAGCTGCAGGGGATAACTGATGTCAATATACGGTTTCGCCAGGGGAGGCGTACCGAACGTATTGCCGTGAGTTCGCTCATACATCCCGGTAAACGCACTGGCCCGGCTGGCCGCACAAATCGGCGTGGTCACAAACGCATAGTCGAAGCGGACACCTTCCGCTGCCAGCCGATCCATTTCCGGTGTCCGGATAATCGGATTTCCGGCACAGCCCATGGCATCCCACCGCTGATCATCGGTAAAGAGAAAAAGGAAGTTCGGTCGATGGGACGTCTGGCCGGCAGCCAAACCAGGTCGTAGAAAGGGGCTCATGGAGAGCACCCCGAATCCGGCTGTTACTGAATGTAAGAATTCTCTGCGTGTGAGAACAGTACGAGTCATGAGTTATCCTCGGTTTTGTTGATTGGGAGAAATCTTTCATTGATCAAGGATTTACGATTCATTCTTTTTCCAGATTCTCAGAATTACCCCAAATATCTTAGATTGACCTCCGCGCTGACAGCCCCTTTCAGGGGTGTTAGCGCTTAGATCTCATAAGGTTCCCCTCAGAAAGTTTTATCGCTAACAGCGCTCATCCGCCCACTACCTACTCTTCCAGCGCTGTCAGCGAAATGCACCAATGTTTATATCAGAGCTTCGCTGATTCTAATATTCAATCCGATGCGTTCCAGGATCCAGGGGATCCAATACAATATGCTCTCCGACCTGTTGGATGGATCCCGGTGTCCGGCTTGTCTCGATAAGCGACATTTTCACATCTTTCTGTGCCGGCAGCAGAATCCTCGCAGTCGTATTCGCTGGGATGTCGACTTTCAGTTGCCGCTTCCCGTTAACCTCCCGGTGATAGTGCACATTCACCGGACCGCGGATAGTGGGCACTGTTGCCCTGAATTCCCGTAAATAACCAGGCTGCGGTTGAATCAGGATCTTCTCAAACCCCGGCTCCAGGGGCCGGACCCCCACCAATCTTCTGGGAATAATATTCGCCGGAGCCGCTCCCCAGGCGTGATTCCAGTCCATGTTCGGTTTATAGCTGGCATCCCAGGCCTCCGTGGTAATGGTGGTGGCCAGCTCGTACACCATATGCCCCCAGCTGCGATCATCGGTGGCAGTCAGTAAATCCAGTGCGTAGTCCTCCGCATCGGCTTCATACAGTCCGTCCAGCAGATGCTGAGCACCATACACACTGCAGGCCATCCCCCGGCTCCTGATGAACTGCACTACGGAGTCCTTATATTCCTCGGGAACCAGTTCGAATGCCAGGGGAAACATGTTGGCGTGGAGCGAACTGTGATCCGTGGCTTCCCCGTCTACATAGTATCCTTTCGATTTATCCAGCAGCTTCTCGTTGAACGAAGCTTTCACCTCTGCCGCCCGTTGCGAGTAGAACTCCACATCCTCCTGCTTTCCCAGGGCGTCGGCAATCCTGCTCATCAAAACCAGGGCCCGGTAATGAAAGGCATTGACCACCGTATTGATATCCCTGAACACGTACCCGTCAGTTTCACCGCCCTCCCCTTCGTTCAGCCCCAGGATGCCGGTGTGCGGCCAGTCCACAATGTCCCGGAGTTCTCCGTCGAAATGAATGGATTCCAGCACCTCATCGGTTACCAGTCCGGTCCGGGTACTGATCAAACCGTCTTCCCGCTCCAGGGGGATCAGGGTCTTTGCCTCCAGGTCTTCGTAATACTGTTCCAGAGATCGCGAATCGCCGGTGTACATGTAATCATCCCAGGCCATGAGCACCGAGTGCATGATCCATTCGGTGGGCCAGGTGGGATTGGTGATGAGATACTCATGGGACCGCCGGGCCATTGTGTATTCCCGGTCGACGCCATAGTGACACAACTGGTTAATGTAAGCATCCGCCTCGTAGGGGATCCGCTCCCGGTCGCCGTCAATATATATCCCGGTGAAACTGGTGGCCTTGATGGAGTACTTGCAAAGCTCCCACACGTCGTTGAGTACCTGGCTGGATGACCAGAAAGAGGACGCCTGCTCGTTAAAAGGATAATACACCACGATCTGCCGTATTTGCGACGGATGCAATACCCCAGGATACCCTTCAACTTCACAATACCGAAATGGCAGCACTTCCCCGGTATATTCGGGCATCTTGATGGCATTGGAACCGGTGTTGCGCTCATCCGGCGGAATCCGGACCGTATAGGTGTGGGTTCCCTGCTGCAGGGCCAGGGGAATGCTTCTATAGCGCCTGGAGCCACCTGGATTCCGATCGATACTGTCTGCTCCGGCCGGCACTTCTCCCAGATGAACAATGATTTGCTGATACTCCTCCGGATTGGATAAGGTCAATTGAACCCGGCCGAATGCTGCTTTCCCGAAGTCCACGAAATACCGCTCCGGAGCAACTTTTGTTAATCGCCGGGGTTCAACGATCTCTTTTTCCAGGGGATAATAACTGGTGGCGTACTCCTGATTCAGCTCGCCGGTACGGAACCGCTGCACCCGGGAATAGGGACTTGCTTCTCCCTCCGTGTTCCAGGTACGGACTTTCCAGAAGTAGGTCGTATTCGGCTGCAGGGGACGGCCCCGGTATCGCACAGCCGTGGACTGATCGGATTCCGTTTTCCCGGAATCCCAAACGTCACCCTCATCGGAGTGCAGCTGTTCCAACGACGAGGCCACAAGGATTCGATAGGCGGACTGCATGGCCTGGTCGGTGGTATCGTTGACTATCCAGCTGAAACCGGGCTGCGAACTGCGAATGGCCGGAAATTCCGGGGACTGCCGCAGAGATCGAATATTTTGCAGAGATGTACTCGCCCGTTCACCATCCACGGAGACCTGACCAGGAGATGCCAGAAGTTCAACCATCAGCCCCGACGGCGCCGTCTGTTTCGGAGATCCAGCGAACAATACACTTGCAAAAGATCCTGAAATCCAGGTAATTACTATTGTTATCAGAAACACTCTTTTCATAATATTCGCTCCAGGGAAAATTTAACTTCTCAAAGAACTCTCACATCAATCCTATCATCCTGCTATTTCCGTGTACAAACTTTCTCCAATTTTTGGACGCGTCTTCTCCTGTTGTGAATCAGCGGCTCATTAGTTGGTCATAAAAATCCACCGGGGATCCCGGTACTGGAAAATTCCCTCATCAAGACGATTCACCGTTCCACTGAGTTCGCCATCGGGTGTTCTGCTTACCTGCAGCCGGGTCCATGAATATTCGCCGTTCTGGTAATCGTAGGTTTCCCCGTCATCGTCATACAATAAAAATTCCCCTTCCGCAGTCCCGTAGTGGCGGATTTCCAGTGGAAGCACCTCGCCCGTTTCCGGCATATGTAGTCGGGCCGGTATCAGCGGAATGATTCCCCCATCCCGGACAAACAAGGGTATTTTCTCCAATCCCGGTGATACCTCGATTACCTCGTTTTCACCGGCATACTCGCCGGTGTAGAAATCGTACCAGGGACCACCGGGCAGGATCACCGGACGTGTTTCCTGGCCTGCAAACATCGGGGCAACCATGAGATTATCTCCGAACAGAAATTGATCTTTGACATCTCCAAGGATGTCATCAATTGATGACTGCGTATTCTTCGGAAATCGCTGCTGTGTACGAATAGCCTCCGGATCGAACTCCTCCTCCAGCGCCAGCGCGCGGACCGGAGGAATTCCCTGGAAGTGATATCGCGCAAACGCGGAATAGATATACGGCAGCAGCCGCATGCGCAATGCAGCTATTTCCCGCACCGCCGGATATACGTCCGGAAAGGACCAGGGTTTCGTCCCACTGGACCAGGCATTAATCATCGCCATAGGCGAAAAACAAACCGACTGCATCCGGCGCAGCCATTCCTCGCCTGTGTCCGACGATCGGACCTCCGGAGTCCAGAGAATGCCGCTGAACCCGGAGTTGCACAGCGCCGTGATGAAGTCTTCGTGGCTGTAGTAATCGTTGTAGAGCACAAACGGAAGGCTGGAGGCCCCGGCATTGGAGGCGCGAACCAATCCGTAGGTCCGCTGGTTGTGATGCATATAAATGTTCGTGAGCATCCGCTGGAGCAGCAATCCATAGGTCTGCCTGACCTGCTCTCCCGTCAACCCGGAGGGAAAGGTGGCCACATCCGGCCACAGCCAGTGATCATAGCCGTCACACTCGTCAATTTTTATTCCGGCGACCCCGATATTCAGATGGTGTTTCTCATAGAACTGCAAAAATATCCGCCGCGGTTCTCCCAGAGAGTAATCCGGCACTATCCCATTCCAGACCGTGTGTGAACCTGCATATGGCTGCAATTCATGATACAGGGACGCTTCAGGGGAAATATACGGATTCATCCAGAGATTGGTTCTCACGTGCTGCTTGAGAAGGCTTTCCACGAATTGTTCCGGATGCGGAAACCGGTCATCATCCCACTGGTAGGTGCAGGGATAGGAGGCGCTCATCCAGCCCGGTTCCAACCCCACAAAATCCAGGGGGAATGCTTTCTCCCGAAATGTCTCCACCTCGCGTAATACATCGTTTGCGGAATACAACCGATGCGTGCGGTAGGTAAAACCCAGTCCCCATTTCGGCGGGAGACAGCCGCCGCCGTTATACAGGTTATATCGTTGGACCGCTTTTAGTGGTGAAGGACCTCCGAATATCAAAATTTCGGCCCCTTCCGCCGGTACCAGCACTTCAATGACATCTGATCGGGGCATGGATGTCCAGTCCGGATCGGTGTTTCGATCCCGGACAGGCGGGGGATTCGGAGAGTCCGTGCGAACAGCGGTCCCCACGTATATCGTAACATAGCGAGCGGAATTAATCAGCACTCCGTATCCTTTACTCGAAATATAAAATGGAACCGGTGCGTGGGTTCTTCCGTTATCTTCACCGCCATAGTGATCCACATGCAGCCGGTATATTTTCCTGTTCCTGTTGATCGATTTAAACTGCAGTCCCAGGCCATAAATCTGTTCGCCTTCCGTTAAGGGGAACCGCAGACGGAGGTTATTATCATAGAGGACCGCGCCAATACTGGTCGTATCCAGTGGAAATTCCACGGAATCCTTCTGGCTGAGCGCCTGGTAGTTTGGCTCTATTCCTGCCGCATCCAGGAGATTGATATCGTCCGGGGATCCGATAACGGTTCTCCAGATGCCGGGGGCTTGCATAGTCCATCGCAGAGTCTCCGTATCGAATTCGCTCCAGTCCTGGGTCCAGCCGGTTTCTGGCAGACATAGAGACAGCAGGCATCCGAATATTATGAGGAACAAGTAGTTTTGGGATAATGAGCTAAACCCTGATCGATTCTCCATGGGAAATCCTGGTTACATCAGTTCCTGGTGAGTACACCAGATATCAATATAGGATCCTGGTTGTAAATTCCAGTAAATTTTCGCCACGTCCACTACTCCCGTGATACTTTTATGAATTTTGAGGCTTTGCCAGGGAGAAGTGACATCAAATGATGAAGTTCACTCTTCTTCTATGTATATACGACTTTATTCAGAACACCAGGCCAGAGTATCTGTGTGACATTACAGCGTCAATAATATTATGATCATTGCCAATGTATTTTTTCAATTTATTCGTGATAATTAGTGTTCGTTCGTGGTTCCCATAGGTTCCCATAGAAGTGTGTTTCGGACAGACTCACGCATACCGCCCGAACTGAAATGCTTCGGTTTCCGGTCTGGTCCTGTCCTCCAGCATAATCTTCTCTATTTGTTCGACAATCTCCGGATTTTCGGCTGCCACATTGTTCTGCTCGCCGATATCTTCTTCCAGATTGTAGAGTTCCAGCGGGGCGTCCGGATTCTGCCTCAGGTCGGTTTTAATACCCTTCCATTGCCCCATCCGAACGGCCACCTGTCCGCCATACCCTGCAAAATCCCAGAACAGGTAGTCATGTTCTTTCTGTTGAGGCTCTCTGCCTCTCAAGGTGGACAGCAGGCTGATCCCGTCCGTTTTCAGCGGCATAGAGCTTCCGGCAATGTCCGCAAGGGTGGCAGGCATATCATAGTGAGCGGCGATATGCTCACTGGTGCTCCCGGGAATGATTCTGCCGGGCCACCGCACAACCAGTGGCACGCGGATACCACCTTCGTACAATTGTCCTTTCAGGCCGCGCAGCGGACCCACGCTATTGAAAAATTCGTAATCCACCTGGTCTTCCAAATGAGTGGTCCCATTATCAGAGGTGAAAAAGATCACCGTATTCTCCTCCAGATCCAGTTCTTCCAGCAGCCGGAGCAACCGTCCTACCTGAGCATCCATGAATGTGATCATGGCGGCGTAGGCAGCCCGGGGAGTGGGATGCGGCAGGTAGCGATCTCCGGTATAGGGGGTCTCCGGCCACATACCCTCGTACTGCGCGAGGAATTCCGCCGGGACCTGTAAAGGGAGATGGGGAATCAACGTAGGATAGTACAGAAAAAAGGGCCGGTCCTGATTCTCCCGGACAAACTGCAGCATCTCGTCGGCGATCCGCTGCGGACCGTAGTGCTCTCCGGTCAGACCGCGGGTATTGCCCTCCAGCCAGATATTGTCCTGATCACTGACCAGGTATCGCGGATACAGGTTGTGGGCGTGGCGCTGGCAGTTATAGCCGTAGAACCGGTCGAATCCCTGGTTCAGGGGATCGCCGGAGGAGCCGACTGCGCCCAGGCCCCACTTGCCGAAACATCCGGTGGCATAGCCGCGTTGCTGCAACACCTCGGCAATCGTCACCGTTTCGTCGGGCAGCGGGAGCTGGCCACCGAAGATCCCCGGTTCCGGATCCTCCACCGGATAGTTCGAGCGGACATAGGCGTGCCCGGCGTGCATCCCGGTCATCAGATTGCAGCGGGCCGGGGCGCACACGGCGGATCCGCTGTAGCACCGGGTAAACTTCATCCCCTGTGCAGCCAGCCTGTCCACATTCGGCGTTTGAATCTTCTCCTGGCCGTAACAGCCCAGTTCGTTCCAGCCCAGGTCATCGGCCATGATGAAGATAATATTGGGCGGCCCTTTCATCCGGAGGCAGGAGACAGGGCCGAGCCCGCCAGCGAATACTCCGGCTGCAGTGAATCCGATGGTGCGTAAAAATTTTCGTCGTTGCATAGGAACTCCTCTTCCCATGGATGTTGACTGATTAATACCTAAGTTGAGCGATACGAGTGCCCCACCGGGGTCCCTCTGGGACAGCGAAGTATCGCTGTACTTCGGTATTACCCCGACTTAGAATATATGACTCAGAATCTGCTCAGGAACATCAAAGGCAAGGAAGCCGAACGGGATACTTTCCGGGCGTGTGTCCGCTCTTCATGTGCCGGAGAGCCGTTGCATGTCGACGATCCCGATCCAATCGGGGAAACGGCTCTCCAATGCAGGTTGCGCATCCAAATCATTGCTTTCCTGAGCTCACTTCATAGCCATATAATGAAAATGTATAGGGATCAACTGTGTAATGCAATAGCTCGCTCCACCTGAAATGGCCGGATCATCCTGCTTGAATTCGCCGGAAGTTTTTTAGGTTCATCTCTAACGCCTCCAGGGAATCATACGCCTCCCGCTCATACTCGATGATATACCACTCCGTTGCTCCGGAGCTTTCACAGGTTTGCAGGATCTGTTTCCAATCCAATTCATCCTCGCCAATCAGGGCATTTTCATCTTTTGACGAAAAGGGTTTCAGATGGATGGTGGCTGTTTTACCGGCGTTCCGCTTGAGGAGTTGAATGACGTCCACCCCGGTGGATGCGGCATTGCCGGTGTCCATCTGCAGTATAAAACCTTCACTCGTCCCATCCGCCAGGATATTCCAGAGCATTTCTCCGTCGAATGTTTCGAAGATATAATCGTGATTGTGATAACCGACACGCATGTCATGCGGTTCCAGTCTTGCTGACAGCTCGTTAAAGAATTCGATAGTCTGGAGAAACTCTCCCTGCGAAGATCGGCGATCCTCCGGCATCCATCGTAAAATAAGGTATTTGTTTCCGAGAGTTTTATTGAATTCGATGGTCTCCTCGAGCTGCTCGCCGACCAGATCGCTGAAATAAATATGGCTTCCGCAACACTTCAGCCCATTATCGTCCAGCATTCTGCGCAGCTCCCGGGCGGAATGGCCAAAGTAATCGGCAAATTCCACGCCCTGATAGCCCATGTTCGCCAGTGCGGAGAGGGTGCCGGGGAAATCACTTCTCAGCTTCTCGCGAACACAGTATAACTGTACTCCGATTGGAATATCTGAAGGTTGCGGGTCGCGCACCATACCTGTCGCATTGGAAGCAGTAAGGACAAGAAACGCACCAACCGACACTTTCAGAAAGTCCCGCCGGGATACGGTGTGATCCACTGTTTTCATAACATCCTCCTGTTCTGGTGAGACTGTCGAGAATTATGTTTCACTGAAAGTATAAACATAAGGAGTTGCGAGCCGGAATAATATGAAAAAATTCATTCCGGAATTATGATCAGGGTTCATCGTCCGGGGGAACGATTTCAAATGCATTCATTACCTGTTCCGGAATCGGTTGAGGGCGTCCGGTGCCGGCATCGACGAACACCCAGAGGGTTTCAGCCTCGGCCAGTATTGCTCGATCTTCTGCCCGGAAAATCTTGTATTTTCTTAAGGAGCTGGATTTCCGGAAATCCGCCACCCAGGTCAGCACCAGGATCTCCTCACCGGCAAACGCAGGCCGGAGATATTCGATATGATGGGTTTTCACAAACCAGGTCGCCCCCACCTCCCGGGCAACCCTGGTTCCGCCCCGGATCTCAGAATGCCTGACCGCCGCGTCCTGCATCCAGCGAATGTATTCCACGTTATTCACATGGTTGTTGGCGTCTACTGCAGTATCCGGAGCGGTGAGTTGATATTCGAAGATGGCAGGCATGGGATCTCCTTTCATATTTGCATGTTTATAAATTGAATCAACATCCTCGTATATGAAAGGATTCTAACATAAACAGTGGAAAACTCATGCTGGATAATAGCAGGATTATTCAAAGGTATTGGAACACACCTCCCGGTTATATGTCACCCATTAAGCTATCCAGGAACGCATCTTCGGAAAGGTTGGTTTGAGTTAACGTATAAACATGTTTCCAGGCATCACGCGCACTGTCTGTCACTCCCAGATGGGCATACGCACTGCCGAGATTAAACCAGACATCTGTGATGGTGGAATCCCGGGCGAGAATATCTTTGTACCGGGAAATGGCTTCGACCGTGTCGCCTGTTTCTGCGACCAGGGATGCCAGATTATTCCGGAGCGCCAGATTATTCGGTTCCAGGGAAAGAGCCACCTGTAGTACATCGCGGGTCTGTCCCAGATGTCCGATGCTATAGAACAATTCTCCCAATTCCACCCAGAGCATTAAACTGTCAGGATTTTGCATCGCATTATATTGTAACTGGATGATTTGGGACTGGATAGTTCGGAGAGTATCGGCTCGCCGCAGATGCCTCTGACCCTGCTCGGTTTTCCCGAGTCCTATCAGTGTTCGGCCGAACTGAAAGTGGGCTTTATACTCCCAGGGACGCCGGGAAACCACCTCTTCAAGATAGGGTAATGCCTTTTCCAATTCTCCCATTTGGAACAGAATGGAACCGATGATACTTTTATAACTAATGTTCTTCGGCTCCAGCTCCAAAGCCTTTCTGGTATAAGCAAGAGCCTCTTGATACTCTGCATCCTTCCGGTATTCCTGGCCGATCAATACATACGCCGGAGCGAAGGAACTGTCTGCAGCCAGGGCCTCCCGATACGCCCAGCGGACACTATCACTCCGTCCTAACTTTGAATAAGTAAGCCCCAGATTTAAGAAAATATCCGGCTTGTTAAACAAGTCTGTATCCGGAGTGTAACAGTCGAGCGCTCCCTGATAATAATGAACGGCCTGTCGAAATTCTTCCGCACGGTACATCAGATTTCCGAGCTGGAAGTGCGCTCCCGGGTAATCTGATTGCAATGAGAGCACCTTGTGGAAGGATTCACGGGCCTCCTCATTTCGCTTCAGTTTATCCAAAATCAATCCCCGGATATAATAAACATCCGGCAGATCAGGATCACGCTTGCTGGCAGTATCAACCATCTTCAATGCCTGGGAGAAACGACCCCGACGAAAATATTCATGGGATTGCCGGAGTAATTCTCTGGCCGGCGAGGTTTCAATATCGGAAGCTTCTGAACCGACGTCACCTGAGCGCTGTGAATCACACTCCAAACAAATCACGACCGATATACCAACCACCAGGAATAAAATATACTTTTTACCCATCATACTTCACTAACCGGAAACACACCTGACTACTTCACATTTCGTGTAAGTAACTTTAATGATTTCCATCATGAGTTTCAATCATATTGAGTGATAATAATACCAAGTGGCCTCCGGAGCCCCGGATGATTCATCGGTTCACACTTCTTATTGGATCAATACGTACTCTACCTCAATTAGGTTAAAGATTCCTGCATTCTGATACCCTCAAGTTAGGATAACCATCAATCTGATTATTCTATTTTATTTTATGGAGACAAATCATACATTTAGCTTTAAACTTGCTTATTAATTCTGAACTTAAACAAGATGAACGAGGGTGAGTGGTAGTAGTGTCAGATAGTAATTTCCATCCGATTCAAACAGGTAAGAAAGTGCGCTCCGGATCTCATCACTCTGAATGCAGATACATTTCTACAAAGTGATTAGTAAACAGGAACATTTAATAACCGGGATATTTTTATGAATAATCTTCAATCCCCTTTCAATCAACTGCTGCTATATTTTCTCCTCCTGATTACGGTATCTACAATTTTCATTGGATGCGGCGAACAACCAACAACTCCGGCCGAGTGGCCGGCGGTCACGACCACCTCAAAGCCCTGGACTCGCTGGTGGTGGCATGGCAGTGCGGTAACCAGCCAAGACCTTTCAGGTAATTTGCAGAAATATCATGATGCGGGGCTCGGGGGTGTGGAAATCACGCCGATTTATGGCGTGAAAGGGTACGAAGACCAATTTATTGACTTTCTCTCTCCGCAATGGATGGAACTGCTGCAGCATACGGTTCATGAGGCCCGACGATTCAATATGCAGGTAGATATGGCCACCGGAACCGGCTGGCCGTTCGGCGGACCCCATATCTCCCCGGAATATGCGGCTCCCAGATTGGTGACGGAAACGTTTCACCTCTCAGCCGGGGAGCAAATATCCGAACCTATCCGGCACATCAGTGAACCTTTTAATCAACCTGCCCCACTCCAGGCGGTCATGGCCTATTCTGAGAATGAGGATATCAGAGACCTCACTGCAAACGTTACTGATAAAGGGTATTTGCAGTGGACGCCTTCAACCGGGGAGTGGGAGCTGATTGCTGTTTTCCAGGGATGGACCGGGCAGCAGGTGAAGCGAGCTGCGCCCGGTGGTGAAGGCAATGTCCTCGATCACTATTCTGTCGACGCCTTACATCACTATTTATCGCGATTCGATTCGGCGTTTCGTTCCTATGAGGAGAACTTGATTCGTGCCTATTTCAATGATTCATTTGAGGTGTACGGTTCAAACTGGACCGGTGATATCTTCACCGAATTCAGAACACGACGCGGCTATGACCTGCGTAATCATTTGCCCCCACTGTTGGGACGAGGACCGAACGAGATTGCCAGTCGGGTAAAATCGGACTACCACGAAACCATATTCGAGCTACTCCTAAAAGAATTTACCGTTCCCTGGCGGGACTGGGCTCACCAGAACGGAAGTATCGTTCGAAACCAGGCACACGGTTCGCCGGGAAATTTGCTGGATCTGTATGGTGCCGTTGATATCCCGGAAACAGAAACAATTTTTCCTGTGCAGTATAACATCCCCGGCTATCATACCCATCCGGACTTCGTGGACGTTCCCGAACAGCCCCATCCCCTTATTATGAAATTCGCCTCGTCCGCTGCTCATGTCACCGGGAAACAATTGGTTTCGTCCGAAACCGCCACCTGGCTGGATGAGCATTTCAAGGTGGCGCTGTCCCAGGTGAAACCGGAAGTCGATGAGCTGTATACGGCGGGGATTAATCACATCATCTACCATGGGACGGCATATTCGCCACTTGAAGAAACCTGGCCCGGCTGGCTTTTTTACGCCTCCACGCACTTCGGGCCCACCAATACCTGGTGGGAGGATTTTAAGGCATTGAACGACTATATTGCGCACACTCAGGCATTTCTCCAGCAGGGGGCTCCCGCTAACGATATCCTGATGTATTTTCCCATTTACGATGCCTGGCATCAGGCCGAGGAAGATTTCTTACGCTTTTCGGTGCATAATTATCCGGACTGGTTCGCCGGAACCCCGATTCATCAGGCAGCCCAATATCTCTGGGATCAAGGTTACACATTCGATTATATCTCTGACAGGCAACTTCGAGATGTGGCCTTCACCGGGAACGAACTTGCCACAGGTGGTGCCGGGTATCAAACTCTCCTGCTGCCGGCGAGCGAACATATGCCCATCGGTACCCTCCGGGAAATCATCCGGCTGGCTGATGCCGGAGCCACTGTACTCGTACATCAGCACCTGCCCAGTACGGTGCCCGGTCTGGGTGATCTGCAGCAGCGGGAAGGAGCGCTGCATCGTTTACTGGATTCCCTGCAATTTCGTCCATCAGACCAGGCGGGACTCTCAGTGGCTGAAGTCGGGAATGGATCCGTGGTTGTCGGAAATGACCTGAGTCAGCTGCTCCGGGTTACCAGCGCTGCTCGCGAACCTCTGGTGGATCACAACCTAAAATTCATCCGGCTCTCCCATCCTGATGGGATGGTGTATTTCGTTACCAACCTGGAAAGTCAGGCGGTCGATGCCTGGATTCCGCTGGGCACCGAGGCTCAATCCGCACTGATATTCGATCCGCTTCGCATGCGGCGGGGACTTGCGGATATCCGTCAGCAGGGAAACAACGGAACCGCTGTCCGGTTACAAATTCGTCCGGGCGAGTCGAGGATCCTGAAAACTTTTCGCGAGGGAAATATCACGGGGCCGCAATGGCCGTATCTCGGTGATCGGATCGCCTCCAGAGAAATTACCGGGAGATGGGAACTGGAATTTGTAAAGGGTGGCCCTGCCCTTCCTGAGCCGGCTACTATATCAGAATTAACTTCCTGGACCGAGCTCCCTGGAGATGCGGTAAAAAATTTCGCCGGGACAGCGCGATACTCCATCACATTTTCCGGGCCGGATGTCGAAGCAGAAGAATGGGTGCTCGATCTGGGCGAAGTTGCCGAAAGCGCCCGGGTCACTTTAAATGGCCGGGAACTCGGTCCTGTTTTCTCTCATCCGTTCAGAATCAGAATTGGTGATGCCATCCAATCCGGAGAGAATACGTTAACCCTGGAAGTCACCAACCTG
This sequence comes from uncultured bacterium, assembly GCA_964413425.1. Classification (GTDB taxonomy): domain Bacteria; phylum Fidelibacterota; class JAANXI01; order JAANXI01; family JAANXI01; genus DATFLS01. Next base: position 26,718 of record CAYPST010000028.1, read on the forward strand.
ATGGCAAACCGGATCGCATACATGGATCACCAGGACATTACCTGGAAAAAATTCTATGAAATAAATTTCGTCAACATTCACTACGAGCCGTTTGATGCCTCACAGTGGACTCCCATGGAATCCGGTCTGCTTGGTCCGGTACGATTGATTGCTTATGGCAGTAGATAAATACAAACGCGAACTCTATGATATGAGAGTCTCGCGAACCGGCTTATAAAGGGGCAAGAGAGCAATTTGTTACCATTGATATGTCTGTCTTATGAATGTGGTGCCGGCCGATATTCCTGGAACAAGTGTGACCAAGGGTTTATTCATTCGTTTTCGGATAGGCTGCTGCGAAGGAATAGGTCCCTGATCCGACAGTAAATTCTACATACCCTTCCTCCGGCTTCGCTCCCATAATCCCGGAGGAGCGCCGGAAATATTGGCCGCCATCCCAGATCACGTTGCCGCTCTCAGTAATCACTCCCTGCCCGGGATCTTTCATTGGAATGGATACAACACCTCCCGTGTTTGCCGGAAGACTGGTCCATAATCGAAAATAGGCCGCCGCCTTTATCCAGGCGGCGCTCACTTCTCCGTGCATAGTGTTGAGTGCCGCGCTGACCTGTTTCAAATCCTGCGGCGGATAGGGTTTGATACTTATTTGTTTATATCCGGGCTCCAGAGGTCTGATACCCGCCAGATATTTATAGAACCAGGCCACCACGGATCCGAACATCTGATGATTGTGGGAGTAGGCGCCGTTCCACTGTTCCCAGAGAGTGGTTGCTCCGTTTTTAATCCAATACCCATAACCCGGATAGGTCATTTGAGTAGCGGCCTCATGGGCGATGTCTGCATATCCACCCTCAGTCAGAACATCGAACAGAAACTTTGTTCCGCTGATACCGGTATCGAGATGCCCGTTTCGTTCTTCAATATCGCTGACAATATTCCCGACCACCGCCGGCTCTCTGTTCTCCGGCACCAGATTCTCAGCCATGGCAAACACATTAAAGGGCTGCCGGCCGTCCCCATACTGGTTTGTCTCCGTATGCAAAAACCGATCGTTAAAAGCGGTTTGAATATTGTCCGCCAGCTGCTCATACCGGACTGCATCAGCGTCTTCTCCCAGTATTCGAGCCACCTGCGCAAGCAGCCGGACATTCCTGTGATACACAAACGTATTGGTAAGCATTCGCATCTCAGTCCCGGTCCAGCGATCCTGCTGTCCGATTCCCCGTCCCGGCGGCACCCAGTCTCCCAGAAAATCATAGATATTATCGTTGACCGGATAGGGATAAAGAATGTTTCCCTTCGCCCTGCTTTCAAGAAAATTCACCCAGCGTTTCATCACGTCATAATATTCAGCAAGTATCCGCTCATTGCCATAATAGGTATAGAAATCCCAGGGAATAAAGATGCAGGCACTCCCCCAACCCGGTCCGCCTCCTGCCCGCACTTCCGGGGCAGTTCGGGGAACATAGCCCGTTCCCGGATGCTGGGCATCTTTGATGTCATTCAGCCATTTCTCATAAAATTGGGTCATGTCAAACATGTGAATGGACGCCTCGGCGATGACCTGTCCGTCGCCGGTATATCCTAACTTCTCTCGTTGCGGGCAATCAGTGGGGACGCTGTGTGTGTTCCCGGCAATCGCCCAGTAGGTGAGCTCATGAATTGTGTTCAACAGGTTATCGGACGAAGCGAAGGTGCCGTTTCGCTCCAGTCCGGAATGGACAACCCGTCCTGTGACATCGAGAGTATCAATTCCATCAGGATTATCTATGGCTATCTCTACATACCGAAATCCCTTATAAAAAAAGTGGGATTCATAGACTTCTGCTTCATCACCTTTCAGTGTATATCGCGCATACACTTTCGCATGATAGGAGTGCTTCGTACTCAGACTATCCCCGGATTCCAGCGGCTTGGGAAACTGCTGATTATTGAGCGTCTCCGCAGTCCGGATAGTAACCACCGTCCCCCGATCCCCCTGGACCCGGAAGCGAACCCAGCCCAGAATATTCTGCCCCAGGTCGAAAAGATGTACTCCCGCAGAGGGATTGGTTCGGGAAATCGGATCAATGGTCTGTATTAGTTCTATGGCCGGCAGCAATTGAGAATCCATGGGCACCCATTCTTTTATCACATTAACCTGCTGCCAGGAGGAATCATCGAAATCCGTGTGCTTCCACCCCTCCTGCTCCAGCCGGGCGTCATAATCTTCGCCACCATAAAAGTGGTTATAGGTAATCGGCCCGGAATGGGACTTCCAGGACTCGTCAGTGCTAATTTGTTGCTTCGAACCATCAGAGTATTCGACCACTAATAGCATAATCCCTTTTTTTGGCGGACCGGGATTTCTCAGTGCTGCCATATATCGATCCTGCCCTGATTCGGACCCGGTCATCGTATAGTAGGCATTGCCAAGCATGATACCGACCGCATTGTTCCCCTTTTGCAGATGGCCACTCACCTCATAGGTAGCATATAATACCCGCTTATCATATTCCGTCCAGCCGGGATCGAGTACATGATCGCCGACCTTCTCTCCGTTCAGGTACAACTCGTAATACCCCAAACCCGAAATAAAGGCATAGGCCTTCTCGACCGGCTTCCCGAGGATGAATTCTTTCCGGAGCAGGGGCGAGGAGATGTCGGGATCATGCGGAGTAATCCAGCGCGCCGCCCAATCCTTTCGTTGAAGCATCCCGGTATGGAATGTGGCAACATCACTCCATTCACTGGCATTGTCCTCTCCATCCCAGACCCGAACCTTCCAGTAATAGGTAGAGTTACTTTGCAGGGCTTTCCCCGGATAAGAGATGTAGACTGAAGCATCGCTATCCACTTTTCCCGAATTCCAGAGATCGGCCCGTTGTTCCGTCAGCCGGTCCTTGCGGCTGGCTACCAAAATCTGGTAAGAACCCTGGCGAAGTCCCCGCTCGCTACCCGACAATTCCCAGGAAAACTGAGGATGCATCCTGTCTATGCCAAGGGGATTCGTGAGATATTCACAACGTAAGTCAGCTGGCGCTATCCCGGCAGATACAATAACTGGAGATACTATCAGTACCACAAGTAAAATTTGAATTGAAAAAACGCTGCGTAATAGATGTTCGGAAGTCAAAGGAGTTTTCATAAAATATCCTCTGAGAATTAAATATTTACGGATACTTCTCCGCCAATAGATTTGTATGAATATTCCCCCTATGCCAATGAATTATTTACATCCTTCTTTGATCCAGTCAGGGGTTAGAACGGACGTTCTGCTTTATCTATTTCGTATTGAAGGGACATTTCCAACTTCATTCACCGGATTCGGCCGGAATACTCTCCCGGAGTCAGAGGAAAGGTTATATAATTATCCCCAAGTTCCACTTCCTCCCGTGAATCTTCTGGTGAGATAAATGTTTGTCCATTGATACTGAGCGTAGGTGATTCAGAAATTCTGGGAATTTTCACACGACCATCAATGCCGTCCGGAATAACTACACGAAATTCAAGTGCATTATCTCTTCGTTCCCAGGCCACCGGAACCAGACCATACTCCGTCACCACTCTTCCTCTAACCCAGTCCAGATCCGCGAGATGGGGTTCGATGACAAGATGGAGTTCGTCCTGCGCGGGTACGGTCCGGACGCCCAGAACAAATGCACTTAAGAAGTATGCCGGGGCTGCACCCGCATTATGAAGATAGGAACCGCCGTCAAAATCTTCGCTGACGGTGCCTGTTTCATAGCGGGTCATATGTTTCCATTTTTGCCGTATGATTGACAAAGCATTCTTATCCACACCCGGATTATCCATGTCATATAATACATCTAGATAGAATTTATACGTGTAGGGGAACGGAGCCTCGGCTGGAAATTGCTTTTGTGCATACTTGAGAGTAGAAGCCTTCCGTCCGGAAGGCACCATATCATAATACAGCACCAGGACTGCGGCATGTCCCGTAGGAGGGGTCGGATTTCCGTCGGTTACAGAACCAAAGTAACTTCTGGTTTCTTCGTCCCAGAGATACGTATTATAACTTGTATACAGTGCATCAGCTGCATCAGCGAACCGGTGAGATTGGCTGGTGTCATTTACAATAGTTCCCAGCTCGGCGGCATCCTGTAGTGCTTTGTGGATAAATGCATTAATCGAGGCACCTTCACAAAGCTGGTAAATCAGGGGATTATGAAAGAAGATAAACTCCTGGGCTTTTACCAGTCCGCGCTCAGTGCGGCGTTCCAGAAAATAGTTCATTAATTTCATCACGTGGGGCCACATCTCCTGCACAAAGTCACCGTCTCCGGTTCGCCGGTAATATTCCAGAATACCTTCCACCCAGAGGCAGGAATAATCGTCGATGACTCCATGTCGATTTTCCGGCGGGTATTCCGAGGGACGCATCGGCTGAACACGCCCGTCAGGCAATTGACTCAATGCCACATGACGCAGCATATTGCGCAATAGCCGGCTGTCGTTATCCCGGTATTCCCCGGGAGCATCACCTGGTCCAGCCTGAGTCACCCTGGTGACAGGATATTCGATCACCACCGCATCTCCCAGCCATTGGGCGCGCTCCCGGTCGGCGCAGTCCACATACGCATCTTCACTGCAAAGTTCGACGGTATTGACGCTGTATGCCCAGATCCGGTTCAACGTTGAATCACTGGAGGTAAAAGATCCCAGGCGAACAAACGGATACCTGCGATCCACCACCCGGAGATCATGAATCAAGATGCTGCCGGAAGTAACATCCAGAATCAGGTATTTGAATCCGAAGGTATCCGTTGTCATATACGTTTGCCGACCGGCCCGGGCGATATAGGTATTCTGCACATGCTCCGCGAGCGCCGAAGATGGTTCACGACCGGTATCAAAAAACCGGGCGGCAAAATCCATCTTCAAGGTGCTGCCCTCGGTTGCACTCAGATCCAAAACGGGGTAACCCTGCACCGGCCTTCCGACATCGATAATGAGCTGACCTCCCCGGGACACTTCATATGGTAGTCGATTTTTGAATGGCCGGATATCATTTATCGTGTCTCCATCGCTGATTTCCCGGACGATGCTCTCCGGCACAAGCACCTGTTCCCTGAGCAGCGGTATGGCGCGTGGATGCAGCCTGCCCCACTTCGTACCGTCAATCTGCACCGCAGGCTGCCACTCCGAATCGTCAAATTGCACCTGCGTCCAATCTCCCGGATCCCGCCGGGCATCAATGCTGTCCGGTATTGATGAATAGGTCCCGGCACTTGGCAGGAAACGGGTATGACTGCTGCACTTCCAATCACCATCAGTGGTAATCCTGCGAGCTCTCCCGTCAGCATTTTCCAGTGTAAGCACCGCAGTCAACCCGGGGTCATGTTCCATCATTCGTGCGCATTGTAAATACCATTCATTGAAATTATCAATGGGATAATTATGCACCAGCACCACTACCGCGTTGTCTCCGGGTTGCAGATATTCATCCACTTTCAGGATATCGTATTCCGGGCGGCTGGGATCAAACCGGCACGGGCCGCGTTCAACATACGTTCCATTGATCCACAGCATATAGCGGGTATCAGCGAATATTTTGAGTTGTGCTGAATTCGGCAGGGAATCCAACGAGAAATTCCTCCGGAAAGCCACATACGCCTGCTGCTCCGGTGGAATCTCCGACGCCCATATCATTGAGGACTGAAGGACTTGAGCATCCTGATCCGATTCAACTGCATACTGCGCTTCGCTTTCCCGCACAGATAGGGCACTTCCGATCATCAGGAAACAGACCAGCACAATAAAATGCTCTCGGGTAATCATGGGCCGTTTGTGAAACCCCTTTCCGGAACTCCTTTACTCTGGTTCAATACCTGAGTATCGCTATTCTGAGGATGCACTTTGTAGACGGAAGGTGTAGGATCCGGAGCCAATCGATATATCTATGGAATTGTTACCCTGCTCAACAGACTCCACACCTGAGACGTGCTGGCCGGTTCCGCCGTCCTCCCAGATAACAGTTTTCCCTTCTCTGACGACTACATTCGTGAAATCCATTGTCGGAACACTGACCGTTCCCTGTGCATTCGCAGGGATTTGGACCTGCAAAATCAACCCGTCGTTCGCCAGTTCCCAACCTGATGATACTCTTCCCCGGATGGTCTCGATACTTGCGCTGGCATTCCCAAGATCGCCGGTTATGGTCGGTTTAATGTGAATATGCTGGTAACCTGCAGTCGTTTGATATGATCCGGGCGCTTTGATGCCGGCAAGGTCGTTATAAAAGAACTCATCAATGGGACCAAACATGGCGTGGTTATGAGAAGCCTCTCCGGACCAAAATTCCCAGAGAGTCGTGGCGCCGTTCTCAATCCAGAAACCGTAACCCGGGTAGGTGGTTTTGGAGGCAACCCGGAACAGCTGATCTTCGTGTCCTTCCAGTGGAAGCACATTTACAAGGGCCTTGGTACCCAGAATACCGGTGAAGAGATGTCCGTCATGCTCTTCCCGGATATTGGTGAGGACGTTCTGCACAACCCGGTCTCGATATTCCGCAGGAACCAGATCAAAATCCAGTGCAACCAGATTCGAAGTTTGAGAGCCATCTGCATATTGGCCGGTTCGGGGATCGAAAAAGCGTTCATTGCACGCCGATTTAATTTGCTTTCCCAATGCGGCATAGTGCTCAGCGTCTTCATTCCGTCCCAGGATCCTTGCCGCCTGTTCTACAATCCGGACGCTCTGGTAATAATAAGCAGTCGAAGTCAGAGGTACGGGAGACTGCCGCTCCCAGTGATCATGTTGAGTAGCGCCCGGTGCCCCCCAATCACCGCGACCCCAGGGAATAATTGAGTTTTCAGCGGTGGATGTCAGGTAATCAGCCCAGGCTTTCACGCCCGCATAATGGTTCTTGAGCACCCTGCGATCGTTGAAATAATTATATTGATACCAGTATACCATCGGATAGGCGCTGCCCCAGGCCGGTGTGCCGGATCCTCCCCATTCCTCTGCAGCATGGCCCCGCCATTCGGTGTAGTTGGGCACCACATCCGGGACGGCCCCGGCTCCGGCGATCCGCTGGGCATCCTGTAAATCATTTAACCATTTACTCCAGAAAGCGGGCATAAAGAAGTTGTGATTGGCTTCTTCACAATAGAGATGCGCATCGCCGGTCCAGCCCCACTTTTCCCGCTGCGGACAGTCGGTGGGAATACTGCTCATATTTCCACGCTGAGCCCACACCGTGCGGTTGTGGATCTGGTTAAATAACTCATTTGAGCAGGAGAATCTGCCGGTTTGCTCCACCGCGGTGTGGACTAGTTTCCCGCTGACCTCGATTGATTCAATTTGCCTCGGCGGAGTGGCGGCGACCTCGATATATCTGAATCCGGTAAAGAAGAAGTGCGGTTCATACGTCTCCACCCCTTCGCCATTCAGGATATAGGTGGTATAAGCATCCGCATGATAGTCATGCATAGTGCTCAGAGAATCTTGCGCTTCAAGAGGTTTGGGAAATCGCTCATTATTCAAGGTTTCCGCTCCCCGTATCCGAAGCGTGGTTCCGGCGTCACCCCGTATCCGGATCTGCCAGTAGCCCGGAATATTCTGCCCCAGATCAAACAGGTAAACACCGTCTTTCGGATTGGTCCGCTCGACCGGTTCCAACGTCTGCATGACCAGCATCCGGGGCATAATCTGAGAATCCAGCTGCCCCGGCTGTTCCATGACCACGGCATTATTCCAGTCGCTGTCATCATATCCCGGAGTCTTCCAGCCGGTTTTTTCCAGCCGGGCATCGTAATCCTCACCACCATAAAAGTTGTTATAGGTGATGGGACCATCGGAGACCTTCCAGGATTCATCCGACACAAGACTAATGGTGCTGCCGTCTGTGAAGGTGATGTTCAACTGGACAATAGCCCGGGGAAGGCCGTACGGACTGGGATACCGCTGAGCGCCCTTATTGTAGCGGTTCTCGTTTTCCGTGATATGAAACTGCCCGTTTCCCAACATGATTCCGATAGCGTTCATTCCCTCTCTCATCCGATCGCTGACGTCATAACTCAGATACATCACCCGCTCGCCGAATTCGGTCTCTGCCGGGTTGATTCCGGGTCTGGTCACCGCTTTTCCGTTCAGGTACAATTTGAAATATCCCATTCCGGAGATGAACAGAGACGCGGATTTCACCTCCCGATCCACTGCAAACTCCTTTCGCAGCAGCGGCGAAGAGATCCCGGGATCGGCAGCACCGATCCACTGACCTGCCCAATCATCCTGATGCAACAGACCCGTCTGAAATTCGGCCACCTCGCTCCAGGGACTCGGGTTGCCGTCCTGATCCCATACCCGGACTTTCCAGTAATATCTCCTGCTGCTGACCAGAGACTTCCCGTCATACTCAATGTTAAATGACCGCCGGGATGTCACCTTGCCCGAGTCCCACATATCGCCCGCCTCCTGGTTGAGCTGTTCCTCTGTGGTACCCACCAGGATTTGGAAGGCCGACTGTCGAACCCTTCTCTCATTACTAATTAAAATCCAGGAAAAGCGTGGATTCTGGACATCGATACCCAGCGGCGACTCCCTGTATTCCACCCGTTGCTGAGAGACCTGCACTCCTTCCGGAGTTCTCCCGCAGGACAGGAGGACCACTCCAAGGCTCATTACCAGTAATAACACAATCATGTGTTTCTGCATATTCAGCTCCCTGGTCTCCGATTCTCATTACTCGCCAGTCAGGATGAAATCATAGGTGCCGGAACCCACTGAGAAAGTGACAAACCGATCTTCACTCTCGGCGCCGGTAATCCCAGCTGCCCCGGAGAGGGTTGCACCATTCTCCCACACCGTTTCACCGCTCTCACGGATCACCATATTCTCAAAATCAAGCCTGGGAATACTGACAGAACCGGCACTATTCGCCGGAATTACTACCTTCAGTTCAAATGAATTTGTCTTATTCTCCCAGTGGGATTTGACGGTTCCGGCAACCGTTTCGAGGGAGGCCTCAACCCAGGAGAGTCCTTCAGGTACATAGGGCTGAATATGGATCTGCTGGTAACCACGATTGGTTCTGCCATCCGTTGGTGCCCGAATCCCAGCCAGATATTTGTAAAAGAACTCATCAACTGACCCGAACATCTGGTGGTTATGGGAGTTCTCCCCGGACCACTTTTCCCATAAGGTTGTGGCGCCTTTTTCAAGCCAGAAGCCGTAACTGGGATAGGTGGTCTGGGTAGCCACTGTATAGGCCACATCACCGCGTCCGGCATGCACCAGAACCGGCCAGAGATGTTTGGTGCCTATGATTCCCGTGTTCAGATGTCCCTGCCGGGTGTGCACAATATCATCAATTATGGTCTGCAGGATCTCCGCACGGCGATCTTCCGGGGCTGCATTCCCGAACAACGCCAGGAGCTGATATGTCTGGTATGGTTCCTCGGTGCCGTAGAGGTTCGTATTCAGATCAAAAAACTTCGCATTCCACGCTTCTTGAATGGTATCAGCCAGGGCGGCGTATCGGCTGGCATCTGCCGTATGGCCCAAGGTTTCGGCGATCCTGGAGAGTGTAACTGTATCCCAGTAATAATAAAAAGTATTGACCACCGGATGATTCGGGCCATCGGATTCCCCAGGTGCACACCACTCGCCCAGAGAATCCCAGTACCCGCCGAAATCATTGATAATATAGGGTTCTTCCGGGTTGGCGTCGGTTTGTGCCAGATTATGTAAATACCCGAGATATTGCTTCATGGTCGGATAATGTTCTTCCATGATGCGGGTATCATCATAATACTGGTGCATCCACCAGGGAAGTAAAATGTATGCACTCCCCCAGGCAATCCCGCCGCCATGTCCGCCAACCAGGATTGGAGAGGTGTTGGGAATGCGACCATTCTCCTGTTGGGCATCTCGCATATCATTCAGCCACTTGGTGTAAAATGTCGCCATATGAAAGTCATGGATAGAGGCCTCGGCAATTACCTGACCATCACCGGTATATCCGCCTTTTTCCCGCTGGGGACAATCGGTGGGAAAGCTGTGGGTGTTGCCGATCTGGGACCAGACAGTAGCCCGGTTAATTCGGTTCAACAGGGAGTCGGAGGTGACAAACTTCCCGTTGGTTTCCAATGCCGAATGTACCACCCGACCTTCGATCTCAAGAGATTCCAGGTTCTCCGGTTCATTCACTCCAACCTCGACATACCGGAATCCCGTGTAGAAAAATCGAGGTTCGTATATCTCGGTTCCCTCCCCTTGGAGAATGTAAGTGGTCCACACATTCGCATGATAGCGATGCTTCGTGCTGAGCCGATCTCCAGGCCGGAGTGGCTCCGGAAAGAGCGAATCATTCAACGTCTCCGCTCCTCTGATCCGCAATTCCACACCGGCGTCCCCTTCTGCCCGAACCCGCCACCAGCCGGGAATGTTCTGGCCCAGATCATACAGATATATCCCCTCCTCGGGATTCGTTTCGGCAACCGGCTGGATAGTCCGGCTGACCTTCATGGGCGGCATCAGCTGGGCATCAAGCACTCCGGTAGGGCCTTCCACCACCCGCACCGGATTCCAACCTGATGCATCATACTCCGGAGTCGACCAGCCCGGCTTTTCCAGCCGTGCATCATAATCCTCGCCGCCATAAAAGTGATTGAACGTGATGGGACCGGAGGAGGATTGCCAGGAACCGTCAGTTATAATGCGTTTCGTGGTGCCATCGGAAAAAGTAACATCCAGCTGGAGGAAAGCCCGGGGAGCACCAAACGTGGCGCCTCCACCGCCCCAGCTGTAGCGACCTTCCACCCGTTCCATCCGATACGCGCCATTGCCCAGGATAATCCCTGCCGCATTCGCACCGGAGTTCAGCTGATCAGTCACATCATAGGTGGCATACAGTACGCGCTTTCGATAATCCGTCATCCCCGGATCCAAAACGTGATCCCCGACCTTCTCGCCATTCAGGTAGAGTTCGTAATACCCGACGCCGGTCACATACGCATGAGCAGACGCTACCCGCTTTTCCACTTCAAATTCCGTTCTGAGAAGCGGTGCCTGGAGTGAAGTATCTCTCGCCGCAATCCACTCAGCCTCCCAATCCGATGGCTGCATCAGCCCGGTATGAAAGGTGTGTATTTCACTCCAGGGACTCTGTTCCCCATCCTGATTCCAGCTACGTACTTTCCAGTAATATGTCTGGCCACTCTGCAGCTGCTGACCATCGTAGACGACATTCACGGATTGCGCCGACGAGACTTGTCCGGAATCCCATACATTCCCGGTATCATTCCGCAGGGATTCGCGACCATCGGCGACCAGGATCCTGTATGCCGACTGTGACACGCCGCGCAGGCTGCTGGAAACCGTCCAGGATAACCGGGGCTGCGGCATATCAATCCCCAGAGGATTCTCCAGGTATTCGCATTTCAGGTTCGTCACAGCCAGCTTCTGACCGCCCGCACAATTAAACAACAACCCTGCTGCAAGTCCGAAAATAATTAGCAGAAAATAGAATCGCAGTCGATTGGTTTTCATGATTCCTCCTATTGCTCATATTGAAATACTGGTCCAACTACAAAAGCCACAGATTTCCACAACTTGTCCCGGTCTATCGGGAGATTTTCACCGATAACATGGAACCTCCCGGCTTAACAGCCGGGGCTCCTCCTTTGACTCCGCACACAGGCGGAGTCTGGGCGGAATCCCGCCCAGAAGACCATTCATCCACGCTTTGACAAACGTGGTCTTCTGGATGGCGGGATAAGACAAAAACGAATGAATTATTCAGAAATCTGCTTATAAAGCCGCACAGGTCCTATCATACCGGCAGGCACCGTTTCATCGGCATCCGTCCATCGC
>CAYPST010000029.1:0-38113 GCA_964413425.1 uncultured bacterium
TTTTCGGGGAGGTGAACACGTACATTTTCTTTGTCGATTGAGCGATTTATGGAAACAAATCGCTCAATTTGGGTTATTAAAAAGAAAAACAAAAAACAGGATACTCATTCTTTCGTATTTAATTTGATTTCACTCATAGCAAAAGGTAAACTACAGCCTTATGAAATCTCTAATCCTGTTCATGTCGATTGTGCTCGCAGCAATTCCCTGGGATCTGAATGCGCGCGACATCCGGATCGGTGAGAAACTCACCTTCCAATTGAAATATGGTTTGATCAATGCCGGGACATCCACCATGGAAGTCCAGGGTGTTGAGACCATGCATGGTCATACCACTTACCGACTATACTCACGCACCAGATCGAACAATTTCATAGATACTTTCTATAAAGTCCGGGATTCCATTACAAGCTGGATTGATACGTCGTCCCTTGCCACGGTGCAATTTAAAAAATCACTGAATGAGGGTAAATATCAGAAAGATTATCGCGTGTGGTTCGACTATGAGGATATGCGGGCCATCTCTTCGGATACCACCTTCTCGATTGAAGCACAAATGCAGGATGTGCTGTCCCTTTTTTACTACATCCGCTCCTTCGATCTCAGTGTTGGGGATACGATTCGAATGAGTAACTTCGATAATGATAAAATTTCGCCCTTCTGGATCGCCGTCGAGAAAGAAGAGCAGGTAAAGGTCCCTGCCGGCACCTATGACTGCCTCGTAGTCGAACCCTTTGTAGAATCGGATTTCCTGTTTAAATATGAGGGTAAACTCAGAATCTGGTTTACGAAAGATGCGCGGAATCTTCCCGTATTAATGAAAAGCAAAGCGCGTTTTGGCTCAATGATTTTGCGATTGACCTCCTATGAGTCGGGCACAACCGACGACACGGCTCAATCCGGCGGACTGTGAGCCCGGGTAGCATACTGTTGCTCCATAGTCTTCTCCCGCTTGAGAGTGTTTAATCAACAGTCTCAACGATCCAATCGAAGATTCCTTCCTCGAGGCATCATCTAAACAGACTCAGACAGAGAAAGTGTATCGTGATATTTGTCAGATTCTACATCAGGCGGGCAATGTCATTGAATATCACAAAGATCATTAAAGCCAGCAGCAATGCCATACCAATTTGTTGAATGACCATGCGGGTCCGCACAGATAACGGCTCACCTTTGATTCCTTCGGTAAAAATAATGACCAGGTGTCCGCCGTCCAGAGCCGGAATGGGCAGGATATTTAAGAACCCGATATTAATACTGATGATTGCGATTAAATTGAGTAAATCGAGGAAGCCGCTTCTGGCAGATTCACCCACAAGTTTCGCGATAAAAACCGGCCCTCCGATGGATTGGAGAGATTCCTCGCCGGTGATCAACATTTTCAACGAGAGCACCGTAATTTTCCCCCACTGCCACATCTGGGAAACACCTGCACCCGCAGACTCGAATACACCAGCATCACGATAGGTCGTTTTCGGCGCTATACCAATCAACCCAACTTCCTTGAGATCACCATCCACCATCTGGCGTTCAACCCGGGTGGTCAAAGTTGCCTGGTGTTCCTGCCCATTACTCAGCCAGGTAACGGTAATTTCCTGATTCGGTTTACTGTGGACAACAGAGGTCAATTCCTGCCAGGTGCTCACTGATTGGGCGTTCACTGCTATGATTTCATCACCGGGGTTCATTCCTGCTTTGTCCGCCGGATAATCGTCGGCCACGTGTTCGACTCTCGTGGTGTCTGAGACCTCCGGAATTCCGACGTTCAGAGTTACAAATCCGAACAGCACTGCTGCCAGCAGAAAGTTCATAATAACTCCGGCCGAGATAATAAATACTTTTTTGGGGGTACTTTTTGTAGCAAATTCCCAGGGTTCACCCTTGATCTCTTCCTCCATGCTCTCGTCCAGCATGCCGGCCATTTTTACATATCCACCCAGCGGGACGATTCCCACACAATATTCAGTCTCGCCCTTTTTCTTTTTGAGAACATGGGGCGGGAACCCAATGGAAAAACGGTCTACTCGCACTCCGGAGAGCTTCGCTGCAAGGAAGTGACCCAATTCGTGCACGAAAATAATAATGCCCAGCGCAAAGACAATTGCAGCTATATTGGTTAACATATGTATCTTCTCAATTCAGTTAAGTTCATTTGATGGCATCTTATTCAATATCCGAATCATATTTTAATTTATGTGTTAAATACGCCTTTGTCCACCGCTCGGTTTCAATAATATCCTCCAGCTCGGGATCTGGGACAGGATGATGCGCGTTCATTGCAGCATCCACCAATCGCGGAATTTGATGGAACCCGATGGCATTGTCCAGAAAGGCATACACGGCAAATTCATTGGCGACATTCAGCACTGCCGGCATTGTGCCGCCGGCTTGAATTGCTTCAAAGGCTAATGCCATGCACGGGAATTTCTCAAAATCAGGCCGCTCAAACGACAGAGTATTCACCGCGGCCAGATCAAGAGTTTCCCAGTGGGCGTCGACATGCTCGGGATAGGTCAGGGCGTACTGGATGGGAATTTTCATATCGGGAAGTCCCAGTTGTGCTTTCACCGAGCCGTCGAGAAACTCAACCATGGAATGAATGATGGACTGCGGGTGAATCACCACATCGATGGCATTCACATCCATATCGAACAACCAGTGGGCCTCAATCACTTCCAACCCCTTATTCGCCATGGTGGCAGAGTCGATGGTTATTTTTTTTCCCATACTCCAGTTCGGATGGTTGAGTGCCTGGTCAACGGTAATGCCCGGGAATTCTGCTTTGGGCACCTCCCGGAAAGGCCCGCCGGAGCCGGTTAAAATTATTTTTTTGACCTGCTGCAAATCCTCACCCACCAGGCATTGCCAGATAGCACTATGTTCACTGTCCACCGGATACAGTTCAACCCCGGTAATCTCCAGAAGGTGATTGATCACGGCTCCTGCCATGACCAGTGATTCTTTATTCGATAAGGCCACGTTCACGCCACTCTCAATGGCCGCCACCGTCGGTTCCATACCTGGCGCACCTACGATGGCGTTCAGCAGTAATGTGCAGTCATCACGGGCGGCCAGTTCCAGGAGTCCGGTTCGTCCGCCATACACAGCAATTCCCTGATCCTGCAGGGCATCTTTGACAATTTCATATCCCGATTCATCTGCGATACAGACCGCTTTCGGATGAAATTCCCGGGCCTGCCGGATCAGCCGTTCGGCGTTTCCGTAAGCGGATAATCCGATGACCGAAAACCGGTCCTGGTTTTCAGTAATGACCCGGAGGGCATTCTCACCAATTGATCCGGTGCTTCCCAGTACAGTTACATACTTGATGGCAGACTCCATCCCAGTTCAACAATACAATTCCAAATACGTCCATCTGTGCGTAATGTAATGCCACCATTGATTCGTTGCCAGGACCGAATGGCCTTTAGCCCCAGATGAACCACCCGATGTTCGAATTCTCCTGTAAACTGTGCCCCGAGATCTGCAGCCTGTGTGACATTCATCCGCCCTGTTACAAAACTCACTGTTACGTCCAGGGAAGTAACCCAGTGGTTATAGTAGCGCGAATACTGGATGCTGAAATCAAGGTCACTGGATGTCACAATCTGCGTACCGTCCAATTTTTGCACCAGCACCCCCAGTGCCAGCGTATGCAAGGTATCGGTCCCGACACCAGACCGATAGCGGGCGCCAAAGCCATTGAATACGGCAAGCTCTCCATCAATCACCATGGGATTATACCGCAGCATGATCTGTAAGTTCGGAGTCAGGTCTGCCATGCCGGTAAAGGAGCCTGCTGTGGTAATTTTCGTCTCCTCAGGGGACCAATATCGCGTGTTCGAGCCGCTCCACGCCATCGTATGCTGATAGTAGAACTGAATCCGCGGGAACGCCCGGGTGAGCCGGAACACAACGCCTGGCATATGCCCGAAATGCACACCCACATGGTTAGAGAATTGTTCCAGATCCCGGGAAATCGTTGTCGAGTCGCTCTGTGCAAAATCCATGGGAAAATGATACTGCCCGTATGCTCTGTCTCCCAGAGAAAGCAACAGAAGACTAAGCAGGATGATGCGATACATGCTGAGTCGACAGAGAATAGTTCTGCACCGATGCTTGAATTGTCCGGATTTCTGTTTCCGTGAAGTCTTGTATTGTATATTCACAGTTGAAATGGTGCTGAAATGCCCTGGTGATGCAGGCTGCGAGTTCCCCGAGGTCCGGAGAAGCAGCAAGATGCCGCTGCAGATAAGTGGTGGACGATTTCAGCGTTACACTGATTTGATCCTGGCTGGCGGTTGAAGCCTTCAGCAAGGAAGCGATGTCCTGGTGTGCCGGGCCTACTAATATGGAACCATGCTGCAAGATGGTATTCGCGAATTTTCGCTGTGCACTCCCCACGCTTTTTTTCCCGTTAATCTGGAGTTCATATTTTGTGGATGAAGAGAAACAAATCTCTCCGGCCGATGAGGAGGTATAATGCTCCTGCAGGTTATCTGACTGCTCACGTAATTCGATATTCACTCCCAACTGTCGAATCCCCTCGGCCAATGCCTGGCTGATTCGATTATGCACAGAATGCACACCCCCGGAGGCCAGCGGCGAGTGCACCGGCAGGACCACAGCATACGTGAGTTCGTCAGCATGTAACACGGCGCGCCCCCCGGTGGGACGGCGGACCACATCAATACCAGCCTCCGCACACCTCTTAAAATTAATGCGTTTCTCGGACTGGTGATATCCGAGGGAAAGAGCAGGTGGCTGCCATCGATACAACCGTAAAGCTGGCAGGCTACTCTCCGACCCGGCCAGACAGGCATCTGCAGCCATATGAAAAGCACCGGTATCCTGTCGAACCGGAATCAGCCTCCATGAAGAGGCTCCCATTAGTGAATCAGGCCGCGCTTACTGTGTTCAACAAAGTGGATAATCTGCCGGATTTCCTCAGTCTGGGGCAATTCTGCTTTAATCTTACCCACCGCCTGCGACGTATTGTATTCGGAGCGAAAAATAAGCCGGTAGGCTTTTTTTATTAACGTTCGGGTTTCATTCTCAAATCCACGCCGCCGGAGCCCAACCGCATTGAGTCCGAAGTAAGAAAGTGGCTCTGAACTCGCAAGTACAAAGGGGGGAACATCCTTCGTTACCCGGACACCCCCTCCCACAAAACTGTGTCTCCCAATCCGGACGAACTGATGAATGGGCACCAGTCCGCCGATGCTGGCATAATCCTCGATGGTGACGTGTCCCGCTAAATTAACCGCGTTCGCCAGGATCACATAATCGCCCACCAGACAATCATGTGCAATATGCACATACGCCATAATCAGACAATCATGGCCCACAATAGTTTTGAGTCGATCTTCCGTACCTCTGTGAATGGTGGCATATTCACGAATGACCGTGTTCGCGCCGATTTCCGTGAAAGTATCTTCGCCCTTGAACTTTAAATCCTGCGGAATTTCACCGACTACGGCGCCCTGGAAGACCTTGCAGTTTTGACGCAGAATCGTATTTTCTCCAATCAGAGCATGGGCATGAATTTCCACTCCATCTTCTATGATTGCCCCTCCTCGGATTATGGAGTAGGGCCCAACGACCACATCATCACCAAGTTGTGCCGATTCATCGACAATCGCTGTGGGATGAATACTCAAAGGTTATTCTTCCTGTTCTACAATCGAAGCACTTAATTCCGCTTCCGCAACCACCTGGCCATCCACATAAGCTCTGCCCTGCATTTTACAAATCGATAACCGATACTTCAATAGTTCCAGCTCCAGCCGAATTTGATCGCCCGGTATGATGGGCTTCCGAAACTTGACTTTGTCTATTGAGGTAAAATAGACCAATTTATTTTCCGGATTTTCCACGGTATTCAGCAGGAGCACCCCACCGGCCTGGCCCATAGATTCCAAAACCATCACGCCCGGCATAATCGGTTTGTCCGGAAAATGCCCCTCGAAGAAGGGTTCATTGATGGTGACATTTTTAATGGCAATCACCCGTTTTTCAGGCTCCAGATCCAGGATGCGATCCACCAACAGGAACGGATACCGATGCGGGAGAATTTTGGTAATAGCGCGAATATCAAAAAAGTACTGGCCCGGATCTCTCCCCTGGTATTTTTCCCGCAGCATCTGCCGTTCATATTCTTTCTTAATCTTCTTCACCAGTTCCACGTTCGCGGCATGGCCGCTGCGCGCTGCGATGATATGTCCCCGGATCGGTATCCCAAGCAATGCCATATCCCCAAGGAGATCAACCACTTTATGCCGCACAGGTTCGTTATAGAATCGCAATTCTTTGCTGTCCAGGATACCGTTATTTCCCAGGGTAATATCCTCTTCGATTTTGAACAGCTGCTTCAGACGATTAAATTCCGATTCATCAATCTTCCGATCCACAATCACAATCGCATTGTCAACATTCCCCCCTCTGATCAGACCCTGCTCCTTCAGTTTCTCCACTTCATGGAGAAAACAGAACGTCCGAGCCGGTGCAAACTCTTCAGCAAATTCGTCTTCCAGTGAATACAAGGCAGTATACTGGGTGCCGAGATGCGGATTTCGATAATCAATCATAAACGTGATGCGCAGCCGATCCGAGGGGAGCAAGTGCACATCCACCTCCCGCTCCGGATCCGAATAGGTGATGGTTTTATCGATTTGCAGTTCGTATCGCTCTTCATCCTGTTCGCGAAATCCTGCATTAAGCAAGGCATCCACGTACGGTTTGGAACTTCCGTCTATTACCGGTGGCTCAGGGCCATCCAGCTCAATCAATACATTATCAAGCTGCAGTCCTGCCAGTGCTGCCAGCACATGCTCAACAGTATGCACCTTGGCCCCGTTTGCCTGAATGGTGGTTCCCCTGTCAATATTCACGACATGGTCAATATCCGCCCGGATAGCCGGGGCATTTTCCAGGTCAGTGCGCTTGAATTGATACCCCGAATTCACCTCCGCGGATTTGAAGGTCATTGTGCAGGGTTTTCCGGTATGTAGTCCATAGCCTTTCACTGATATGGGATTCTGGATAGTTCGTTGTTTACTCACTTCTATGTGTCTTTCTTGGTTATCTTTTTCTCCAGATTACGCAGTCGCTGCGCATATTCCGGGAGTTTACGGATGTGGATCTTTTGTTTCTTCTCCTCTGTGTGAGCGACCGCCGGAAAGCCGGAGATTGTTTTACCAGGCGCGATATCTTTGGTGACTCCAGCCAGGGCAGCGATGGTTACGCCATCACCGATATGAATATGCCCGGCAATGCCCGTTTGCCCGCCCACGGTCACGAAGTTTCCCAGCCGGGTACTGCCGGAAATACCAACCTGTGAAACAATTAAGCAGCCTGTGCCGAGCTTCACATTATGCCCCACCTGGATTTGATTATCCAATTTCGATCCCTTCCCGATGACCGTTTCTCCCAGGGTGGCGCGATCAATGGTACAGCCGGAACCGATTTCCACATCATCTTCAATCCGGACTATACCGACCTGGCGTATTTTTTGATGTTCACCCTCGTGGTAGACAAACCCGTATCCGTCACTGCCGATTATGGTCCCGCTGTGAATGATCACCCGGTCTCCGATGACAGTGCCATGATAGATGTTCACGTTTGAATGAATATAGCACTCTTCTCCAATTGTGGTGCCTCGCCCGATAGTAGCATGACTTTGAATCACCGTATTATCACCTATCCTGGTATCGGTTTCTACCACAGCATAAGGGCCGATGGTGACATCTGCGCCCACCTCAACCGAGGAATCGACAATTGCGGTCTCATGAATTCCAGTAAAAGTCTCTGCTTCTTGTGGGCGGAAAACATCGATAAGCTTTTTCACTGCCAGTTGGGGGTTGCCCACCAGGAGACAAGGTGTGAAATCTCCACGATAATGCGAAGGCAGGATTACCGCACCGGCTTCGGTGGTTTCAAGATACTTGAAATATTTACTATTGCCAATGAAGGAAATATTCCGGGAGGTGGCATGCTGAATTTCAGCAATATCGGTAATAACGGTATCAGGTGAGCCACCTCGCAGCTCACCTGATATTATTTTGATAATTTCGGAAAGTGTTAATTCCACGAATATGTTCTGTTTACCGGGACAGGATAATTTCTGGTCGAGACATTACTGGGAACTGGTCGTTCCTTCTCCCTCTCCACCTCGGCGAAGTTCATACAACACATCCGCGGTGATTTCATGTTTCTCCTCGGCATAGAGGATGTTCCCCGCGGCAACATCAAACACATAATCGAAGCTGCCCTCAGCAGCCACTTTCCGAATCGCGGCATCAATTCTCTGCAGCACCGGGCCCAGGATTTGCTCCTGTTTCGCATAAATCTGCCCCTGCGGGCCCACATTCTGCTGCTGAAACTGCTGAATTTTTTGCTGTAATTGCTGCATCTGCTGCTGCTTCTGACGACGACGCTCCTCACTCATCACGAATTGCTGCCGTTGAAATTCTTGACTGAGACTATCCAGTCGAGTGGTCATCGTGGTATACTGCTGTTCGAGGCTGCGTGCTTCTTCATTCAGCTTTTGTTGCGCTTCCCGGGCCGTCTCCCATTCCTGCATAATTCTGTCGGAATTCACATATCCGACTCTCAGTTGCGCAAACACGGGCAGACCCACCAGTATACCTGCTAATAATACAATACTCAGTCGTAGCTTCCGCTTCACTATATTCCTCCTTATAGTTCTACATGATCCCTTGTTGAAATCACAGTTAAATCATTTAAAAGGATTGCCCAAAAACGAAATGAGTTTTCCATCCTGAGGGTTCTCCTCCGAGAACAAGTGGATCGAACCCGTAACCAACATCGACGCCCAGCATACCCAGCATCTGCATGAAAACCCGCCCGCCTACACCGACAGAACGTTTGAGATCGAACGGATTCATGCGGGCCACATTCAGAAAAGTGTTTCCACTCTCGAAGAACCCGAGTCCATAAATGGTGGGATTCTCTGATATAAGAAATCGTAATTCCAACGAGTATTTCATCAGCGCCCGGGCACCAATGGCATTCCCGCCTGGGGAAATCGGACCGACCGACCGCTCATCGTATCCCCGCAGAGCGGTGCCGTACACGAGTCCCTCTCCACCCATGTAGAAGAGATCTTCATACGGGATCACTGCCCCGGTGTAAAGTGCTTTCAGTGCCCCCAACTCTATATCAGTGTACAGGACAAATTTCAGGGGCAACGGACTGAACCATTCAATCTGGAAATCATGTTTATGATATTCTTCGTTCCCGCCTAACGGACCTCCGGAAAGGGTGGAACGCAAGGACACCCGTGATCCCTGGGTCGGGAATTCCGGTCGATCACGGCTGTCGCGTTGAATCACCTGGGTAAATCTCACACCATACGTGGGGTTCTTACCTGAGGGATTCCAGTACCGGAATACGGTCGAATCTTTAATCGCCGTATACCGTTTGGAATCCATATAAATAGACCAATTGCCCCGGAAATAATTATCCGGCCAGCGAAACCGATGACCGATGGAAAGTGATGCGCCTCTGGTGGTATAGTCAAACGGAAGATAATAGGACGCGCTGCTGCCAAAGAGATATCCGCCTCCCGTGGCGGCACCGCGTTCACTGTAAAACACGCTGACTCCGACCGGATTGGGGCGGTTCCAGGGCCAGGGCTCCTGAAAAGAGAAGTTAAAAGACTGAAAATAACTGGCCCGCTGGTAACTGAACGAAAGGCGCTGCCCGTGCCCCCTAAAGTTATTGAATTCCAACCCCACGCTGCCGAGGAGTTTGTCTAACTCGCTATACCCAATGGAGGCATTGGCCCGATCCGTTTGTTTCTCCTCGACTTCAATCTCAAGATCCACCTGTTTTTCATCCACCGGCACTACATCAGGAACGATGTTGGAGAAATAGTTCAGGATGAACAGCTCACGCTGGCTCCGGATGAGTTTTTCCTGACTGAACACATCTCCGGGGAAAATCTGCAGTTCACGCCGGATGACATCTTCTTTGGTTTTGGTGTTTCCGGTAATGTCGATCCTGCGAACACTGACCTGATAATTCTCCTGCACCTGCACATCCACACGAACCTCGGTTTCCCCGACCGGCACCTCCTGCGGATTCATCTGAAAATACAGGTAGCCCCGATCCATGTATAATTTGCTGATGTTCTCGGTCCCCGTCCGAAACTGCTCGAAATTGTAAGTATCACCAGCCCGCAGCCCCAGCGCCCGCTGGAGTTCTTCATCTGTATACAACGTATTCCCATTCCAGGAGAAATCACTGTAGGTATACACCGACCCTTCTTCCACCCACATATCGATAAACATGCGGGTTTTTTCCTCATTATAATACAAGGAATCCCTGATCACCTCGGCATCCCGGTACCCGTTTGACTTGTAAAATTCTTTGACTAACTGCTTATCTTCAATAAAGTTTTCCGGACTATACTCCACATTCTGGAAGAGTTTCCACCACCGCTGCTCCTTCACCTTGTCCATCTGCCGGCGCAACTTCCCATCGGAAAACACCTCATTCCCATGGAATTCGATGTCCTGGATCTTCACCTTTTTTCCTTCCTCGATCCGGAAGGTCAAATCCACATACCCGTCCCGGTCCGGGGTGGGCTGCAGCAGGGTGTCCACCTCCGCCAGCAGGAAATTCTTTTCCTTATACATGGACTTAATCTTTTTCGCTGCCTGGTGGATATCGTAATCACTTAACACCTGCCCCGGAAGGAGATCCAGTTCCTCGCTGAACTTATTTTGCTTAATTTTTTTGTTGCCACGGAAATTCATGGTTCCCAAACGGGGCCATTCCTCCACCCTGATGACGAGATACACGGCATTCGCCGATTGCTGTTCCACCAGAATCTTGACATCGGAAAAGAGCCCGATATCGTAGACGCGCTGAATCGCTTTCTGGATAGTTTCAGCGTACAGGGTCTGGTCAACCCGTAATCCTGAGTTGGCAATAATCTGTGCGGCACTGGCCGTTTGATTCCCCTGGACCGAAACACCTAACAACCGCACGCCTTCCTCGGTGTCAGTAGCAGCCTGAGCGAATAATGGCGTGCTGCTTCTTCCCGGGCAACAGAAAATGAAAAGGAACACCAGGATACCGGAAAGAAGCGGATATTTCCAGAAGCGTCTTACTTCCATACGAATTATGATTGTTCCAGCAGTATAGATTGATGATTATTGACTTGTTCACTCACTTTGCCGAATCGTCTTTCCCGGCACTGGTAATCTAAAATTGCCTGATATAACTCTTTTTCCCGGAAGTCAGGCCAATACGTTGCCGTGATATATAATTCCGTATAGGCAATTTGCCAGAGTAAAAAGTTGCTGATCCGGGATTCCCCGCTGGTCCGAATGAGTAAATCCGGATCCGGGAGGTGGGCAGTATACAAATATCCACTGAAGAGTTCTTCCTTCAAATCGGCAATGGAGTGCTTTCCGGACTCGACATCCCGATACAGCTTTTCCACGGCTTCCAGGATTTCCTGGCGTCCCCCATAATTTAAGGCCAGATTCAGGATTAATCCGGTGTTGGCGTGGGTGCGTTCAATGGCTTCCAGCATCCCCTTGCGAGGTTCTTCCGGGATTTCATTCAGATCGCCGAGCACCTGTAATTTCACATTGTTTTTCTGCAGCTCCTCCACTTCTTCCCGGATGGTGTCCAGCAGGAGGCTCATCAGAGCCGAAACCTCATTGGCGGGCCGATTCCAGTTCTCAACCGAGAAAGTATACAGGGTCAGTACTTCAATGCCGAGATCACCGCACGTGCGAACCACCTCCCGAACAGAATTAATGCCTTCGTTATGCCCGGCAACCCGGGGGAGACTTCGCGCTTTGGCCCACCGCCCGTTTCCATCCATGATGATTGCAATGTGCCGCGGCAGAACGCCATGGTGCAAAATTTTTTCCTGCAGTTGGCTGGTGTCGTCTGTCATAACGGATCGTACCTTTTCGTGCATAATCTACCGAATTTATTCCCTGTATACCCCGATGTCAAGATAAAGGTCTGACCCTTGATACGAAAGCACTTTATCTCGTAAACAGAACAACAACTTTGCCGGGCGATACTCACCTTTCAGGTGCTTCCGATTGAACTCATACCAGTTATTCGACAACCGCCTGTAATTGTTCCGCTAATTTCCCGGCGACCTTGAGAAACCCTTGCGCGGCCTCGGAATCCGCCCGACTGAAGACCACCGGTTCACCGAGATCACTCGTCTCCATGACGGCCGGTTCCAGCGGGATTCTTCCCAGTAACGGCACTCCCAGGCGGATACTCTCCTTCTGTCCGCCTCCACGACTAAAGACCTCCGTTGGTTCACCACAGTGCGGACAGGTAAAGTAACTCATGTTTTCAATGATGCCCAGCACCCTGGAATTCACTTTTCTGAACATATCAGCGCCCCGCTTCACATCCTGTAACGCCAGTTGCTGAGGAGTGGTCACCATCACCGCTCCTGTGATTGCGATCTTCTGGACCAGCGTCAGCTGCACGTCACCGGTACCAGGCGGCAGATCCAGTATCAGATAATCCAGTTCGCCCCAGGCAATGCCATTTAAAAACTGGTCGACCATCTTTGCTACCATGGGACCACGCCAGATCACCGGGGAATCATCACCCAGGATGTTGCCGAATGACATGAGTTTAATACCGAACTTCTCCAGAGGGGCAATACGCTCATCCTTCGTTAAATAGGGCTGTTCTTTTATACCAAACAAGGTAGGCAGGCTCGGACCATAGATGTCAAGATCCAATAGCCCCACATTATACTCGTGCTGTTTCAGCCCGGCAGCCAGATTCGCAGCAACCGTAGATTTCCCCACACCACCCTTTCCGCTGGCAACAGCAACCGTATACGTTACCCCAGGAATGCGATGTTGATCCGCCCAGGGATCCCCTCGGTCAAACTGCCCGGCCCTTTGACTGCCGCTCTCATTGGGTTGGCGCGATTTCCCGGACTCCTGTCCCGGCTCCACAATCGAAACCGACACGGTATCTACTTCACCCTGGGATTCAATTTTATTCCGCACTAACTCTTTGATCCGGTTCTTTTTCTCATCGTCTGAGGAGGAAATGCGCAGTTGAATATGTACCGTGCTGTCCTGAATGTCGATATCCCCCACCATTCCGAAAGACACAATATTTCGGCTGAATCCGGGATAGTTGACCTCCTCAAGCAAATGCATGATTTGTTCACGGCTGATAGCTGCCATACGCTTTCTAATCCTCCTGTGTTGCCTGAATTCAAGAGAAATTTCAGGTTATCTTCCTGAGCCTGCCAGGCATATCATTCCTGCTCCCAGATCGTATATCACCAATACACGTATCCGGATTTTCTTCTAAACCCTCATGATCGGATATCAGTTCCAATTTTCCTGCTTATATCTTCTTTTTATATAAACGATAGTGACCTACCAAATAACCGGAAAGCCCCAAGGTCACCAGGCTGAGAAGAAATAATCCCCCGTATAACAACTCAGTGGAAACAAATGAACCTGTAAGTGCGAGCACCATGGATACGGTCAATGTTATCCATCCGACCTTGATTACTCCTGAACGCATCGGATTTTGCGGTATACCGGAATTGGGGTGACTACGGTTTTGCGAAACCTGCTGGATAGTTTTCGGTACTTCCGAGAACATTGTCATGAGGTAGGTCATCAAGAGCCACCCGCCAACCCCTAAAATTCTATGGGAAGTGGCCCGGCCACTCGGATAGTTTGCAGCGATATCAAATCCCAGGAGAATGGTGAGAAACAAGGCCGCAAATCCCACAATGATAAAGGGTAAAAGCCGCTTTCCGGACGACGGTCTTTCAGATGCTTCTCCGGATCCGGAAGGAGTATCCACCCTGGGCATACTGTACCCATATCCCAGAAACCCCAGGAGAATTATTCCCGCCGCCATCAGAGTCAGGTTCATTCTCCAGATAGCGAAAAGGATGGTCAGAAATACCAGACCGACAAACCAGAGCCAGGCACTGCCTTGCAGCGTACCGACGGAGCCTGTCACCGGCGTATCCTCTCCCCGCAATGCCACCCCCAGACCAAGCAAACTCAAGGAAGCCCATCCTACCAAACCGGCATGAATATGAGACAAACGGATGTTCTGCACTACACTCGTATTCATATATTCATGGAGAAGATATCCCCCGAGAACCAGAGCAATGACCAATCCTACAACACCCAGTGCCCCAAACAACAATACTCCCGCCCGCTTTTGACGACTGACTTGTAAAAACCATCGGAAATATTGTATGACCCACCAAAATAAAGCGATAAATACTCCAAGTACTCCCGGACCCAGCAGAAGCCAACTCTTTATTCCGAAGCCGGCAAACACAAGGAGCACGCTTAAAACCAAAACGATCAGAATGGTCTGCAACGGCCAGGGCTGAAGACGCACCTCTTCAAGATGCAAGTATACCCGTTGATAAAGCCCCATCAGCCCGATGGTAAGCGCCCCCAATGTGCCCATATGCACCAGCGCAATATCCCACTGATAGAACACGAAACTCCCGAAAATTCTACTCCCGAAAAGCACCAGGGCAAATGCGGAGGAAAGAAAAAGAAATCCAATGGAGGTGCGATAATATTGGAGCAGCAACTGTAATCGTTCGTTATTCACCCCATCTCCTTCACAACATTCTATGAATTATAAATGATAGTCAACCCATGCGACTCTTTCAACTCAAAATCGGTAGATCCTGACGGAGATGGTTGGTGGATATCGAAAAGAACGGCAAGAGCGTTTTATAAGATGAAATTTTTCGGGCGGCTGGTGTCATAACTTCGCCGCGGCGAATCGGACACCTACCCGGACCGAATTCTTCAAACCAGCCACCCTGTAGAAAAAAACGACGAAAGAAATAAATGTGTTATGAATCCGAGCGGCTGGCAATATACACTTCCCGTTTCCCCCATTTTCGGGCTATGGAGAGCTGATCGAGCCAGATATCCGCTCTGTTGGTAAACCGGCGATTCATGGTGTCATGGACAACCATGGGTTTCACGTATATTACAAAAACCGTGTCACCGTAGACATACATTCCACTGGGATTAAATCCCATCCGATGCATGAGAGCATTTTCTGCGCGAATCAAGTCCCGGCTCAAAGCAAGGGTCCCATCACCCACTCTGGAACCGCTGGAAGTGACAAAAGGAGTATTATCGGTTTGCCAGGGATGACTGTTGTAGGCTGTGGCAACCAGTCTACTGATCTGCACCTGTGATACTGCGTCCAGATCACTTTCAACATCTGACAGCACCGTATATAAGGAGTCAATCTGATGATTCAGCTGTCGCTTCTCCTTCAAGAGCGAACCCACATCCTGGACATATTCGGTATGCATTCCAAGCACTAACACTCCAAATAGCAGAATCGGCAATATTAAAAAACTGAATAGTAACCAATATACGTATTTATTCTTCATCTAATCTTCCTCCGAGTTATTTTTTTCTGAGTTAGTTTATTATTTATTTGATAAAATGACTGTAAGATGTGTCACACTCCGACTGGTCGGAGGGGAAGGACAAACCGGGGGGACATTCAGAATATACAGGAGAACTGCCATGGGTACTGGCTACTCTGGTTTGTGATACTCTGACATGTCTGAATTTCATAAGTAAGTTACCGACAATTACCTCCTTGTGTAAGATATATACTTTCAATGCCTCGAAGCAATATCTTCGTCGCTGCCGGCGCTATGTTCTCAATGTACATAGTTCTCGCATTTCTTTTTTTGTTCGGGGTCAATATAACCTATCGTTTCTTAGAAAGTCAACCTTTTACATGTGACAGCCAGATTTGTTTCCTATTCATTTTCCTAATTCCGAGTCTATTTAGAAATCGCCCCGTCCCAAAGGGATCTTCGAGGCGTTATCCAAATAGATTCATATTCATATGTGAGAGATATCGCATTCTCAGCATGTCGCGTTCATCCTTATTTTCGTATCGTGCCGTGGCAGCAAAAGCAGCAGTATGAACGGCAAACAATATCAACTTCTTTACTCCAGTGGAGCCATTAATTTTTCTCTTTCTGCCGCAGTTATGTCGAACACCGAGGCCACCATCTCTCTATATGCTGCCGATGACTCAACTCCCCGCCGGCGTTGTACAATTTCTACCGTGGTAAGCATCTTCTCCGGGTGATACACAGCCCACTGATCAACACCGCCCCACATGAAGGAGGGCACAAATTTCGGGGGGAATCCTTTCCCGAATATATTGCATCCTACCCCATAGACGGATCCGGTATTGATGGTTGTGCCGATTGCTGTCTTGGTATGATCTCCGATAATGCATCCGGCAAATTGGAGGCCGGTATTCACCATACTCCCATTAATCGGCATGGATACGGTGGAATAATTATTTTTTAGATCGCTATTGGTGGTATTAGCCCCGAGATTCACCCATTCACCAAGATATGATCCTCCCAAAAACCCGTCGTGTTTTTTGTTGGTGTACCCTTGAATGATGGTTTCTCCGACTTCACCCCCAATTTTACAGACAGGCCCGAATGAACATTCTCCCGTTAATTTTGCCCCCGGACTGATTTTCGACCGGGGACCGATGTAGCATGGTCCTATGACTGTGGTGTTATGCCCTATAACCGCTCCATCATCAATTACAATACTTCCCGGCTCCGCATCCAGTACTGCTCCGGGTTTAATCTGTACGTTCTCTCCAACATACACTTTCTCCTCACCCACCAAATGAATCCCTGGGAAGTGTTGGGAATTAATTGTGTTTGACAGGGAAAGTCGTTTCGCATCATCCTCGATTTCGGCGGGCATGGATTGAATATATTCCCAGGGGTAGCGCAGTACTTTCCATTCAACATCATATATCTCCTGAAACGGAATGTCCCGAAAGGTGAGATACTCTTCTCCGTTGGCTGTGAGATAGTGAATATGCTCTGCAGGAATGAAGGCAGCCAGCACGCTCTCATCGTTCCTATAACAAACCGGATGACCTCCCTCACCCTCGGGTGCATAGAATTCATTCATCAATACACGCCCGTTAATGAACAGGGTATCTTCTTCCGCCAGCTGATTGATCAGTGCGTCCGGGAACTGCTCCTTCAGCAGCGCTGATAAATACTCCCGGCAAAAATATATGATTTGTTCACCGGTAAATCGGGTTAAAATTTTTTCCCGGAGTGACAGGATTCCACAGGTGAGTTCGAACACAGGCCGTGTATACGACAGGGGAAAAGTATCAACCGAGAGCTCGTCTTCAAAGATACAGAGATTCATGAGGGGGCGATCTGAATTATCTATATGACTATTAAATCTACTCAGTACAATTCCCGGAACGGTGCACGCTCAGATACTTTTCTTCTTCACCCCGGGATTTCCCAACGGGATCCCTTACGGGACATCCCGGGGGTTCCGGGAAAACAGTCCCTCCATTGAACCGTTTTAACGGTTTTCCTGAGTTGCCTTAATAGTCATGATTATCTATGTTCAGCTGCTGCAGTCATGTTTTCACTTATCTTCGATGGCCAATGTTTTTTGTATACTCCGATAGGCGTTTTCAAGCGGGAATCCCCTGCCCTCCTGTTCGAATTCAATATTAAAAAACAAATGGGAATAGGGAGATTCCAGCCCAATACGTAACGGTGCCCCGGATCTCCAGCACAGCATTGAGGTTCCCAGATCAAATGTACGACTGAAATCAGCAGCCACGTGAAAATCATGTTGTATTATCTGCCGTTCGAATGTTTCAGAAAAGAGCCCTGACCGGGTCCGGCTTGTACCATTTGCGTGAATGACAGTGTCCTGTGGCCGAGTGGGAATCGGACTGTTAAACCCGTTGGGTACGATGTAGGTGATACTATGCTTTTGATCATCCCGGGAGATGTACTTCAACACATAGCGCGCAACGAAAAATTCCGTAAAATCCCAGGGAAGGCAGATAAGAATTTTTTGCGCATTTGAGAGCGCCCGGGTGAAAGAGATAATATCCACGTCGCTTTGCCTGTGCTGCCACTGAAATCTGCGTAATGTAATCCAATATAATATCTTATTCCACATAAGCCTCTTCAGGTTTAAAATTACATACTCAAAAGCTTACCCAAATTACAAACGTAGTCAATAGTAAACCACCAAAAATACACTCTTTAGACCGATTGATTGTGCGATCAATCATTTAGTTATAGCTTGCTTTTTGTCCACATTACCCACAAATTTATGACCAAATTAGCCACGAAAACTTGTCCTGCAAATACACACGAAGGAACCTAATCAATGTATCGTCTAAGGGAGGTTGTCCATGTATAAGTGGAAAGGGGGAATGCTGTCGTGGATCCTGCATCGGGTCAGTGGTATCGGACTGGTAATCTTTCTGATTCTCCATATTGAAGGGATGTTTAGTATAGCGAAAGGCCCCGAGGCGTTTAACAAAGTTATTGCCACCTACAATACTCCCTTGTTTAAAGTACTTGAAATTTTTCTTTTCGCAGCCATTATGTTCCATGCGGTCAATGGGCTGCGGGTGATATTGCTGGATTTTGCCAGTGGGTCAAAATATCCAAAACCACTGCTTTATTCCACTTATATCGTCACAGGAATCGTTTTTTTTGTTGGTGCATATTTTCTTCTGATAATGTAACAGGAGCTACAACATGAGTTATCAGGGAACCACAAGTAATTCGGGTGCAATCAGCTGGTATCTGCAACGGATCACCGGGGTCATTCTCTTTTTTCAAGTACTGTTTCATTTCGGGGTCTACCATTTTGTCGAAGGCGTCGCGAATATCAGCTATGATCTGGCAATCGCCAGACTGGCCAATCCCTGGTGGAAAACCTTTGAATTTTCATTTTTAATTTTCGCGCTCTATCATGGCATGAACGGCATCAAGATGATCATTGATGATTATATTACGATTCCGGGCTGGCGTATTGCAGCTATTACGGTACTCTATACCGGGGTCTTTGCAATTTTCATACTGGGAGCGGTGGCAATAATCGTGATTCACAAACCCGTGGAATATTAGTTACGATGGTACACACATTTGATGTAGTAATCGTTGGTGCTGGCGGGGCCGGACTCCGGGCAGCACTGGAAGCCTCTCAATCCGCAAATGTCGCTGTGATCAGTAAGCTCTACCCGGTGCGATCCCATACCGGCGCAGCCCAGGGCGGCATTGGGGCGGCACTGGGAAATCATGAAGAAGATCACTGGGAATGGCATATGTACGACACAGTGAAGGGCAGTGATTACCTGGGCGACCAGGATGCCATCGAAATCCTCTGCAAAGAGGCTGTGGATGCTATTCTGGAGATGGAGCACTTCGGGTTACCCTTCAGCCGCACCGAAGAAGGCAAAATTGCTCAGCGGCAGTTTGGCGGCCACACCAGTAACTATGGAGACAAGGCAGTCCGTCGAGCATGCTATTCTGCCGACCGGACCGGCCACATGATTCTGCACACCTTGTTTGAACAGTGCATGGCACGGCGTGTCCGGTTCTACAATGAATTTCATGTGGCGGATGTCATCATTGAGGAAAATGTCTGTCGCGGGGTAGTCGCCATAGAAATTAAGACCGGTGATATCCATATTTTTCATGCAAAAGCGGTTCTGTTCGCAACCGGCGGATACGGGCGGGCCTTTAAAATCACATCCAATGCCCATGCCTATACAGGAGACGGGATGGCGATGGTCTTCCGGCGCGGCATTCCCCTGGAAGATATGGAATTCGTTCAGTTCCATCCCACCGGACTCTGGCGATTAGGTGTACTGATTACCGAGGGAGCCCGCGGCGAGGGCGGTATTCTCCGGAATAATGACGGCGAACGCTTCATGGAGCGATATGCCCCGTCCATTAAAGACCTGGCTCCCAGAGATCTGATCTCTCGTGCCATTTATGATGAAGTGCAGGCTGGCCGGGGAATTCAAGGACAGGATTATGTGCACCTGGATTTAACTCATCTCGATCCGGATCAGCTGGAAGAGAAACTCCCGGATGTCTTGTTTTTTGCCCGCACCTATCTGGCAGTCGATCCCCTGGAGGACCCCATTCCCGTACAACCTACCTGTCATTATGCCATGGGTGGCATCCCAACCAATGTTGACGGCCAGGTGGTCGCCGATGCCCGGAACACTCCGGTGAATGGCCTGTATGCCGCCGGTGAAGTGGCATGCGTCTCCGTGCACGGCGCCAACCGCCTGGGGACAAACTCTCTGCTGGATCTTGTGGTATTCGGGCGTCGTGCCGGCCGCCATATGGCCTGGTTTGCCAACTCCACGGATTTCGAGCCGCTCCCTGAAACGTCAGCGCAGTCGCTCCGGGATCGCCTCCAACAGATTAAAGACTCCACCGGCACCGAAAATCCGGTAGAAATCAGGACGGAATTACGAAATAATATGATGGACCTTGTCTCCGTCTATCGGAATAGTGAAACCTTGACCAAAATGAAAGACATCCTGGCTGATTTGAAAACCAGGTACCAGAACATCACCATTATGGATAAAGGCAGTTATTTCAATACCGACGTGTTGGATGCCATCGAACTTGGCTATTTGCTGGATTTTTCCTCAGCCATTGTGGAATCTGCACTTGCCAGAGAAGAAAGCCGCGGCGCGCATTTTCGGGATGATTTCCAGGATCGCGATGATGCGAACTGGCTGAAACATACCCTCGCCTACCTGACAGAAGACGGTACCGTTGAATTGGATTACAAATCCGTCTCCATCACCCATTTCGAACCCAAAGAACGGAAGTACTAACAGACAGACGAGGAAGGACAGGAGAGATGGACGTCACGTTCAAAATAAACCGGTTCAATCCGGAAATCGATGATGCCACGCACTGGGAAACTTTTCAACTGGAAGTTGATCCCAAAGATCGTGTCCTGGATTCTCTGTTGGAGATCAAGCGGACTCTGGATGGTACCCTCACCTTTCGATATTCCTGCGCGCATGGCGTGTGCGGGTCCGATGGGATGATGATCAATGGTATTAATCAACTCGCCTGTCAGGTACTCATCCAGGATCTGAGGACGCATACCATTAAGATTGAGCCGATGAAAGGTTATACTGTCCTGAAAGATCTGGTTGTTGATTTCGATCCGTTCTTTGAGAGCCTGGAAAAGGTGAAACCCTATCTCATTAATGACGAGCTCCCACCATCCCACGAACGACCGCAATCGATCCAAGAACGGGAACGATTCGATGATACCACCAAATGTATCTTATGTGGTATCTGCACTACTTCCTGTCCTTCTTTCTGGGCAAACGGGGAATACCTGGGACCGGCGGCTTTCGTCAATGCC
This sequence comes from uncultured bacterium, assembly GCA_964413425.1. Taxonomy (GTDB): domain Bacteria; phylum Fidelibacterota; class JAANXI01; order JAANXI01; family JAANXI01; genus DATFLS01. The sequence continues at coordinate 21,282 of CAYPST010000029.1, forward strand.
CATCGGTTTATCTTCGACAGTCGGGACACAGGAGCACAGGAACGATTAGAAATTCTCAATGACAAAGATGGAGTCTGGCGTTGCCACACGATATTTAACTGCACGGATGCTTGCCCCCGTGAAATTAATGTCACCCAGGCCATTGCGGAAGTTAAAAACGCCATTACCTTTCAAAAATTCTAAAACAGCGCCACTCATCTTCCCGTGGGGCTCGGCGCAGGTCTTACGGTCCATGCGATAATCCGGTGCTGCCCGCATATCCGTAAAATGCGGTCTTTTCACTTTTCCGATTTTAATGAAGCGCAACGCTTCCGGGAACTATAAATTATCCCAGAATAATTGGTTGGAAACCATCCCAAAAAGAAAACGGCGAGATCATATAGATTCCGCCGTTGCTGAAAATTTGTCTTCAGTCAAGCAATCAGGTTACAAGAAATATCACTACTGAAGCCAGCGAAGTGGAATTTACCCGGTCTTCAGGCGGAAAACAATCGGAATTGAGTACCAGACACCCACCGCGCGATCGCGCTGTTTTGCCGGTTTCCACTTGGTTCTTTGCACCGCTTCAATGGCGGCTTCGTTCAGACCGGTTTTCGGCACACCCTTCACAATCACCACTTCTTCTACGTTGCCCTCTTTGTTAATGAAAGCCTGCACGATCACCGTTCCTTCCACACCGGCTTCTTTGGCAATTTCCGGGTATTTAATTGCCCGTTGCAGCGCCTGCATTCCGCCAATCAACTCCGGGGGTTCATCATAAGGAATGAACTTGACCTTGGGGCCTTCTTCCGGGGCCGGCGGCGGAGCTTCCGATGCTTCAAATTCCTGAAAAGTGGTCTCCTCAATGGTTACATCTTCTGCGATATCCTCGCTTTCAGACGCAACCGGGACCGTGGGCCTGGAAGGGGCCGGGGGCCTTTCATACTGCTGGGTTTCCGGAATCTCCACATTCTCAATCTGGACGTTTGGCTGCTCTATCTCGGTTTCCTTTTGCTCCATTCGCGGCACGGCTATCAGAACCGTTGTGAGCAACAGCAGCGAGAGGATCAAGGAGATCCGGATAACTTTCCCGTATTTTGCCTTAAGTGATACTTCGGGTTTTGTACGTGTAATCATAGCTATGCTTCTGTTCTTGATGAGTAGTTTATCTTCAAAGCATCTGCCTCACGCAATTCCTGATGGAAATCGGTAATCAGCCCCATATTGGAGCCTTTATCGGCGCGAAGCGAGACCGTAATCTGCGGATTATTCACTCTCTTCTCATACATGATATGCCGGACATTATCCATTTCCATCAATTTATCATCAATGGACACCGTCCCATCTTTTGCAATCCACACGTACGTCACATGCCGCTTTGTCTCCAGCTTCTCTATTTTCTCCGCTTCGGGCAGGATGACACTCAAGCCCTGGTATTCTTTTAACACCGTGGAAACCATAAAGAATATTAGCAACATGAAGATAATATCCGGAAGAGAGGAAGTCGGGATGCCACTGCTTGATTCTTCTTTTCGTTTAAATTCCATAGCGTTCTGTCTTTTTGTTAACGATTAATTATTCCGGGTTCGCAATTGAAATACGATTGGCATTCGCCTGCTTCAACTCATCCAGCACATCAACATATCGCTGGTATGTTGTCCGCCTGTCCGTTTTTACTGAAATAATCAGATTCGGGTTTTCCTGCATCTTCTGCCGAACGAGTGGCTGAACATCCCGAAGTGGCACTAGTTCTTCATCCAGCAAAATCTGACCACGTGCGTTGATTAACAAATTGCTGATGTTTTTCTTGGCGACCTCGGTTTGTTCGCCTTTTGCCGGGAGTACAATTCCCAACCCTTTATCCATATCGATAGTCGTCGTCACCAGAAAGAAAATGAGCAACAAAAAAGCGATATCAGCCAGCGATGCCATCGGTATTTCAACGTTCCGATCTCTTGATCCTTCTTTTAATTTTGACATTGAATTCTACCTCATAGTTGTTGTCTGAGACACCTGATACGCTTGATCTTGAAATACCATTACGATCCGGAAGCGGCAGCCGCAGCACCCTTCTCCAGCTGGCCTTTTTCATCCATATCCACCAGAGTATCGACCAATTTCACGGACCCTTCTTCCATATCAATGATAATCTTATCAATACGGGAGACGAACAAATTGTGGAAAAACTGGATGATAATTGCCACCACCAGACCAAACAATGTCGTCAACAATGCCACTGATATACCACCCGCCACAATAGAGGGTGAGATATCATTGGCTTTTTCAATATCCTGGAACGCCAGAATCATTCCCCAGACTGTTCCGGTAAAACCGAGCATCGGAGCAATCGCAACGACCGTAGCCAGCCAGGTAAGACCGCGTTCCAGAAATGACATTTCTATACTGCCTGCATTTTCAATCGCTTTTTCCACTTCTTCAATACCGCGATGCACTCTGGACAATCCAGCATGGAATATTTCAGCAACGGGGCCGGGCGTATTTTCGCAGACTTCCAGTGCCCCGGGTACCCCGTCTTCTTCGAGGGCTGCTTGTACATTATTCAACAGTCTCCGGGTATTAATAGATGCTCTGGCAAGAGTATAAAACCTCTCCAGACAAATCATTAATCCGATGATAAGCAATCCGAGAATCGGATACATGAATCCGCCGCCTTGATGGAATAACTCAATTAACATAGGTTCTTACCTTTCTCCTATTACAGACCTTAAACATTCAAAGATTTTGTTAACCTGTGCTCCTACATTTTTGAATATAATCTAATTCTTGCGCAAATGTCAAGCATTTAACCGTTTACCCTGTGGCGAGTTCCTGTGCTCTCATCATTCCTTTTCGCTGTATTCTACCATAGCGAGTTCTTTCGCCCGGGGTAAATATTCGAGCGCTTTCTGCACCTGATTATCCATTTGCAGCCGGATGGCATATTGTTCACCTTTCCCCCAGAGATTTGAGGCAATTTCCGATTTCACTAAATTCTGAATATACCGCAAATCCTCCGAAAATTCGGCCTCATCAAACTCATGATCCCGGGAACGGATAAACTCTTTCAATTGGGAAATCGCTGGTTGATCCAGTTCGTAATTGGCTGCAAATGTCCGGAATTCTTGCTGTTCCAATTCCGGATGATCGGCCACGTATTGCGAGGCAAACTCAAAGAACACGCGCTCTGCATTTAATTGCATTGTCGTCTGGGTCGGATTGTACGCTCCTGGAATGGAAACGTCCGGGGTAATACCGCCGCCACCATAGACCGTCCGGCCACCTCTGGTATGATACTCGGGCCGTTCGGTGGTATCCACTTTCATCCTGGTATCGGTCCCCTCTTCTTCCTGCATCCGTTCGTATATTTCGCGATAGTATTCCTCTGCTCCATTCTCGTAGGGACGCTGGATCAAACGTCCGCTGGGAGTATAATATCGCGCCACGGTCACCCGGATGGCCGAACCATCCCGCATCTGCCATTGTCGCTGTACCAGCCCTTTTCCGAAGCTGGTTTCTCCGACGATCAGTGCCCGATCCAGATCCTGCAGCGCTCCAGCCACAATTTCACTGGCGCTGGCCGACCCTCGATTAATCAGAACCACCACTGGGAAACGATGATGCGTAGCGCGATCCGTTGAAAAGAATTCTTCGTTGGCAGAGGGGATACGCCCCTTGGTGTACACGACCTTCTGTCCGCCAGCCACAAACTTATCCACGAGTTTAATCGCCTGGTCCATGTATCCCCCGGCATTATTCCGAAGATCGATCACCAGATGCTGCATTCCCTGGGATTCCAATTTGTCCAATGCTTCTTCAAATTCCTCGGAGGTGTGCCGTGCAAACCTGTTCAGACGAATATATCCTGTCGCTTCGTGCCCCGGAATCAACACTGACGCCAGCACGCTCGCAATCGGAATATCATCTCTGGTGATAGTAAAATCCAGGCTGTCTGTGCGCCCCGGCCGGATCACAGTCACATCTACCTGGGTCCCCTTGCGGCCTCTGAGCTTCTCAAACACTCCCTGCTGGGTAATCCCTTTCGCCGATTCGCCTTCGATGACAACAATTTTATCTCCGGCCTGGATTCCTACCTGATCTGCAGGCGCGCCGGGGATCGGGGAAATAACCGTGATATACCCTTCGATGATATCAAATTCGATCCCGATCCCCTGGAATTCTCCCTCAAACTGTTCATTGATATTGCCCACGCGTTTCCTGGGAATGTATACCGAGTGGGGATCAAGCTCCTCCAATAAACCATTATAGGCACCGGACATCACCTCATTCCACTCCACATCCTCGACATAATTATCATTAATGATGCTTACCATGTCGGAGAAAACATTCAGCTTCTGGTATAAGTCATTGGCAGAGGCAATGATCTTCTGTCCGGGTGGGCTAACCAGAAAAAGACCGGTAATAACAAGGACTATGAGTGATCCGGTGAGATATTTCTTCATAAATCTATCATCCTTTTTTCTTTATCGATTTAATTATATATGATATTAGTTTTATCGATGTTCCCCATCCTCACCACTTTTCCCCTAAACATTCCGTCTGGATTTTCAATCTCAAATACCCATCGATATAATGCCATTCATCACATAGTCACTGGATCATCATGAATCAGTACGAGAGTACCTCGAAATTAGAAAATTACCCAGTGACAAACAAATACAATTTCCGATCTTCACCGGTATTTTTAAGTTCTGAGTCTATTTAGAAAACGCCTCGCCCCGAAGTTATGCCTTCGGCAAAGAGATCCCGTGACGACGGGACAAAGAAAATATACAATATCTCCGTCCAAATTGCGTCATACATTGTGCGTATATCTTCTCTCCATACTCAACAGAAGATAGGTGCACCAGCTTGTATCGGACGCTTGTTTTCTGAACACTTTCAGTTCTGAGGGTGATATTCTGTTACGAGAGATCCAAATCTTTTCTCACCGCATTGAATAGCGGTGGAGAGAATTGAAAATCCAGGCTCACAAAAAAGATATTATATTGTTCTACCAACGCTGATTCCCATTTAACGAAATCCTTTGCTGTCATAATGAGATACTGGGCGTCACTGGCTGTGAATTGCTCGAGGATTCGTCGCTGTTCTTGCATGGGATACTCATAATGATCAGGATACGATTGGCACTGTATAATTTTTAAAGGAAGCTGATCCAGCGCTTTACGGAATGAACGATGATCTCCGATTCCCGTCACCACGAAGCCGACGGGAGATTCCTGCAGGTTCCTCAGATCGATGCTTTTCTGTTGAGACGGATTCCGTAAGACCGGTTCTGTAAATTTTACGCCCCGGAATACCTGGGCTCGGGTGAACCGGCGGATCAGTTCCTCGCCGGCGTGCCAGTTCACCTGGTTATTTGGTGCAACGAGCACCGGATGGGTTGCACGCTTAAGCGAGCCGAAGGGTTCACGCAGCCGGCCGGCCGGAAGCAGTGGTTCCTTGCGCAACAGATCGTCGATTGGTACAAGGACGATATCGCAATCCCGCTGCAGTGCCCGGTGTTGAAAACCGTCATCCATTACAATAACGTCGCACTGATAGTGCTCGCCGGCAGTTCGGGCTGCAGCGACCCGATCTTCATCAACGATAATGACGGCCTCAGGAAGCAGGGTGCTTAACATATACGGTTCATCTCCCGCCTTTTCAACAGCCACTACCGGACCTTCCCCTTCACTAACGACCATCTGACCGGCTGACTGCCGCCGGTATCCCCGGCTGATAATGGCCGGCCGGAAGCCCACCCGGAGTAATTCGCGCACCACATGTTTCACCAGCGGGGTTTTACCACTCCCGCCCACCCGCAGATTTCCCACACTGATCACAGGGATGTCGACCTGAGCGGAGTGGCACCACTTGCGATCATAACACAGGTTCCGCACAGAGACGACAGCTCCATACAGCCAGCTCAATGGCAGTAAAAAGAACGACAGCCTACTGTTGAAAATATTGATCCGCTTCATTCTGTAATCGGTGCAAGTGCGACTCGATTTGCTGAAGGGTGGCGGTGAGAGTATCCTTTTTTCTGTTTCCGGTGATTCGCTCGGGATAGATGGGCTCCCCAAATATTACGATATTGTGTCCGTATGGAAGAGGAAGATAGAACTGATCCCAGCTGTTCCTGATAATTTTTTTCCGGCTGGAATTTGAGGCCAGGGGGAGCACCACTGCCTGCTTTTCCTGGGAGATCCGGGCCGCACCTGGTTTGCATTGCCGGTACGGTCCTAGTGGTCCGTCTGTGGTGATAGCGATAGTATTTGTAGAATCACTGGCAAGTGCCAGCCCTTTCTCTAACGCTTCTTTTCCGCGATCCCGGCTCGACCCGCGAATCATAAAATATCCGAGTCTTTTCAACACACGAGCAATCATTTCCGCATCCCGGTGATAGCCGACCATAGTATGAATTCCTTCATCGCGCAGCATGTAGATTGGGGCCAGCATCTGGCCATGCCAGAGCACCAGGATCACACTTCTGTCAGAGTCGCGCAGCTGCGTGTAGCGCTCGTAATTTATGAACTGATTCTTCGAGAACAGGAACAGTGAGTGCAGAAGGTAGGGTCCTACCCCGGCACCAAGAGTAAACTTGAAACGCTTCCACCAATATTTTCGCTTACGCCCGGCAGGCATTAATTATCTCTTTCAGCGTTATAAAGCTCCCGCGATATTGAGAGCGCAACACGCTTTCCGGCACCCGGTTCTCCCAGTTTTTCTTTTATGGCCGATAATGCTTTCTGCACGGAGTGATAATATTTCCGATCCTGCAAGTATCGTAAAACCGCACGGGTCACATTGCCGCTCTTCATCTGATCCTGCAACAACTCCGGAACAACCTGTTTTCCTGCCACAATATTGGCCAATCCGATATAGTCCATCCTGACCAGCAATCGTCCGAGCCACCAGGTGATGGGATTCATCCGATAGATAATCACCATAGGGGTTCCGAAATAGGCGGTTTCCAGTGTTGCGCTGCCGGATGAGACAATCACCACCTGACTGTACTTCATCACCTCATAGGTGCGCCCCTGGACTAACTGAATATCATCGACAGGAATACGGGTATTCAACTCTGCCGGCGACAAATCCGGGGCCAGGGCCAGCAGGAACTGCAGCGGCCGGGAAACCGCCGACCGCAGTTCCTGCACAGATTGTAACATGACATCCAGGTGCCTGTCAACTTCCTGCTTTCGACTGCCGGGCAGTAATCCGATGGTGGTGTTCTGCGAATCCCCTCCTGTGGTCCCGAAAAATTCCTCTTTCTCCTGAACTCCCTGCACTTCTTCGGTCAGAGGATGTCCCACAAATTCCACCGGAATTTGATGTTCTTTATACAACTGTTCCTCGAACGGAAAAATCACGAATATCTTGTGCACCCACCGTTTCATTTTTCTGAGCCGTCTGCTTCCCCAAGCCCATACCTGGGGAGAAATGTAGTAGTACACGGGTATCTGATATTTCTTCATCCGCCGGGCAAGCCGCAAATTGAATCCCGGATAATCAATGAGAATCACTGCGTCAGGCTCATTGTCCTTCACCCATTTGATCAGGCTATCCATCACCTGCTTGATAAAAGGGAGATATTTGACCACCTCAACAAAGCCCATGAGCGACATTTCTTTGATATGATACAGCAGCTGCATACCGGCATCCTCCATTTTATTCCCTCCGATTCCCGTAACCTGTATGTCGGGAATCAAGGTATGGAGATGCGTAACCAGCGCGGCACCATGGGTGTCACCGGATGTTTCACCAGCAATGATCAATATTTTTTTCTTCATGACATTCGGACATGAAGCACTGATTGGATCTCTGGGATTGCGAATGTGATAACCGGGAACATCACAGATGAAGATACAGCCATTTTCCGCCCAGCAGGAGTAGCACCATCAAAATATTCACCAGGGTACTTTTCTCGGGTTTCATTGTTTCCCGGAACACGAAGTGTGCCCGGGAAGGTTGTGCAGTATTCCGCCAGGGCTTCACCCGGGGAATAATTCTTCTGACATGTGCCCGATACCGTTCATATTGATTGCCGAAAATTTCATGCAAGGTCTTTTCCTCCAGCGAAATAATCAGCAAATATTGGATGGTGAAGAAGACCATGGCGAGGACGAACATTTCCCACATCCAGGGGCCGGAGGCGATAAAGACGATTCCCATGTAGATGAACATATTCCCCAGATACAGCGGATTCCGGACATACGCATAGGGTCCGGAGGTGACCAGCGACGGTGCTCCCACCTCCCGGGTTCTGGTTGCGCCCCCGGCGTGAAGTACCGCCCAGAACCGAATCCCTTCACCCAGAACCAGCAACCCGAATCCGGGAAGGATCCAGGGCATCCGGGGATGCGCCTGATACAGGAGCAGCAGAATGAGCGGGACGGGCGTATAACTGCGATACTTAAAAAAGAAGTGGGAAATCTTCATCACGGGGATACCGGGGATTCCTGAATCTTATACTGGATCAACTGGGCAACCTCCAGTGCCCGCAAGCCGTCATAACCGGAGACTGCCGGGGATCGCTGCCGGTTCACAGCGAGAGTAAAGGCCCTGAGTTCTTCCTTGAGCGCATTGACTTCCGGCACCGGAGGCTGTTCATAGATAATATACTTCTTCTCATTCTGATGCTGCATTTCACCCAGAATCACCGGGATCACGTCCTCATCACTCTGTATGGGATCCCGCAATTGATAGAGTTCCGTGGTATTATTATGAAAGTCCACTGATATATACGCTGCCTGTTGAAAAATACGCAACTTTCGCATAGACTTCTGCGATATTCTGCTGGCCGTAATATTAGCCACACAGCCGTTTTCAAAGGTCAACCGGGCGTTGGCGATGTCGATCGAATCGGTCACAACAGCTACACCCGAAGCAGCCACCGCGCTCACCGGACTGTTCACCAGCGACAGGATAATATCAATATCGTGGATCATCAGATCCAGGACAACAGCCACATCGGTCCCGCGGGGCTGAAATTGCGAAAGCCGGTGTGACTCAATAAATCTTGGGTCCAGGGGAAAATCTTTGAGAGCAAGTATAGCCGGGTTAAATCGCTCGATATGCCCGACCTGCACAATCAAGTTCCTGTCAGCGGCAAGGTCGACGATGTCCCGGGCCTCCCCGAGTGTTTTCGCAATAGGTTTTTCCACAAAAACGTCTTTCCCGGCCCGCAGCGCCTGCATGGCTAACCGATGGTGCTCTTTCGTGGGGACAACGATATCAACCGCGTCTACCTGATTTAACATTTCCTGATAGGCAGGATACACCGTTATCCCCTTTTCACGTTCCCGGTCCTGCACTTGCGGATCGATATCAAAACATCCAGCGAACTCCATCTCCGGGAGTTCCTGCAGTATCCGGAGATGGTGTCTCCCCAGATGACCAACCCCAGCTAATCCGATACGAATCATGCAAAAAGATAAGAAGGAACCGTATTCTCTCCAATGGTTTTATCGCACCCGCTCGCCCGCTTCTCATCTTCACCTTCATCGAACAGTGAGTTCGCCGGGATGTCAGGTCATAAAAGAATATCGACCCTGAACCACGATTGCAGAGAAAAAGCCACCTGCCGGAGGGCCTTCACAGGTAATTTAATCGTTGTCTTTATTCTCAGGGAGCGGTAACCATAGATGCTTCTCGGGAGCTTTATAATTATCCCGGACTGACTGCTCACTCTCTCCTGTTTAGTACAAGAACTCTCCACCGGAGAGAAAGTTACTTCACTGCGCTCGGTATCATCGATCTTCGCACGCTTCACATCCGGAGGAAGGTTTTGATTGAGGGTATTCAACAATCACTTGCATTCAAGAGGTGAGAAAATAATATTACCAGATGGTATTTATCGGATTGCATATCACTGCCTTCTCAGAGGTGAGCAGAAAGCTCAATCGTCCATGACACCGAAAATTCAAGTGCGCAGTTTCTCTTTTCGTGATGAAATTACCCCTGATCTCATCTGGAGTAAGTATTCCATAATACAACAGTTTATCTTCTGGATTCTCGCTGTGGTTGCATGGCATTTGCTGCATTGGATGGGAAGCACCTACCAACAGTTCACCATTCCCATCTGGCGCTACACAATGCGGGTTCGGTCGTATTTCTACACCGGAGATTTCACCGGGATGGTCCTGCTGGGGCTTCTCTCCGGCGCAGGAATTTTGGCAGTATTACTGGCCAGTGACTATGTGGTGGCAAAAGCCAGGAATGAGCCGCCCCTCAAGCATATTCTGCGGAATCGCCACATACTTCCCCGAACCCGCAAGCAACAACATCTTGCATTACTTATTGGTATTAATGCGGGGTTATTTGAGGAACTATTTTTCAGGGGCGGAATATTTACCTTCTTCCTTTTTGTCTTTCAATCAACCGAGATAGCCATTCTGCTCACCTCGGTAATTTTCGCAATGCTGCATGCACCTCTTCAGGGCTGGTACAGCATCGTTTTAATTTTTCTGGTAGGGGTATTCCTGAATCTGCTGCTGCTTCAGACGGGGTCCTATTATGCGCCGATTTTTTGCCATATCATGATTAATATGGGGAATTTGTTCCTTATTCCGGTATTTTTCGAAGAAAAACTTCCGGACCAGCCGGCCCGGTCAGCATTCATGAAAGACCATCCTGAACCCTGACAAAATCCGTGGTGACGGCTGCACTGTGTGGCTCAGGGTTCGGACATCATCTCTCCCAATCTCTGTGATGTGGCCGGACTCATTGATAATGTGCCGGGGAATCTTCTATATTGTGTTCACTATGCATTCGTCATTGCCAATTGATAATACTCCCCGCTGGCAGGATTACTCACAGATTTATGAATCCTGGGTCCTGGTTTTCAACGACAGCCAGGCCCAGTTTGGCTGGTGGATTGAATTTTCGATAACCCGAACGAACGCAATGCCTCCCCGGGCGGTGGTGAGTTTCGTCTATTTTAATACTTATCAGCCTGAAAAAGAAAACCGGATATTCCGCCAACATTTCGAAGCGGAGCAGTTCCACTGCAGTAATAACGTCGGCGAAGCCTTTGAGTGCACCATCGGGGACAACTATCTTTCTGAGTACCGGAGCCAGGGGCACATTTCGCAATCCCCTGAAACCGTGCACTGGAATTTGCGCTGGGCCCCGGATCCGGACAGGCGCTTTTTCCCATTCCCCTCCGAGGCCTTGTATCGATGGAAATATCCGAAATCCAAAGTGGTCACTCCGAATCCATTGCTGAACATCGACGGATCCGTAACCATCGGATCTCTGACGCTCGATATTGAAGAAGGCCCCGGAAGCCAGCACCATCTCTGGAGTACTCAACTCCCCTCACAGCTGGCCTGGTTTCATTGCAGCGCATTTGAGGAAACCGATTTTGCATGGATTCAGGGACTGACAATTCGGGGAAATTTTTTCAATCTGTACCATCCGCAGTTGTCACTTCTTCACTTCAATTTGTATGATATCGGGTATCCTTTTAACCGGGTACCGGATATAGGGCGCACCGGTTCGGAACATACTCTCGGACGGTGGGTGCTTGCTGCGGAAAATCAAACATACAGAACGCAGGTAGAAATCCAGAATACCCCAGAAAATATGGTCCGAGAAGAGATGGCTCTCTCCAGCGAAAGAAGAATATATCGGCATTTCACTACTCTTGCCAGTGTTCAGGTTGTCTTCTCGGAAAAACAGGCTGGTGCGTGGAATCTTCTCCATAAATTCACCTGCAGAAACGCTGCGACATTTATAGTTTTTCGTCCTGAACCAGACCCGCGAATTCCACTGTCCATTCAGTCCCCCCAGCCACACCGCGCAGATTTTTGAATCAGGCGAATGCTTTGCAGAGCGGGTGTGTCCCCGCACAGAACTGAAAAAAGCCAGACTTGTCATTAAGATTAACCTGGGAGATACATGATGCAGACTCCACGAGATCCTCAATCACCAGACAATTCTTCCGAGCAGTCCCGGCAGATTGCGGAAGAATCCCGGGAAGTCACCTGGGAAAAGCCCGGTTTCCTGCGAGAACTCTTCCTGGGAAGACTTCCGCTGGACCTGATTCATCCGTTTCCGGATCCTCAGGGTACCGGCCGGAAGGCATATACCGAATTTTATGAGAACATGCGGGCATTTCTGAAGGAGGAAGTGGACTCGGACACCATTGATCGCGAAGGGAACGTCCCGAATGAGTATTATGATCGATTGCAGGAGATGGGCGCCTTCGGAATGAAAATAGATGAAGCGTATGGCGGACTGGGATTGACGCAGTATGAATACAATGAAATTATGAAACTGGTCGCCAGTCAGGATGGCAGTCTCACCGCCCTGCTCTCCGCCCACCAATCGATTGGAGTGCCGCAGCCGTTACAATTGTTCGGTACCAGAGACCAGAAGGAAAAATATCTCCCGCGAATCGCCCGGGGAGCGATTTCTGCATTTGCACTCACAGAACCGGAAGTCGGTTCCGATCCTGCCAGCCTCCGGACTACTGTTCGGGAAGCGCAGGACGGGGACGCTTATATGCTCAACGGAGAAAAACTCTGGTGCACGAACGGGACCATTGCTGATATCATCGTGGTCATGGCACGCCATGAGAGTGACGGCAAGATCTCGGCCTTTATTGTGGAGACGGACTGGTCCGGAGTGACCGTTGAACATAAATGTTCCTTTATGGGCCTCAAGGGCATTGAAAATGGCGTGCTTACTTTCAAGGAGGTGCGTGTCCCCAGAGAAAACCTGCTCTGGGAGCGCGGCAAAGGATTGAAACTCGCGTTTACCACTCTCAACACTGGCCGGCTGGCGCTGCCCGCCTCTTCTCTGGGCGCAGCGAAACTCTGTCTGGAAATCAGCCGGCGCTGGGCGAAGGACCGCAAACAATGGGGGCAGGCTATCGGGAAGCATGAAGCTATCGGGCATAAACTTGCGGACATGACCGCTGAGATATTTGCCATGGAATCGGTGGCGGATCTGGCAGCCTGTATGGCGGATCAGGAGTATGATATCCGGCTGGAGGCGGCAGTGGCGAAACTCTACAATACGGAAGCCGGCTGGCGCATTGCCGACGACACCTTTCAAATCAGAAGCGGACGCGGCTACGAAACCGCTGCTTCCCTCCGAGCCCGCGGCGAAGCCGCTATTCCGGTCGAACGGATCTTTCGGGATACCCGCATCAATCTCATCTTCGAAGGAACCAGCGAAATCATGCGGCTGTTTATCGCCCGGGAAGCGGTGGATAAACATCTCCAGGTAGCCGGTGATTTAATTGATCCGGAGGTATCGCTGAGCGAGAAACTCTCGCAAATTCCCGGCATCATCGGATTTTACGCCAGATGGTATCCCTCGCAATGGCTGGGATGGACGCGCTGGCCGAAGTATCAGGAATTCGGGGCCCTGGCCAAACACATGCGGTTCGTTGCCCGGAACTCCCGGCGACTGGCCCGCAATATTGTGCACGGCATGGTCCGATACGGTGGAAAATTACAGTATAAACAGGCGTTTTTGTTCCGGGTTGTCGACATCGGCGCGAATTTGTTTGCTATGGCGGCAACCATCAGCCGGTCGACGAAACTCAGCCACCAGGGAAATCCCGATGCCGGGTCAGTCGCCGACCTGTTCTGTCGCAATGCGCGGCGCAGAGTGGAGCGACTGAGTAAGGATCTCTGGGATAACGATGATGCCCGGAAATACCACTTCGCCCGGGAAGTGATTGCAGACCGGTATGACTGGGTGGAAGAAGGCATCGTCGGATTAGACCTGGAACCAGGCCAGAACTTAACACCCCAATCCACCTCGAATCTGATTTAAACAATGTAATGATTGAATGAACTGACATTGATACATCGAAGAAAATACGGCAGCGGGAAAAACGGCAATTCGTTCATACCCATGATGTTACGGAACCAGTATAAGCAATGCAATCCATTCGTTTTCCTGCTGCACCTGCTGTAATTCAACCTCCAGCACTTCACAAAGATCCTCCATATCCTGTACTTGATGTTTTAGAATTCCGCTCCAGATCATATACCCGCCAGGCCTGGTGATTGCTTTCAGTTCGGGTCCCATCTCTTGCAGGATATCAGCAAGGAGATTGGCGAAAACCAGCCGGAACGGGCTATACGGTTCGAGATGCCTTACAGAGCCGGGGACGAGATTCACGACACTTTCCACATCATTTCTGAGCATGTTCTGTTCAGCGGTCTCCAGGGCGACCTTATCGATATCACATGCCCATACGATTTCCGCGCCTGCTCTGGCAGCAACGATCGAAAGAATTCCTGACCCGCAACCGATATCGGCAACCTTCCAATGATCAATATCCAGTAGTTCCATAAGTTCGATACATAAGCGTGAAGATTCATGATGTCCCGTACCAAACGCCTGGCCGGGATCCATCATAATAACCTGGTCATCCGGCCTCAGGGAATCCGGCTTCTCCCAGGAAGGATGAACCACAAAATGCTGCCCGATGCGAACGGGTTGGTAGAATGATTTCCAGTTGGATGCCCAGTCCGTATTCTCCACAATCTGCGTTGAGCACCGCTGCAGTAACTGCCGGTAATCCATGGTGTTCGTTTTTGCAAGACGCCGGATATCGCCTTTCAGTTTAGATAAAGACATTTTTCCCTGATCGGTCGCCGGCAGATGCCCCCGAATTTGCTGCCTTGCGGCTTCACCGGTCAGCTCTTCCACCCCACCACAATGCCTGGCCATCACTGAGGTGATGGGTTCGATGACCTCGAATGGTAATCCATGCAGGGAAAAGGTGATCACCATCCAACGTTCTGGCATTGGTGAACCGGCCGATTGATTTTCCGACATAGTCAGTTGCTCAGGTTCCGGTTGGACGTCCCACGCTTCGTTTATCCTGTATCATTCAATAGAAAGGACACAGAGCCTGATTCCGGAATCAGGTTCCCATGCCCGCCTGGGGTAGGACCTCCTTGCATTTGCCGTCTGCCTTTTTCCAATGGCGTCACCTGCGTACTCTTCGTATCGGATTTATGACTAATGGAGGTTATGTTACTCCCAGGACATTTTGATAATTGTCACTGTTCACTAACATGACCGACCCATCCCTGGAATAGGGATTTCCGGGATAATTATACACAAAGACTTCTTTATTTGCATCCAGACATTTCTGGATCAGGGTGCTTGTATTTCCCGCCGGATCCACGAAACAAAATAAATATTTCTGGATCAACTTCCGCATCCAGATATCCCTTTCCTCAACCATTGCTCTGGAAATTCTCTTACCCCGAAGCCGTTTGGCAAGAACGACTATCCTTCTCTGCTGAAGCAGTTGTTCGGTCATCTCATCCGGGCGGAAATGCTCAATCCCTTTGCTTAAAAAATATATGAAAGCGCTCTGTTTGAGAGGAGCGGTCTTCCGCAACAGCCATTTTTCCAGCGGTGAATGCCAGCCGCCTGCCAGTACAACGCCGCGTTGAGCCAGCCCCCTCACTATTTCCTGGCATTCTGTAACGCTTGCGGCACGGACCTTTCGGGAACAATAAATGGCTACCGGCTTTGCCTGTAATAAATCAGCGGCTCCGAGAGAATAACCACCAGCCAGCGGGGAAATGGATCTCACCGTATTGTCTCCTTCGGTAAGTCTTTCGAGAAACCGGCACGCTAAAAAATGGCTGCCGGGATCTAATCTGCTCCCCCGGTATTCTGTCTGTTTTCGGATCGCGCATGAGGAAAGAATCCCGGGAGGAAACCGCTCCCAAGTGAATTCGCCTTCGAGAGGAATTCAATCTGTTGGGCTCCCTTGCCGGACCCCTTGAAATCCTTGGGTTTTTCCTGTTTGGCATGCCAGGGATGCAAGAGAATAATTATGAGCACTAACCCGATCAGCGCAAATAATATGGTTAAAAGCGAAACTTTGGGGGGCGCTTTTTTGTCGATTCGACCTTTTTGTTCAGGTAAATCCTGCAGGTCCGGAGTTTTCCGGTTTCGTTTCTCAGAAGATGTATGCTCTGAATGATTCCGCTGGTCCGGGTAGAATGCTTCCGTCCCGCATTCCGGGCAAAACCGTGCCTGTTCGGGAAGTTCAGTCCCGCATTCAGTACAAAACATCACTTACACCGAGTTCTATGTGGATGAGTCTGTTTAGAAAATCGCATTGGTTTTTATTTTACTTCATCTGTGTCAATTTGTGGCTGGATAGCCGTTTCGTCCCTACTAATCCGACTGTGATTGCAGCAATTGCCCGGTCAGGCGCTTGAGTTCGGTTTCCGCCAGCTTCCCCTGGTACTTCACTGCAACTAACCGGCTCTCAGCCTGGATAAAACTGCGCTGGGCTTCCCGCAGCTGCAGTGTTCTGGTTTCCGAATCGATATTCGGTTCGATAGCATACACCTCCCCTTCGTACGATTCCGGGAGGCTTTCGGCCGTAAATTGAATGTGATCGCCGGCGCTGACAACCGGTGTATATTTCTCCGGGATGGAAAAATCAATTTTGATGGGATCGATATTCTGGAGTGAGGCGATACGGGTGGACGGCGAAATATAATCGCCAATACTCACATAACGAAGACCAATGAATCCGTCGAACGGCGCCCGGATTTCCATTTTGTCAATTCGGGCGCCCACCAGGGCGATCTCCGCGGTGAGCGTTTCCAGCTCGTTGAGGGTCTGATCGTAATTTTCCTGGCTGATGGCCTGCTTTTTCAGCAATTGCCGCTGCCGGTATTCTTTGTCCTCTGCCAGAGCTTTTTGTTGTTCCAGCTTCAGGAGCTGAGCCCGCAGCTCCGCATCGTTGATCTTCAAGAGAAGATCGCCTTCCGAAACCCGGCTGCCTTCCTGAAAATGGATTGCTGTGACCTTTCCGGCCACCTCACTCCGCAACTCCACCCGCTCAT
>CAYPST010000030.1:0-38032 GCA_964413425.1 uncultured bacterium
GTCCCTCCATTGAACCGGTTTAACGGTTTTCCTGAGTTGACTTAATAGTCATGTTATTTTCATTGACAATTCCGGGATGAACTTTTATTTTGCAGAAAAATGAAAATCATTATCAGATTATGAACGAAGAGTGGTACAGAACAAAACTAGTGGAGCAGGATATCCGACTCACCGAGGGACGGGATCTCATTTTGTCTATTCTGACCGATCACATGAACCGGCACATGACGGTAGAAGATATTTATATGGAAGCACATAAACATAATCCCTCCATCGGAATGGCTACCATCTACAGAACCGTGGATCTGCTGGTAACCTGCGGTTTGGCACAAAAATTTGAATTCGGAGAAGGCAAGGCACGATATGAGCTGGTGCCCAGTCCCGGTGAACCCGGCCACCATCACCACCTTATCTGTAAGAACTGTAATAAAATCATCAATTACGATGATTTCATGAACGAAGAAAAGGAATTTTTACAGAGCGTAGAACAAGGCCTGGAAAACCGGTATGCTTTCCGGATTCTGGATCATCAAATCCAGTTTTACGGACGATGCAGAGAATGCCAGGAATAATCAAAAAATTTTCTCAAAAAATTGAGAATGATAATCATTTGACATCTATAGACGTGTCCTGGCATAATTTACATGATCGAAGCCGGAATCACCTTAAAACAATCAGGAATTCACCGGCAATATAATCGCGAACTTAACCGACAATTCTAACCTGAAGGTAACTGTATGAAAGCAGCAATTGCTACAGATGGTGACCGTGTTTCGAAACACTTCGGGAGATGCTCACATTATACCATCCTGGATATCGAAGGCCGGCAAGTCGTTCACAAAGAAGTGGTTCAAAATCCGGGCCATCGGCCAAATTTTCTGCCACAATTTTTGAGCGATCAGGGCGTTGACTGCATATTATCAGGTGGGATGGGACGAAAAGCCCGGGCCCTGTTCGATCAGCATGGGATTGAAGCTGTGGTTGGTGTGGAAGGTGAAATCAACGAGGTCATCCATCGGCTCCTGCAAAATGACCTGGAAGAGAGCAAGAATCTCTGCTCGCCGGGTCACACCCAGCAGGGGCACGGCGGGTGTCATTAATGACCGCTTCCGGAGACAGCGCTCTCATTCAGATGGCAATCCCCGCACTTATTGATTGGAGAAATAATACCGCCCCAGATATCCGATAACAGCCTGTTTCACTTTCAGGGGATCAATAATACCGGCATGGCGGAACATGACTTCTCCTCCTGGCTTCACTATCATGGTGTAAGGGAGATTTCCTGCCCACTCCGAATTCATTAGTTCAATCAACTCATATTTATCTGGTGACCGGAAAAGATAATTCGTGGTGGAGGCCTCCTGTTTCTTCAGAAATGCCAGCGCCTGATCGTATTTCTCAGGATCGTCGGCACTGACGGTAACCATCTCGAAGTTCCGGTTCCGATACATCCGGTTGATGGCCACCAACTCCGGAAATTCGGCGACACAAGGTCCGCACCAGGTCGCCCATACGTTGATGAACCGGAGATTCTCGGTGTTATTCCGGACGACCTTCTCCAGCGCGTCGCTTCCAATTCTCTCCAGAGTCACTTCTTCCTTTGCCCAGCGTTCAAATGCCCTGTCCACCGCAGGCCGTTTATCAGCCCACTTAATAGAACATCCGAACGTTTTTGTTTTTTCCACAGGCACCGGTCTCCCTTCCAAAAGTGCTTCAATGGCATTCCGTGCATCATGGGAAGTCACTCTTTCCGGGTTTTCGGCGTCATCGACGCGCCCGACGTATCTGAGTTTCCTTTCCTGGTCGAACACGAAGACGTGTGGCGTGGCAGCGGGCCCATATGCCTTGGACACTTCCTGAGAGTCTCCGTCATAAAGATAGGGAAAATTAAACTGATGCTCTCTGGCCCGGATTTTCATTTCCTCGAAGGAGTCACTGACATCCGTGTAGCCTAATTCATCCAGCCGGAGTGCCTTGGGATCGTTTGGCGAAATCGCCACCAGTGCCACTGCCCGGTCTTTATAATCGGCAGCCAGTGCCTTCATTCGCTCTTCATACGCCTGCGCCGTCGGGAAATGGTTGCAGGTAAACACTACAACTAGTATTTTCGCCCGGGCGAAAGCACTCAGGCTATAGTCTCTCCCGTCAACCCCTGGCAATGTAAACTGTGGAGCGGGCTTCCCCTATCTCAAGAGTCTCAATCCCGGCCGCATTCAGATAACCAAACCCGAACACCACCAAAAGCAGTGTCAGAATATTGTGCATATACCTGGTCATTCTTATCCTCCTGATTGACAAAATATCAACGTAGCAGACATTCCACTCATATTGCCTGGGATGCAATTATTCGGCGTATTGCACTTTTACCCGATACAGGTTTATAAGGGCCCCGGGGAGCGCTGTGATAAACAGCACATTTATATGAGGTTCAATAAAATACTGAACCAGAAAACCGAAAACAAGCAACCCGACAAAATACTGAACGGCGTGCTCCTGCACATAAAATAATCCCAGTGGATTAAACAGTCCCAGCATAAAGGCAAGCCATGGATTCCCGGGATATCGCTTTCGGAGGAGTAAGGGCAAAATAAGATAGAGGATAATGACAATTTCAGCCCAGCCGATAGTACTCATAGGGTGCCTGAAGTTCGTTCCAGAGGGATCCTTGCTTGTCGACTTTTCATTTCCGGTAATATATCAACGGATTGGAACGGATGAAAACGAAAGGTTCAGGATTGAAAAGAGAAACCAGGTGCTTATATTTTCTGTTCCCTGATGCGGGAATCGATTTTCGGAAGGTTCAAGAGAATCACACTGCTCCGTACTTAAGATATTTCGGCCAAACAGAAGTATAAGCTCCGGGGATATCCCCGGAGCTTTTTCCTTAATTGTTTGTCTTCCCCGCAAACCAAATAACAGAGGTAATTAATTCTATGGAGCCGAGATGATTTTATCAGGGACTCCTTCGCTGAAGCAATAACATACATCAGTATTGATTTCTATCGGAATTACATCCGTATCAAAGATACATTCAATGAAAATCAGAGTTTGATTTGTGTTGTCCCTCCGAAGAGATCGAAACACAGAAATATATTTTCATTTTCCGCATACCAGGTTCCGCTTTGAAGTGCCCGCAGTGAGCCGACTTCTGTGAGTTGAATTGATTCTCCGGCGGCCTGAACAGTCGGTTCTCCCGATGTTTGTCGTGTGGTTTTCAGCGTGTATCTCCGGGTGGAAAATGGGGCATCCAATCTAATCTCATTGCCGCTTCTGGTAATCGCCGTCAATTCTTTTGCCGCCCAATAACGTGCAATTTCACTGAGCTTCATCCAGATGACATTCTCATATTTGGCATGCACCCGGCGAACCACTTCCTTAAAAATATTGAATCCGATTTTTTCTCCGTTATAATAAATGCCCGGCCAGTGGCATACCATGATGGCGGGTTCTTCTTTTTCAATCACCTCCACCAGACGTCCTTTTTGAAGATCTTCGGTGATAAAACGATCAACGGAGCCCGGTGTCAGGCCATCCCATCCCCCGAACCAATCACCGGTGCATCCGATAATAGACACCACGCATTTCGGATCATTGGTGTTCAAATCAGCAGCATATTTCACCTGGGGCTGGACACTCCTTTCCTGGTCCGTAAACAGATCCCGGAAGTAATGCGAGACATCTGCATTGAACACCTCCCGTACGGCTTCTCGTGTTCCCAGCGCCAGGTTTTCACGATTCTGGCTGCCAAATCCTCCGGGCGTGGTGATACCTTCACAGTATAATCCGGCATTTCGCAGAATTCGCAGGGCATAGGCCATATACTCCGCCAGCACATCCGCACTTTTATCCTGGCTCCATCCCCAGTTTTCCATATAATCGGGAGAAGGCTCCTGGAAGGGCCTCCCTGTATAAATATCGATGACCCGGGTATGGCTGATCATTTCCGGATGGATATCCCAGTCTTCCGACATGAAGTCCCGGACCAGTGCCAGACTCTGGCTCAGTTCCTGTTTGGACCACCCCGGGAGAAAACGATCCACCCAGCCAACACAGGCCGGATAAGGGACGATACTGTACTTCCCTTTCACCCCGTGCTCCCGGCACCACTCGCCGAACTCCCGAACAAACGCATCCGGAATTTCTTCTGGCAAACTCCGCCAGTCCTGCGGATAGCGATCCGGAAATACTTCGTGGAATTGCGGAATCCCATAATAGGCCATGTTCACCAGACAGGTGGAATCATCAATGATGAAGCTAAGCGGGACTTTATTCTCCGGATTCAGAACGTGGACTGTTGCGTCACCGGCAGTTCTTTCCTGACCAACCAACCACCTCGGAGATAGGAGTGCAGCACTGCCGGCCGCCGCTGTTTCGAGAAACTTCCGTCGTGTATACTCGCTTTGCTTATTGGTTTTCATGGCGTGGTTGAGTTCTCCTCCCGAATTTCCAAAGTTATTGGTATCTTGATACAGCTGATCTGAGTCTATTTAGAAAACGCCTCGCTCCGAAGGGATGCTCCGAAGTCCCAGAAGGTCCAAGGGACTCCTTCGGAGGATCCCGTTGGGAGCGTCTCTTCGAGGCCTTTGGCAAAGAGATCCCTCCGGGACAAAGAAAATATACAATATCTCCGTCCGAATAGCGTCATACATTGTGCTTATATCTTCTCTCCATACTCAACAGAAGCCAGGTGCACCACCTTGTATCAGACGCATGTTTGCTAAACACTCTCAGCTGATGTGCTGAAAATTCAATCGATTATTTTTTTCCCAAATGGAGTAAAGGCCAGGCCCGCCAATTTCATATGCTGGGCGGCAAAGGGAATGCCGATAATGGTCGCGGCGCAGAGGATTGCGAACAAAACATGGGTCAGAGCAATCCATATTCCGCCGATAATAATCCAGATGATATTCATAATTAACGCCAGCAATCCCGTCGACGATCCGGTATCCTCAATACGTTTGCCAAACGGGATCAATCCAAGAACGGAGAGCTTCAGGCATTGGATCCCGAACGGAATGCCGATAACGGTCACACACAATGCCAGTCCGCTGATTACATATTCCAGAAAAATAAAAATGCCTCCGCCCAATACAATCCATAATATGTTTCCCAGCAAATGCATAGTTCCAATATACCTGTGATGTTGTATTAATCCGTTCCGGCCACGAGACCAACTCCCGCTGCACCTTTCCCGTCGGGAAAAGAGCTGTTCGGCGTCCTCTAGCGCAGGGAACGGATCCGCACTTCAATCTCCTCCTGATCTTTCAGCAGGGCGACCAGTGCCTCCGGATCCGTATCCCCGTAGTGATAAGGATAAAGAATATCCGGTCGAAATGCGGCGGCCGCATCCGCAACCATTTCGGGTGTCATCGTATATGGAAGATTCATCGGCAAAAATGCAATATCGATATTCTGCAAAGACTTCATTTCAGGCGTATTCTCGGTGTCACCTGCCACATACATGCGGGTATCTCCGAATGAAATCACATAACCATTGCCATCTCCCCTGGGATGATAAGGCTGGTCTGCACTGCGCATGTGGACAATATTGTAAGCCGGAATCGCTTCCACCTGCAGTCCCTCAATTTCTTTTGTGTCTCCATTGCGCATCACTATCGCCTGATCCAGTTTCCCGGCCAGATCGCCGGAAACAACCACCACAGTCTCATCAGAACGCAATTTGTTAATTGTGGCGGGATCGAAGTGATCACCATGTCCGTGGGTGACGAGAATGATATCGGCGCCGGGTAATGTTGAATAATCTCCATATTGCGGTACCGGATCAACATGAATGACCTTCCCCTGATATTTAAACATGAGCGTTCCATGTCCGATGAAGGTTATTTCCAGGTCGCCCTCTGCGGTGGAAATCACATCCTGTTCATACTGTTTCTGACTGACCAGGCAAACCGGAATCACTGTGAGAATGAGGATAGCCGTGAATCGTTTCACCATGATACACCTCCCTTATGCTATAAGGATTTATCCGAAGGCTCCGTTTGGGGGCTCAGATAAATCTGATAGATTATCCGGAGGTGAGAACAATATACTGTCCTGCGCTGACATAAGTTCTCCCTCCGAATACTTGATTCTCCCAGGATTTTCCGGGTTGATTGGCAGGAATCCGCATGCCGTTCATTGCGCCTAAATCCCCATATTACTCAAGGTGTTTATCACCTGGCGCATGGTTTTGGTTAAATCAGGATGCGTGGTTTCTAATCTCCCCACTGCCTGATTGAGTCGGTCATTCAAAGAATGATGGGCACCGGCCTTGTCACCTTCACTTTCATACAGGATATGCTGGATATCAGATTCCAGTTCCTCGAGCAATTGCTCGGTCTCTTTATCGACAGACGTCGTATCATGCAGTTTACTATGCAGGTGTTCCAGGATCTCACGAAACCGTTTCTGCTCCATAAATCCAATATCCTTTCTTTCATTCACGAACTGATTCTCCGTTAAAAATATATGCTCGGAGATATAGAGTCAAATGGGAAGGCATTCAGCCACTACTGCTGTGCATCTGCTACCGGACGATCCTCTTTTATCAGCAAGACTTCTTTCAGATCATTATACCGGACGTGGTCCAGAAACTCCCGGAATGCTTCATATTTTTCGGGGGGGATCTCTTCGTCCTGTATCACATACTGAGCACGTGTTTGAAATTGATTCCGGACAGTGTCCCACTCCCATACCGCCTCGCCGAATACACTGGACACCGAATCCTGGTAGGAAGGAGTTTCAGGCTTCCATTCGGAAGGCAAATTTATGACAATATTCACATTTTTCTGCATACCAAACTGGAGCCGGACGGGATATTCCCGGTGCGCTGACCGAAATACATCCGGATACTCGAAGGAGGCAACAGGGCCGGGACGAAATACCATGCGATTGGAACGAGGGACAGCGAAGGTCTTGGTCTGGAAAAAATATTCCAGCTGCAGCGGATTTTGAATCGGTTCCAGACCGGTGATTCGGAAAGAATCCAGATCTGCGCCAGAGCAAAGTGACGCAACCTGTCTCTCCAGCCACTTCTGCCTGCTGGTCTGGGTGGCTGCGAATAACTCTTCGCGCAGTTCAGATGCCGGGGCACCCCACAACTTCTTTGTGCCATGAACTATCGCTGCCCCGGATTCTTCCAGATCCACCAGCCAATCGACGATGACCTTGTTTTCTTGTACCGGGGCTTTCGGGGTGGTGAGGAATTGACCCTCGCCGTTTTCGCCCACCATGAGCACCGGCATCCCCTGATCATACCACGGGAGCTCACCGAACTCGGTCCCTTTCTCAGTGGGATCCATCCAGATTCCGTTTTCACCGACCTCGGGCGCGTAGGCAATGACATGATTAAACTGGAATTGGGAAGGCAGGGTAGTATCCGGTATTCCATTGGGTTTGGAGCTTATCAGGGTCTGATACATTTCAATACCGGCTTCTTCTCCCATGGAACATAACAGGGTGACCATATCTTTGCAGTCGCCGTATTGAGTGGCGAACACCTTCTTCACGGGATGCGGTTGATACCCGCCGATGCCAATTTCTACCGCGATATACCGCACCTGATCTCGTACCCATTCATAAATGTTACGCAATTTCTCGTAATCCGTCTCCGCGCCCTTTGCCAATTCCGCAGTGATTTCTTTGATTTTATTGTCGGTCTGCATCCGGGGCTGCACGAGTTGATGGTACCATTTTGAAACATCATCCCATGTTTTTACTCCAATCGGCGCCAGGGCCAGGCGTTTGGTTACTTCATTCAAGGAGGGCATTCCAACTTCAGCCTGCAGAGGGGCTACATCACGAACCTCCCATCTATAGGTTGAGTTAAAACCTGTAGGCGCATCAATAATCCGGGGTTCCACATCCAGTCCATAGGTACGGTAATCCACATCCAGTTGGGCAGGGCTGCTCAGTGTGAAGCGCGACAGCAGTACCGGAACTGTCTCCTGGAATCGCCAGGAATGCCAGTAGGTGAGATTCCAGATGGTCACCCGGTACCGATATTCGATTATCGAGCCTTCTTCCACCGCCGGCATGGTAAAGCGCTTCGCCCGCTGATCCGAGTAGAAGATAAAGTCCGGAAACGCGGTCACATCATAGATGTCGCCCTCCTCCAGGACGGTGATTTCGCCGTCAGGAGAAATGGTGCGAGCCTGGATAAAATCAACTTCACTGGGTGGACTGTATGGAATCACGATATTGGCATACCGCTGCCCGCTCCTGTCAAGGATCTTTACGATGCGATGCTTTTCAAAGGTACTGAATTGAATATCAGAGCCATCAGAGAGCTCCATTCTCCCTTCGTCCAGGAGCACAAGTGCGCTTGCGTCCGGATATTCTTCTTTCCCGGGAAGTGTTTCCCGATCCAGTTCTTCCCACTCCACCTGGGATCGCCAGGCTTTCTCATGGGCACAGTGAGATAATCCAAAAAGAACAAGAAGCAGGAAAACGGCAACGGTAACTCTGATAAATGTCTTCTGGCCGTGTATCAGGTTTTTCATAATGAGATTGTTTGCTTAAGAGTTCTACTCAATCCGTAAACAGAAAGAGCATGAAATCGGTACAGATAATCTTCTGAATAGAAGAAGCACAGATTTTTCTCACCTGTCTAATTATACTTTCAAACTCGCCAGGATGGCAAATAGTTTCTAATAACCTTGAGCCTATTTGGAAAACGTACAGATCGCGAAGGCCACAAAGGACGTCCTAACGATCCGAAGGACTCCTTCGAACCGTCGGGGCTGTCTTCCAACCATCCGCAATAACCTTGGATTACAAATTATTTCTTAATTATTCAGGCTAATTTTGCGGACCTGAAGTTGCAGGACCTTCTCCGGAGGTATTTCGGCTGAGATACCATCCTGCAACTCCGTTCCGGTATATACGGATTCGGAGTTCGTATTAACGTTCCTGCACTCATACCTTTCTTCCTGCTTCACAGTATACCACTCCGGGAACTGATTGATCCTGGGCCAGTCCAGGGGAAGGCGCATCTGGCGCTGATGACGTGGAGCATCAAATCGAAGTTTCCCTTTCCAGGCCTTCTCACTGGTCATAGATATTTTTAATTTCTCACCCTCAACAACTGCTCCGAGTATCACATCCGGCCTCCATGGTTGAACTGTGATCCCCTGCGTTTTCCAGAGACAGTACATGATAGTCGTTCGGGCAAAATTTCCATCACCGTGCCAGCCCTCTATGATGCCACTATTTCTCCACTGCTCCGTATCCGGCCGATGGGCAGAATCTTGCTTAGACCACAGAAACTGCATTTCATTATCAATCCAGCTGGCGGCAGAAGGCAGCGGTTCCCGGTTATACAAATTCAGGGCGCTTTCGATAGCATCGGCGTCCCCGTCAGCGCTTCCGCTTTCCCAATCGTAATGGACATAATGCTCCTGCAGCGATTTTAGGGCGTTCAGCACCGCCTGGCGATAGACATTGGTGGAATCTATGAGAAATACAGTGTAGTAGCCGTTATAGGTATAGCCCCAGGTATCCGCAATCCCGTCATTCAAAATCTCCCCGGTTTGAGGATTCACACCATTATAAAAGAGTCCGTGTGCATTCCGGCCCACCTCCAAAATTCGGTCCAACATTGCATGGAGAGGTTCTTGATATTCTTTCTTCTTTTCGGGTCGGACAAAGTGCAGGGTGGCATAGAGCTCACACAGTCCCGAAACGACCTCGCATCCGTGGTCTCTGAGGCGCAGCCGTTTAAAATCTCTGGCAGGATGTTGATCTCCCAGGAGATAATAATCGCCCAGCCGAATCGCCCACTGTAAGTATTTTTCATCATCGGTCATCCAGTAGATCCGGGAGAGCGTCTGCAGCATTTCGCCATTGATCTCGGGATTCGTGGAAGGGATTAGCCCGTGTCCGGTTGCTATCGGAGCATATTTCCAGATATCATCGAGCATGTCCAGCAGCCGGTTTGACCATGGGCTTGTCCCCAACCACTCCGTGAGCGGCAGCAGCCCGTCCTTGATATACTCGGAAGCCCCGAAAAGAATATCCGCCGTGTCGATGTCCGAACGAACGAAGGTATTGGTCGAAAACGAATAAGTGTCCGGGAGGCGTCCCAGCCGGGAGGTGAGCAGCTTTTCAGCCTGGAGCATTTCACGCATTTGCCCGTGAAACAATGCACTGTCCGTCAATGAGGCTGTGAGCACCATGAACGGATAATTATCGGCTGCTGCGTCGCTGGCGTTCCAGATCGCCTGATCACTCCTCAGATTTCTGGGAATGAGACCGCTTTCGGGATCAGCGTATTCCAGCCAATCCTGGGTATAGCGAACACACCGCCGGAATCCTTCGTTTGCAAGCCGTCCATGCTCAAGTGCCTGTCCGAAGCCTGCCTGTTCTCGCTGACAAGAACAGAAAGTTCCAAATATCATACCGAGGAGCCCCACAAATACACAAATGAATTTCTTATGATGCTTGAACCGCATAGATATTATCATTCCAGCCGGTCTTAACCACCATTGGCTTTTTATTCTGACCGAGGGCGTGTTATATGCTTTATTTCTTGCAGCCGAATGTCACCCTCGCACCTTCCCTGTGCCCATGCAACCTCTGGTTATTCATCAATCAAGTCAAACCGTACAGTCCGGGTTGATTGTTCTTTTCCGGTGGATTGCAGGAGCGGTGGGTAGAGTTCAGGGCGTCTGGTTTGCATCCATCGCTGTCCGGTGCACTTATCCAGGCGCTTCGCCTCCAAATCCCATACCACCATTTCATCATCCGCACGCCAGGTTTCAATCAGTATCTCCCCATACGGATCCAGGATCATCGCATTCCCTGTTCTCACTTCACCGTCATCGTATCCGACACCATTACTGAAGATCAGGAACATGCCGTTATCGTGTGCCCGAGACGGGAGCCACCGCATAAGCCATCCCCGGCCCTTGGGTCCCAGGAACTCGGCTTCGATGGCTTCGGGATTCGCACGCCGGTTTTCCCACAAATCCACATCGATCAATCCCATCGCTCCGGGGCTTTTGGAGTCGCAACCTCCGGTCTGGTGGGGAGCCAGCAGCACTTCAGCCCCCATTAACGCAGTGATCCGGGCATTTTCGATGATATTATTATCATAACAGGTTAACACCCCAATGCGTGTGCCATTGGGGATATCAAATACCGTGTACTCGCGTCCGGATGCGATGTATTCACTGATAAAACTGTGTATTTTCCGATGAGCAAACGTTCGTCCATCCGGAAGGGCAACCACATACGCATTGTACATGATACCATCGGATGCTTCTTCAATCAATCCCGCCCCCACAATCAGGTTGAACCCGGCTGCCAGCTCCTGCAATCGCCGGGAAGAAGGCCCCTCCGGCACAGGCTCCGCCAGGGATCGGATTCGTTCCTCAGAGAGCCTGCGGATGTGCCAATATCCGGTGATGCACATTTCCGGAAAACTGATCAATTCAACCTGTTGCTCCGCTGCGGTCCAGACAAACTCCTCAATTTTTCCGAGATTGGCTTCCTTCTCTCCGGGTGCGTGCTGCATCTGGACAGCCGCCACTCGCATGTTGTTCATTTGAGACTCCTTACAGATCTCTGGTGAGAATTTCGGATTTATATTGTGGAACCCGGTTTTATTTAACGTCAGATATTTAGAAATTCAAGAAGAATAGCATGCAGATGACATAGAAAGTCTCCCATATCCAACTCTACCGGGTATATAAGGGCGGGAAGCGGTCGGTACACTTCCCAGCCAATGTGAAGGACATGATCCCCTGCCGGAACATATCTCCATCCCGCAACCACGTATATACTTATGCACCCTATGTACCTATGTACTTATATATTTTGGATGTGGGGAATGGGGGAGGATCTGCGGTCATCAGTTTTTTCTGTGTCAATCAGTCCCACGGGGATCTCCTTGGGATGTGCTATTTTTTATGAATGCAGGCTAAATCACCTTGTATTTCTTCCCAACCTTCCGGAAAGCCTCCAGGCAGAAATCCAGCT
Source organism: uncultured bacterium (assembly GCA_964413425.1). Taxonomy (GTDB): domain Bacteria; phylum Fidelibacterota; class JAANXI01; order JAANXI01; family JAANXI01; genus DATFLS01. The sequence continues at coordinate 11,980 of CAYPST010000030.1, forward strand.
GCTCCCGGGCATGAGTGGCCATATAGCTGGTACGCAACAGGCTCCGGTGCGGCGGCACCGCCGGTGGTATCACCGGATTGGTATAGACACCCCTTTTCATTAACTCTTTCCACACAGAAAATGTCTTCATTTCTTCCCCGATAATCACCGGCACCACAGGGGTTGTGCTCTGGCCGGTATCGTATCCCATGGATTGCAGATTCTCCCGCACATACTGTGCATTGTCCATGACCTGCTTGGCACGCTCCGGTTCTCTTTGAAGGATCTCCAGGGCTTTGGATACCGTCGCAACATTCGAGGGAGGAAGCGCAGCAGTGAAGATCATGGTACGAGTATGATGTTTGAGGTAATCGATGATCGGTTCTTCACCAGCGATAAATCCTCCCACACTCGCCAGGGATTTACTGAAAGTGCCCATTATCAAATCCACCTGGTCTGTCAGCCCAAAATGAGCAGCGGTTCCGTCCCCCTTCGGGCCGATAACTCCCAGGGCATGCGCGTCATCGATCATCACCCGGGCACCATATTCTCTGGCGACCCGGATCATCTCCGGTAAATTAACAATATCCCCCTCCATACTGAAAATACCATCGGAGACAATAAATCTGGCTTTATCATGCTCCGCATCCAAGAGGCGTTGCTCCAGATCTGCCATGTCATTGTGTTGATACCGCAGAACTTGCGACCGGGAAAATCTGGCGCCATCCACAATGGATGCGTGGTTTAATTCATCACTGATAATTACATCCGACGGGCCGGCGATGGTGGCAATCACCCCCAGATTCACACCAAAGCCGGTGGAGAATACCAATGATTTCTCTTTCCCCACGAACTCGGCTATCTGTTCTTCCAGCTGATCATGGAGGATGATATTTCCATTCAAAAACCGGCTGCCGGTGAGCCCTGCTCCGTATTTCCGCAATGCTTTCACGCCAGATTCTATCACCTCCGGATGGTTCGTCAATCCAAGGTAATTATTGGAACCGAGCATGATTTTCTGTTCCCCGTCAATGGTCACTTCTGTGGTGTCGGATGCTTCTATTTTTGGAAAATACGGGTAGTATCCGAGGGCGCGCGCGGTTTTTGCCCGGGTGAATTCATACATCTTTGTGAAGATATCCGGATAATCATCGAAAAACCGCTTTTTCCTGGCAACAAACTTTTGTTTCGCGATATCTTTGAATTCTAGAAACATAAACTCAACACCCACCTTTCTCTCGTGCGGATTTGGACTAAGTTTCCCGTTTTACTCTCCAGCTGATACCCCCAACCTGTGTCGACTGTTGACTGGCCACTCCGGACAATCGATAATCCGTCCCCGACAAATTCTCAATCATCTTCCCTCCGACTCACACTGTGCTGAGTTATCTTAATAATCATGTTCTCTTTTTTTTGATATACATGACTATTAAGTCAACTCAGGAAAACCGTTAAACCGGTTCAATGGAGGGACTGTTTTCCCGGAACCCCCGGGATGTCCCGTAAGGGATCCCGTTGGGAAATCCCGGGGTGAAGAAGAAAAAGACCTGAGCTTGCACCGTTCCGGGAATTGTCCTGAGTAGATTTAATAGTCATATTGATATATATCTTTCAGATAAGAAATATTGGTAGATATTAGAAGATTTTATTCACATTCGAAAGCTTTTTCCTTAATTCAGACAGGTACGCAAATCAAGAACGAAAACATTTCAAGAGAATAAAAATCTTGAGTGATCCATTCCCCCCTTCAATCCTTTTGGGTCTTAATATCTCCGCTGAAGAATAAATCACCCGGCATCATTAATGTTTCAGGATGCTGGTGGATCTGGTGACCTCCCTGCAGCAATCTCACCATTTCTCCGGCTCTGTCCGGTGTAATCAGGTTAATTCAGCAAAAAGTTCGTGTATATTCCCGTCGGGATCTGCAAAAAAGGCGGTTCGCTGCCCCCAGGGCATATTATCCGGGGGCTTGACAGGAATAGCGCCCTTCACAAGTATATCAGCATAAATCTGGTCCACTTCCTCGGGAGCGTCGACAGGAAAAGCTAATTCAAAGGACTGTCCGGATTTTCGCTCCTGGTAACTGGGATGGCCGGTGGTCTCCATTAAGACAGAACGCTGGCAGATGGCAAAGCGCGCCCCTTCATTGATCAATTCTACATACGTATCCATTATTGTTCCCGCCTGGAAACCCAACACCTTGGTATAAAAGTCGACCATATCCGGGACGTTGTCAGTCAGAATGGTGATCAAATCAATCTTGGGTTTCATATATTCCTCTTCACTTGTTTGAAAACTAATTTATAACGTGGCAGTCAAGCGTTAGTGAATTATCTGCAGAGGTCGGATCATTCACTCCAACCCCTATTGTCGTTCCCACCATGTTCATTACCAAAGAAGAAAGTTCGGGTGGCTCAATACTTCTCCTGGCCATTACCTTATACTAATGGAGCAGATCATTTAAGGGACTGCAAAACCATTTAGATCCGGGTTCTGCTCAACCTCTCATGGGGCTCGAATTCTACCGACCATTCCAGTCACTGATCATGCGAACGAATCCGGTCACCCCAGCTTCTCCATGTATACCAGACATTGATGACGGTTTTGTTCACCAATGCACTGTAATCCTCCCATAGCACGCCGTCAATTAATAAATACGCACTCCGGCCGGAGGCCTGGCGCCTGACGGGCTGGCCAGGAGAACTCAATAAATCTCGTATTTGTGATATTTACATTCCAGGGGGCCGTTATACAGGGTGTAGCGTTTGGACGTGCGCAGTCCAACATGCTTGATGGCTTCCTTATTGCTACTCAGAATCCAGGCCGTATGACCTGGATACTTCTGCTTCAGGGTGTCTCCGATGCGCTGATAGAACTCCACAATATCCTCTGTTTTCATCCGCTCGCCATAGGGAGGATTCATTATCACAATCCCCTGATCGGTGGAGGGGACACGTTTCTCAAAGGGAGTGAGCGAGAGTTTAATGTCATCTTCCACTCCGGCACGCACCACATTTTGTCGAGCCATTTTCAGGGCTTCGGCGTCCGCATCAGAACCCAGTAAAGGCACCTCACACTTTTCTATGCTCTCCCGTGCCCTCGTCTGCAGTTTTTCCCAGAGCGCCTGATCGTAGTCTGGCCAGTACTGAAATCCGAAAGCATTGCGCAGCAGGCCCGGCGCGATATTGCGGGCATACAGAGCCGCCTCAATGAGGATAGTACCGGAACCACACATGGGATCAGTCAGACTGCTCCGGCAGTCCCATCCCGAAAGCAGGATCATTCCGGCAGCCAGGGCTTCGTTCAGGGGCGCCTCGCCAGCTTGCAGCCGGTATCCGCGCCTGTGCAGTGAATCTCCGGAACTGTCCAGTGACAACACACACTCATCATCATTAATATAGATGTTGAGCTGCAGTGAAGGGGTTTTCACGTCAACCGAAGGCCGCTCACCGGTGTATTGCCGGAACTGGTCCACCACGGCATCTTTTACCCGGAGTGCGACGTACTGAGAATGGGTGAAATACTTCGAGTTCACCACACTATCAACCGCCAGGGTATCGCTCAGGGACATATACTCGCCCCAATCGATCTCCCGGACCTGCTCGTAAAATGCCTGATCGCTGCGGGCATGAAAGGTATGGATGGGCTTCAACACCCGCAGTGCGGTTCGCAATTCCAGATTGGCACGGTACATCAGGGCTGTATTTCCCTCAAACTGCACCGCCCGATTCATCTTCACGATCTCTTCGGCACCCAACTGTCGTAATTCTTCCACCAAAACCTCTTCCAGGCCGGTCAGAGTGGTGGCGGTGAATGTCTGCTGGTTCATGCTTTTTGCTGTGCACTGACCGAGTTATTCTACCAGTCGCACCTCAATTGACCCAAGACTGGTGAAAGAAACGACTGCTTTATCTCCAGCTCCCATTGTGGGATTCTCGTATAACGAGCCGGTGAGAATGAAATCCCCTTCGCGCAGCTGCCGCCCATGTTTGGGAAGCTCGTTAGCCAGCCAGAGCACGGCATCCATAGGATCCCCGGCTTCTCCCATTATCGCCTGTGCAGATCCGCGGGCTTGTTCTTCGCCGTTCACGGTAATCCAGGCTTCTTCCCGATCGAAATCCACTGCATCCAGGGCCAACCGTTTCCCGTTAAATATCGCACCACCATGGGAGACGCCATCCGCAATCAGATGGGCGGTGGTCTCAGTATCCGGTTGATCCTCGCTCACCGGACGCTGTCTGGAGGAGATGATTTCCACGCCGCCGCTGATACCGTCGATTGCCCGGAGCAGCTCATCTCTGCTGATTCCCGGACCCGGAAGATCCTCACCAATCCATACTGTTATTTCCGCCTCAACCATGGGTTCGTCTGTGGTGAGCTTCCTGAGGTGAAACCGCTCACCTGATTGGTAGACCTGTGATTCCAGCGAATACCCGAACAGCGGACCCGGCGGCACTCCCGGCTCGGTAATGCGGGTGCCGCCCATTTTCCAACCGGCCAGAGATTCTCCTGCCTCCTCCTGCGCCTCCAGGGTCATCAGCTGAATACGATACGCACTTACCCGGTCCATTTTGGGATACCGCAGCGCCAGGGCTCTGGTGAACTGCTGGTTCCGGCGTGCCTGGAGCAAATGGTCTGCGATAGTCTGCAAATGCTCATTGGGGCCCAGCTGCTCGGTGATCTCCCGCGAACCCGTTTCAGTCTGCTGTGTACTGCAGGCAGAAACGATAAAAAGCATGCTCAAAACTATGAACGTGGCAGTCCTGATATGCTTCCTTCGAGGGGACTTTCCTTCTCCTGCCAATTCCTCTCTCATAATTTCTCTCCCGATTGTATTCACCTATTATTTCTCCGGTATGATATCCCATACGAGGCATTCTTATCCCATGGATTGCAGGGTCCGGAGCCAGGCCCGGGCCATCAGATAACATCCGGCGGTGGACGGATGGACGCCATCAGCCGACCAGTAGGTTTGCGGTGCATGGCGGCTTGCCTCATTGAACACTGACTGATATTCTATGAAAGTCGCCTTGTAATCGGAGGCGATGTTCCTGGCCGCTTCCTGATATCTCCGAAATGTGGGAAACCAGCTCTCATCGACCGCACTGCCCTCCGGAAGGGCAAACGGTTCACCAATAATGAGTTGAACGTCTGGCAAGACTTCTTTGGTACGGTCTAACAACGCCCGGAAATCCTGTTCATAGGTCTCGGAGGTTCCATCGTATCCGTGGGTCAGGGCGTGCCAGAAATCGTTCACGCCAATCAGGATACTCAGGATATCCGGTTGAAGCTGGATACAGTCTTCCTCCCATCGAATGGCCAGCTGAAAGACTTTATTGCCACTGATTCCCCGGTTATAGCACCGTAAATTCTTTTCAGGCAGCGCGCCAAGTAACTCCGCAGCTGCCAGCAACACATAACCCGGACCGAGACCGCGCTGACCATTCGGAGCGGTGTGTTCTCTATCCCGTCCGGCGTCCGTGATGGAATCTCCCTGAAAGACAACGACACCGTCTTCCGGGATGGCGGGATAGGAATGCGATTCAACCTGGTGCGGTGTGGCTGTCAGCGTCGAGGACGAGTAGAAGCTCCCGCCTAATGCGGCAAGTGTCGCTGCGGTGATGCGTTGTAAAAACTTGCGGCGCCCCGAATCCCGACTGTTCATGCTGTACTCCTTGTCACTGTGAATAAGATTGCTTGAAAGTAGCACATACCGGCGAATCTATCAATTCAAAACCTTGTAACTCGGGAATCCGCACGGGAAGCAATTCAGCGGCAATGTTCCGGTTTTACGTGATATAGAGAAAATTTCAAGCAAGGGAGAAAAGTAAAAACTATCCGACTCGCACGTGATGCTCTCTGGCTTCTTTCATGAGTTCCGGCAGCACCTTTGCCTTCTGTTTGATGTCCACATCCTTCAGTCCGATGGTGGTCGAACCGCGGGTTTCAGTATACACCACCAGGTTACCTTTACTATGATCGATTCGGTTCACTTCTCTCCAGAGAAGAGAAAAACGTCCCCACTCCGAAAGATGCCCATGCAATCCCTTCTCATCAAAACTCAGATAGTAGGGCGCGCTTAACCGGGGGCCGGCGAGAGCGGAAAAAATCGTGAACGCTCCGAGTACAATCCCAAAGATCTGCCACAATCCAACCGGTTGGTCCAGCACATTTAAAATAATCAAGAAAAGCCCGACCAGCAGCAGAAGCAGCCGCTGCCGGGGTTGAATGATGCCTGTACCGAAAAACTGCCCGACAGCGCTTCCACCGCCAAGGAACAGCGTCCTATCCTGTGAAGATCTTCTCATTGGAATACGTTTTAAATAGAAATTATGGGTAACCAAACGATTTACCGGTTACGTATGTGCTGCTGGACTTTGTCACTGGTTCGTTTGCGAAGGGCATCAGAAGCAATCCATCGGATAGACTGAACCACTTCCGCCTGCACTGCGACTCTCGCCCTGGTAAAAAGTCTGAAATTCGCAAATCCTCTTTTTGTAATTGCGGAAAACCCGCTTGAAAGTCAATATCTTTTATGACTATTGAGTCTGTTTAGAAAACGCCTCGCAGAGATCCCGTGACGACGGGACAGAGATCGCCTCAACGGGATCCCTTCGGGACAAAGGACGCAAAGAAATAATAAGGATTCATACTGTCAAACCGAAAAACATCTTTGGGTGCATCAAACTATCTTTTCTCCCGGCAGAGTGACTACAGGAGCCCGAGAAGCGTCAGTCCGTCGTACAAAAGAAACAGGGCCAACACCCCCAGAGCCAATCCCAGAAAGCCCATGAGATACCGGTATATTCTGCCGGACAAAAAGGTTTTATATTTTCCAACGATAATGGCCAGAAGGATCTTGGACCCAACCAGCAGAACATAAAAGCTCCCCACAAACGCAGCGGCCGCCAGGGAGCTTATGTCAGTTGCCTTCAGGATGATAGGTGCTCCGACCGTAATCCAGAACAGATAGGGATGCGGGTTCAGGAGATTCGCCAGAATCCCCTTCTGCATCGATTTCGGCGCTCCTTCCCGTGGATATATGGTTGCTTCAGTGGTTTGGAAGCTTTCATACGCCAGATACATTACAAACAGAAAACCGGCAATCGAGATACCGCCGAGGAGCGGCTCGAATTGGGCTACCTGTCCCACCAAAAATAAAGAGAATACAATAATAGGAAAATCAGTGATCAACGGTACCATTGAAACCTTAATCCCTTCTTTGATACTGTATTTCAAGGTTTCGGTAATCACCAATGCCAGAATCGGCCCCGGGGCCATACCAGCGGATAATCCCAGAATAGTCCCGGAAGCAAGGTACTGGAGCATGATTCTTACGACGGATTCCCGGGTTGTTGCAGGCGGCTCATTCGACAAACTTCCCTGTTATGGTATAGCATAGTGAGGAACAGGACGAGAATGATCACTGGGAACCAAATCTACCCCAGCACCCCTTTCATCTCTTCTGTGGTAAGGGTTTCGGTAAACAATGCTCCACCCGGATCCAGGGGTTTCGATTCCGGGAGCGTACCCAGGTCAAACGGTTCGAAACCCGCATCGCGAACCAGATCGGCTGCCACTGTTTTCGCCTGCTCATCATCTCCGGCTATGGGTATGGCCACCCGGTGATCCTGTCGATGATGTTCGGTTTGCAGGGTTCTGTAATACACACTGCTGAATGCCCGCACCACCTTCGAATCCGGCAGTCGTTCCTGAGTGGCAACACCGGCGGCGATTCCACGCCGCTGAATCTCAGTCGCCACTTCTCCGTCTCTGTTCGGAAAGGGGTTCATCGCATCCAGCACGACTTTTCCGGCAAGATGCGCCTTGATTTTCGGGAACGTAACCCGAACTCCCTTCAGGGGCATTGCCAGGAAGACCACCTCACTTAATTGGGCTGCTTCTTCGACGCTTCCCGCACGGGCATTCCCGCCGATATCCTTCACCAGCCCGGTGAGCTTTTCCGGATGGCGCGAACTTACCATCACATGATGGCCGGCACTTGCCCAGAGCTTCGCCAGTGTTCCGCCAATATCGCCGGTCCCGATGATACCTATGTTCAATCTATCCTCCTTCATTTTTACAATATCGGTTTCATGAAAATAGATAGCGAATAATCGGCGCAAATGCAATGACAGGCATGTGTGCCGGCATAACAGTTCCCGGCCTGAACCAAACAACCCTTTCGGTTTCCGCTTTCCGGCTTATTGCTTCCGACCTCATTCCCGGCAACCTTATTTATGTCAGCGCCGGACTAGTCAAGCAGAGATTTCGCCACACTGACGGACTGATAGGCATCAGGCGCATACCCATCCGCGCCGATTTCACTGGCGAACCGTTCATTGACCGGAGCACCGCCTATCAGCACCTTCACCTGGTTTCGCACCCCGGATTCTTTCAACGCCTGCAGTGTTTCCCGCATCTGGATCATGGTAGTCGTCAGCAGGGCAGACATGGCCACGATATTCGCCTGCCTGCTTTGCAGCGCCTCCAGAAATTGTTCCGCAGAGACGTCCACTCCCAGGTCGTGTATTTCAAACCCACTGCCTTCCAGCATCACGCACACCAGATTTTTCCCGATGTCATGCAGATCACCCTTCACTGTCCCGGCGATGACCGTGCCACGGGGTTTGACATTCGAACTCACCAGATGGGGCTTGAGAACGTTCATCCCTTTTTTCATGGCACGGGCGGCGATCAGCATCTCCGGAACAAAGAATTCCTTTGCTTCATAGCGCCTGCCCACCTCAGCCATGGCTGCAATCAGCCCCTCATTCAGTATATCACTGGAATCTAGATCGTTGTCCAGAGCCTGTTGTACCTGTGAGACTACATAGTCCGCCTTTCCTTCAATAATACCATATCGAATCTCGTCCAGGATTTTACTCATATTGTTCATCCTCTCACTATTCATTCCGGTCTGCCGCTAATAAATTCCGTATGGTGAAAAATCTGACCCTCACTTACCTGGATAGTCAATCCTGCTTTCATATCAAAGCGCTGAATTCGTCAGACAGAATAATTTCCGCAGGACCTCAGGGCTTCTGCCTGGGCCAGCAGATTTTCCTCCGGGGTGTTATCCGGAATTTCGCATCCGGCAGCACTGATACTGCGGCTCCCGCCGTCCCAGATACATTGTCGGGTTGCCTGTTTCACTTCGGCCGGTGTACCATTGAGCATCACATCCACCGGGTCAAAATTGCCGCAGACCGGAATGGCTCCGAACGCCTCGGCCGCCTCCTGCATATCCACCATCCAGTCGATATCGATGATATCGGCTCCCGATTCCGGCATCAGGTGCAGCAGATGCGTGGTGTCACCACAGATATGCAGGCGTGCCTTGCCGCCTGCCTCCTTCACCGCATCGAGAATACGGCGCTCGTACGGCAAAGCAAATTGTTGATACATCTCCGGGGAAATCTGAGAAGCGATCGCATCCCCGAGGCCCACTATATCCGCCCCCGCATCGACCTGAGCTTTCGCGAAAACGATTTCCGTCTGCACACAGACTTCCAGCAACTCGTGCACCCAGTCCGGTCGGTGGTAAAAATCCAGCATGAGCGTCACGTCTCCCCGCAGCACATTCGCCTCGGCAAGCGCCCCCTCTACCCAACCCATAATCGGTACTTCACCACCTACCTGTTTCCGGAACACCCTGATGGCTTCCAGGCGATCATTCATGCGCCGTCCAAAACCGATGGCAGCGGAAGGGAGTTTGTTTAGATCCTCCGGTACTGCGAGCAGAGGCGCTCTTCGCACAGGCATCCCATCGTCCGGGAATTCTATGTCGACACCGAAATCGGCCGCTTCCCGGTAGGGATCGGATATGGCCTGGACAATATCCAGGTCAAAGGCGTCCAGCACTGCCATATTTGCCTCACATAAGATTCGATAATCTAAGTAGTATTTGGACAACTTCTGGCCGATATAATGGGCTGCGAAGACCATCATTATGTCAAAATTTGGCGGCCTGTCCACCTCACGCCCCTGGAGGCGCTCAGACATGCGTTCATACGAATTCATTGGCTGATCCTGATTCTGTAGAAATTATTTTTCACAGATGAAATTTCCCCGCTCTGCCGAAGCCGGAATCCTCATCGGGCAGCGTTTCCATAAGATATTATTTCAAAGATATAGCCGCTGTACTCCAGATGCAATTTTTAACATGCATGCAAAATGTATTTCGGTATTCAGGCAGATATTCTCCGGTTCATGATGCCACTGAATTTGTTTACATTCATGGAGCCATGAATGTTAGTTCCCAGACAATAAAGCAAGGGAGACAGAATGAACATTCAGGAGTATATCCGCTTTTTCCACACTCTGGCTGAGAAAAGCGCTGAGATCATCCGGCCGTATTTTTTCAATCCCGAAATCAGGATGGAATACAAGGCGGATGAGTCCCCGGTAACCACGGCGGATCGGGAAGCGGAAAAAGCCCTCCGGGCGCTTATCAACCGGCAGTATCCGCGGCACGGCATCATGGGTGAGGAACTTGGCAACGAAAAGGAAGATGCAGAATTTATCTGGACGCTGGATCCCATCGATGGGACAATCGCCTTCACCACCGGCGTCCCCTTATTCGGCACCCTGGTAGGTCTGCTGCACAATAGGAAACCCATCGCAGGCATGATTCATCAACCCATCACGGATTTGACCTGTATCGGCACCTCAGACCAGACCACCTTAAACGGACGGGCGGTGACAGTCAGATCCGTCTCCTCCCTGGAAAAAGCCACCTTGCTCACCACGGATATTAAAAACGTGCACGCCCACCGCAATTATACCTCTTTTCAGACGCTGATAGACCGGGTGAACATCTTCAGGACCTGGGCAGATTGCTACGGCTACCTTCTGGTGGCATGCGGCTATGCAGACATTATGGTGGATCCAATCATGCACGAGTGGGATAAGTTGCCCTTAATTCCAATCATCAGGAGTGCCGGAGGAACCATTACCGGTTGGGAAGGGGGAGATGTGCTACAGGCTGACTCCTGTGTAGCCGCCTCCAGAACGCTGCATTCCCGGGTGATTGACATGTTGAATGCGTGATTTCAGATGTGAGACTTCACTCTGATTCTCAGGAAGATTTTCGCACTTCTCAGGAGGAATTCTCGGTTTTTCTCGACGCCTCCAGCGTCTCGAGATCCTTTCCAGTGGGCACCGAATTGGACATGGTGCAGACGATGACAAATCTGGTATCCTCGGCCACCCACCGATACGCATCTTCCAGGGCCTCGAACACGGAAGCAGTGTCACCCGAGATGACGGTGCTCATGCTCCCCGGATGATATTGCAGTCCATGGGATTCGAAGATGTCCAGGAACCCGAAGATCTTCTCTGTGATGTCATAATCACCCAGTGGGTATACACTCACCTGAATTGAAATATCATCACCCTGGCTCATACGTCCTCCTCATGCCTGCGTACGCCGCTCACCGGCATACCTGGTCCAGCTGATTAAGAAAGTGGTCATCAACAGCAAAACTAAATCCCCGAATACATGCCACCAGGTGACCCGGCCTCCGGCACTTCCGAAACAGCCGCAATCCGTACTGATTCCCCGGAGCAGGGTGATAAATAACAGGACAACGAACACACTCAACAGCCACTGCAGAATGCGGAGATTTGCCAGATACCAGATACCCAGTATGACACCGATACCGGCCAGCAGCTCCACCCAGGGAAGCCAGAGGGCAATTACCTTTGCGAAAAATCCGCCCACCAGGTTGTACCCGATGATATCCAGATAAAAGGCGTCCGGATTGAGAATCTTCGGTACGGCAGCATATATAAATATGCCGCCGATGATGATGCTCAGAAGCAGTTGAGATTTATCTCGTCCCGGGGTGTTCTCAGCGATCACGCGCTCCCTCCTTCCCGGTGACGGGATACCCCGCTTGCTGCCAGCCGTCGAAGCCTTCATACATAATATGTAATGATTCAAAACCGGAGACCCGCAGGAATTCATAGAGCTCATGTGCCAGCGGACAATGATCGTCATTACAATACAACACGTACGTTTTAGCCGTGTCCAACTCGCTCGCGGCCTTCATTTTCTCTTGGAAGCCAGCTGCCGTCGGGATATTTATCGCTTCCGGAATATGACTGGCTGCATATCGCTGTTCGACTCTGGCATCAATAAACGGAATATCCTGGCGGTAGAGTCTATATGCTTGCTCCAGGGTGATCTCCAGCGAGAATGTATTCGTCGCACTCTCAGCAGAGGGCTGGTTTTGCCAGGTCAGACCGCCGGGGAATAACACATTTCGGCCAACACCCAGTATGACTGATAGCCCCAGAATCACGAACATCCTGGTTAACATCTTTCTGGTCGTTATTCGCACTTGCTATCCTTTATCTCTATTGTGACATACATGCCTTTCCCGGATAATCGCCGCGAAAGGAACTTACAAATCTCTCTCCACGAATGCAGGTGAAATCACTATCATTGGTGACTAACCAAATAACGGCCGCCCGGCTTCATCGTATTCGACATGATCCACCTGTTCCGGCTTGATATATTTCTCAGCGTATTCTTTTACCAATCCGGAACGGACGAACAAGCGAAAAACCCGCCCGTCCAGTTCATTATTTTCCACCATAGAACCGAGGACCCGTATGGCTTCTGACAGTTTCTTCCCGGGCTTGTAGGGCCGATCTTCTGCTGTTAATGCTTCGAACACATCCGCGAACACCATGATGCGTGTTTGCAGAGGAATGGTTTCGCAACTCCTCAGAGAAAAGCTGTCAACGATCCGGCAGGGCTTCGCCCGGCTTCCGGGGTTCCCAACCCTCCTCGGCCGGATCCGGTGCAAGCTACAACCGTCCGAACCGCCCGACGTGCAGGGTTTCACCAAAAACGAGCACGGTATCCGTCTCCTTCAAGCGATAATTCGCGTCGGGCATGATCTCCCGGACGCCCTCTGTACCGCTGTCCCCTCGCTGATGCACCAGGATGACCTGCACACCAAACCGGTCGCGCAGATGACTCCCCCGAATGGTTTTATTTACCAGGGATTTCGGGACATCACGCTCCAGGATGGAAAACCCGGTCACGATTTCCACCGGCTGTGGTGAGAACTCATGGGTCCGGAGTTTGGTGGCCAACTCCGAAGCCATGTTTCGTCGAAAAATCTCCCGGTTGTAGGCTTCGATGACATCCTGCCGCCAGAGGGTCGCAGAGATGGCCAGGTGATCGCTGTCGCTGGCCACCGGGAGTTCGTCGATACCTTCCTGTGCAAACAGTTCCATGGCCCGGGCAAGAGTGTCACTCTCGCGCAGAGTGAATCCGAGGGGATGCGCAATATCTCCCGCAATCACCAGATGGCTGAGCACATCGGTCTCCTGGATGAGCCGCCGGAGATCATTCAGGGTGATATAGCCCAAGAGCTGGTCGCTTTTGTCCACCGTAAAAAACACCGAATGCTGACTATCCGCCATCAAGTCCATGAGTTCCCGCAGGGTGGTGGTTTCCCGGACCCGCTCCATGGTACGCCGCATAGCCGAACGTACCGGCAGGTTCCGCAGAATATTGATATCTCTCCCGCCTGCAATATCCACCCCACGGCGGATTAACTTCAGAGTATATATCGACTCCTTCTTGAGCATCATCGCAAACACCGTGGCCACAATAGTAGTGAGCATTACCGGCAACATGATCTGATATTCGTTGGTCAGCTCGAAGATAATCAGAATAGCTGTCAGCGGAGCGTGGGTGGCGGCGCCAACTACTCCGGCCATGCCTACCAGGGCATAGGCTCCGGGAGTCGCCGTAATATTCGGGAAGAGTTGATGCATCCAGGTGCCCAACACCCCGCCGGTCATTGCCCCGAGAAATAACGAAGGCGCAAACACCCCACCGGAACCACCGGCCCCCAGGGTTAAACAGGTAGCGGCCAGCTTCCAGAAGATTAACACCAGCCCGAGCTGCCAGACAATTTCATTCTCCAGCATCAGACTGATGGAAGGATATCCGTTCCCTAATACTTGCGGGAAAAGCAAGCCCATTAACCCCACCAGCAAACCCCCGATCGCAGCCTTTGCATAGAACGGAATCTTGATTTGTTCGAGAAAATCTTCCGTATCGTACAGCGCCCGCACGAACAGTAAAGCGACGAGCCCGGTGATAATTCCCAGCAGGGCATAAGGGATTAACTCCCAGGCACTTACCAGTCGATAGACCGGCAGGTCGAAGGTATGGCTCACTCCCAGATACTTGTGTGAAATAACGGTGGCCATCACACTGGACACCACAATCGGACTGAAGTGTGCCAGTCCGAAGTCCCCGATGATAATTTCCACGGCAAACAATGCCCCGGCGATGGGAGCATTAAAGGTAGCGGCGATACCGGAGGCTGCTCCGCATCCTACGAAGGTTTTCATACGGCGGCTGGACACCTGGGTAATCTGGCCGAAAAAAGAGCCGATGGAGGAACCGATTTGCACCATCGGACCCTCACGCCCCACAGAACCACCAGTCCCGATATTTAACGCCGACGCCAGCGATTTCACAAGCACCACCCTGGGCCGGATAACACCGCCCCGAATTACCGCTGCCTCCATCACCTCCGGAACACCATGCCCCTTCGCCTCCGGGGCAAAATAGCGCACGATCGATGCAGTGCCTATTAACCCCAGTGCCGGGAAAAGCAAAATATAGTACCAGGGAACCTCGGCAATCACCTGGAGAGGATTCAGGTCACTCCCCCACAAAACCCCCTCAATGGTATTTAATAACCAGATAAAGCCGACCGACCCGTAGCCACCGAAAATACCGATAACCACACCCCCGAACAGCATAAAGAGCTGGTCGGAAAATTTGATTTTCCGGATAACAGATTGAAGAATACTTTTGAAGAAAAGCTTCTGGCGAACTCTTCTGCGAAGACGAGATATTGTCGATCGATCCACTGCGCCAGCCACCTGACTTTTGCCCCTTCGCTAAATTTAAAAAAGACGGCGATCGGAAGAAAGCCAATTTACTCTGGTGTCACCTGCAGGTCAGAGAAGTTCTCCCCGTGCCACCGGGATCACTTTGCCACCGACCTTAATGACGATATCGCCGTTCTGCTGTTCAGCCTTCAGCAACAACAGCGACGGCCGGCGGATTTCATACCCCTGCTCCACCCGAATGTTGATTTCCGGAGAACCGAAGTAGCGGTGCAGAGCCAGGTACCCGGCCAGGCAGCCGTTGGCACTGCCGGTAGCCGGATCCTCGGGCACGCCGTAGTGTTCTGCAAACACCCGGACATGGAGATCGTTTTCCTGCTGCTCAACCTCAGGAGCGAAGAGCAATATCGCCTTTGTTTCAACATCAGAGAGGAAACCAGGATAATAACTGTGATTGATACCGGCCAGTTTCACCGCATCCAGGGACGTCAGCGGCGTAATAATAAACGGTAACCCTGTCGAGACCACCTGAACCGGATATCGCCTGTCAATTTCTGACTCCGGAATATCCAGGATCTGCGCCATTCGCTCAGGCGCAATACGTTCACCGAATATCGGGGGCTGCTGCCGCATCCATAAGTGCTGTGTCTCCGGATTCCAGGTCACCGGAATCTGACCAATCCGGAGATTGAGGTGAATCTCTGGCCCAGGTTCAGGTGCCACAAAATGATTAATCACATACGCCGTGCCGAGAGTGGGATGACCGGCAAACGGCACCTCCTCGGTCGGCGTAAAAATCCGTACGTCATACCCACCATCCCGCTGATCCGGAGACACTACAAAAGTGGTTTCCGAGAAATGCATCTCCAGTGCCAGCGCCCGCATCTCTTCATCACTCAAACCACTGGCATCCGGAAATACCGCCAGCTGGTTCCCGGAATACTTCCGTTCAGCAAACACATCGACAATAAAAAAATCGCGGCCTTGTTCTGTCGGCATAACTCTGTTCCTTCTAATGAATTTCCCGGATACCGGAATATAGCCGATTATACAAGAATCACCAACAGATTCATCATATCGGGCTTCTGCAGACCATTCTTCCGGACGGATCACCGGCCATCTTCGAAGAACTCACCCAACATATCATGACACATCACCGGTCTCAATCAGACGTGTTTGCAGAGAAGTCCGTATCTGTTATCGGATAAGTACAGACTTGTCTGCAATCAAGTCCGTACCTGTCTGGTATCGCCTGCGCACTGGATCTCAATCGACTGCGCATCGGATCGTAATCGCCTGCGCACTGGATCTCAATCGACTGCGCAATCAATGTGTATGAAGTCCGGACGTCTCCAGTGAGAAGTGCAGACTTGTTTACTGGGAACTATAGACTTCTTTGCCAGAGGATAACTACCTGTCCGTAACGGAGGCAAGAGAGTTCCAACACCGAACCAGGAAGTTCTCCCGCATCTCAACCCACACCAACAAGTTGCACCACAATGTTTCGACCGGACTTCCGGACGTATTTCCCTCCCGACAAAAAACCGTACTAAAAGCAGTTTTGAGTCCCTCGATGCAGGTTGTATCTTAGACCTCATGACCAGAAAGGAGATTTCATGCGGTTTTTCTCTTTTACTCTCATTCTCTGCTTCGTGCTCATGCTGAGCTCGGCTCCGGCACAAAATACAGCTGAGCTGCTGGGATACGATTCCGAGGCCCGTCTGCTGATTATTAATGCGGACGATTTCGGTATGTGCCATGCGGAGAATCGGGCCACCATGGATTTATTATCCTCCGGTGGTATTACCAGTGCCACCATTATGACGCCCTGTCCCTGGTTCCGGGAGGTGGCGGACTTTTACCAGAATCATCCGGATGTGGATGTGGGCGTGCACCTGACCCTCAACGCCGAATGGAAACACTATAAGTGGGGCAGCGTCGCCTCCGCTGATCAGGTCCCTTCCCTGCTGACACCCGCCGGATACTTCTATGCGGATGTCCCCCCGGTGGAACAGCATGCCGTGAAGGACGAGGTGCGGACCGAATTTATCGCCCAGATTGAAAAAGCCCTCGCCGCCGGTATCCGGCCCACCCATATCGATAATCACATGGGGTCGGCCTACGGGCTGATGACCGGAAATGATTTTCTGGACGTGGTATTCGAACTGAGTGCCGAGTACGGATTGCCGTTCCGGCTGCCCCGGGAGGTCTCCGGGCAGCGAGGTCTCAGCCAGGAGCGAATCCGGAAATTCAAGCGCCTGACACAGGATCTGGTCAGCCAGGGATTCGTGTTACCAGATTATCTGCTTACCGTTGACCATGCCGATACGCAGGAAGGAACTCTCGAACGGTATAAGGAACTCTTCCGGAATTTGAAACCAGGCGTCACGGAAGTGTATATCCATGCAGCGCTGCCCACCGAAGAAATGAAAGCCATCTCCGGTGCCTGGGAACGGCGGAAATTCGATTATAATATCTTCTCCACTCCCCGGACCCGCGCCTATCTGGATTCGCTGGGAATCCGGCTCATCGGCTGGAAAGCACTGCAGGACCTTCAACGACAACAGATGAAATAACCGGGGTTCCACACGGGCTACTCCGGCTGGCACTCGGGACAAAAATAGGTGGAGCGGGAGGCGACTTTTATCTTCTTGATGTCTCCACCGCATCTGGGACAGCGGCCTTCCGGATCCCGGTGCCTGATCAGATACTCTTCCGGGAATTCTGCGACATCTACCTGACAGTCGATAGAAGTATTCAAGACCTCCAACATTTTCTCGTAGAGCAAATGATATTGGTCCTTGCTCAGATCAGTCACCTGATGTTTGGGATGAATCCCGGCCTGGAAGAGTACTTCATCGGAATAGATGTTCCCCAGCCCCGCCATCAGCGACTGGTCCATGAAGGCGCTCTTCATCATCCCTCGCTTGGACGACAAGAGATCTGCAAATTGCTCGTAGCTGAGTCTCAATGCGTCCGGTCCCAGCGATTGCTCTTTTAGGTACTGGTCAATGGCGGAGACCACATTGACCTTGCCGAGCATCCGCATATTCACGTAGGCCAGATGCCACCCGTTCGCAAACCTGAACAACACTCTGGTATGCTTCGGCTCCTGGTCAGTGTGCTCGAAATATTTTAATTCTCCGGTCATGCCGAAGTGCAGGAGCAGAAAGTTTCCGTCGTCCAGATGCGCGAAAAAATTCTTTCCATGGCGTGAGGAGGCAGCGAACTCTCGTCCGATCACAGCCTCCTGTAATTGGTCGGGAGTGATATCCTCCAGAATGCGTCCCTCCATGACATCCACAGCAGCAACTCTCTGATGGAGAGACGTGGCATCGAAATACCGTCGAAATACCTCAACATCCGGCAGCTCCGGCATGCTTTTTCATATCTCCTTTTGATTTGGATAGGATAACGAGTGTATTTATTTCTCGCCTCATTACCCTTCGCTGTGTTACATAATCAAGGAAGTTGACATAACAAATGCAACTTGAATTGTGTGGACAGGATGGTCAGGAAACACTTCGATGACTCCCATCTGAATGTAAGGAGGTTTCGTCTTATTCACACCAGGATCAATGGAAAATAGCACTCGCTACTCTGACCCCAATATCCGCAGCAGTTTCTTTCGCAACCGATTCACATGATCGCCCCGCCAGAAAACCTGGTCGCAGGCAGAACAGTAGTAGAAGTTCTCTCTGTATTTAAAGACCCGCGCGGGCACTTCTCCCCGAACCATTGATTTTTCAATTTCTTTAATCGGGGTATTACATTCCAGGCACCGGGTGAGAAACCGCGATTCGTCAAAATGAATGGGGTAGTGCTGCATCAGCTGTTTGAGTTGATTTTCCGTGAGCTGCGGTGTGAGGTAAAAGCCGTATTCATCGGGAGTGTTCTCGAAGAGGTCCCGGTCGCGGGTTAAGAGTACTCGGTCCTCGTCCCGGGCAATCCGGAGTAATTCCTGATCATCGGCCGATTCGTCAAAACAGGTGTCGTAGCCCAGCGCACGCAGGTATTTGGCTAATTTTTTCAACATGGTATCGGCAAGGAAGGAAACCGTCGCCCCGGGATATTCCGGCATGGGCTTTATATCCGGCCGTTTTGTGAATTCTGCAGCGGCCGGCGATAGTATTCGAAGGTTTCCCCGGTCCCGTGCCAGTTGTCAAATCTGTGCAAAATGTCAACGTCGCCGGAAAAGTTCTCCGCCACTCCCTGCACCACATGTCCGGAGACATATTCTACCCCGCGCTTACGCATCCAGGTGGAATAAATCTTCTTGAGGACTTTCGCATAACCGGTTTTATGGAACCGTTTTTTAAAGGCAAACGCGTAAGTATAGATGGTATTGTTTTCCCCGAGATTATCATCATAGCTCGACCAGAGATCATCGGCAAATCGTTCCAGGGGCACCCCGATAATATACCCGATAATCTCTCCCCGCAACAAGGCGACGAACGGATAGGTAAAGGGAAAGTTAAAATATTTTTCGAGGGTGAACGGATTCAGCTTGGCAGAGGGCCCGAATTTTTCCGCCAGACTCTCCGAAACGTCAATTAAATCAACAATGATGTCTGTGCCGAGGTTCTTTAACAGCCCTATTTTTAATTCCCCGCTCTCTCCAATCACCCGGACAGTGGATTTTGTCTTTTGTTGATGTGTAATCCCGGTAACCATTTTCTTGGATCTGTTTACGGTCGAATGCCCATAAGATGATTGCATTCAAGGGAGAATGCAAGGGCAGAATCGATCGTTATTTTCTGGCAAAAATATGCCGCAGTTCATTATTGAAAGCCTGGC
Organism: uncultured bacterium; assembly: GCA_964413425.1. Lineage (GTDB taxonomy): Bacteria > Fidelibacterota > JAANXI01 > JAANXI01 > JAANXI01 > DATFLS01. The sequence goes on from CAYPST010000030.1 coordinate 31,648, forward strand.
AGGTGTCATCCTCAAACAGGACAAACCGCACCAATCGGATGGGTGTGTCCGACTGCAGATGTTCGATGGTTTGCGTCAACATGGTATTCGCCACCTGGTGCACTTCCAGGCCGCCGGCTCCGGTTCCGACAGCCGGGAAACTCATGGAGTCTATCTTCTGTTCATCCGCAAGTTGGAGGGCAGAGCGGGTTGCTTTGGCAATATAATCGATGTTGGTCTTCCTATCCTGCCCCATGCTCACGGCGTGAATGACGTAGCGTGCCTTCAGGTCTCCGCCCTTGGTGAGCACCGAATTGCCGATGTTCGTCGGCCCCTGCTCGATGGCTTCCTGTTCAATCGATTCTCCGCCCTTCTTCTTCAGGGCACCGCCAACGCCGGATCCCATCCAGAGATGATTATTCGCCGCATTGACCACGGCTGTGGTGTCCTGCTCGGAAATATCCCCCTGCATGATTTCGATTTTGCTCTTCAATACGTTCACTTCCATAATTCCGCCTTCGGTTACTGACCTAATATCATGCTTCTGATTCTCGGTATATCATTCTTATGTGCTTTATATCGAATATGTACTTTCGTATTAACGAAGGTCTTCTCCAGAACTTCCGTCTGTTGGTGCAGCGCCGCAATTTTATCACCGAATTTCACCGACAATGTCACTTCATCATCCACGTAATCTTTTTCTTTGATTTCGACGATCCGGTTGATGACTTCATCCAATCGAATATCCCGTTCCGCAGAGATTAAAATGGATTCCGGATACTCGCGCTTTACCTTTGCTAACAGGTTGACATCTTGTACCGCATCAATTTTATTAAACACAGTAACAGCCGGAATTTCAAGACAATTCATATCCTGCAGCACTTCATCCACGGTCTTGAGATGATCCGCATATTGGGGATGATTCACATCCACCACTTTGATTAACAGGTCTGCCTCCTGCACTTCCGCCAGCGTTGATCGAAAGGAGGCAACCAGCTGGTGGGGCAGTTTCCGAATAAAACCTACGGTGTCCGACAGTAATATCGTATGGGAATCTGTCAATTCCACCGACCGGACGGTGGTATCCAATGTGGCGAATAATTGGTCCTGTACCAGCAAATCCGCATTGTCTCTGCAGAGATGGTTCATCAGGGTCGATTTGCCTGCATTCGTATATCCCACCAGCGCCACCCGATACTCGTGATGTCGTCCCTCCCGCCGGACGGATCGCTGCTGCTCCACTTTTTTTAATTCCCCCTTCAATTTCGCGATCCGGTTCCGGATTAACCGGCGGTCAATTTCAATCTGGGTTTCCCCCATCCCGCCGCGAACCCCGATGCCGCCGACCTGCCGTTCCAGGTGCGTCCAGCGGCGGGTCAGGCGTGGCAGCAAGTATTCCAGACGGGCCAGTTCGACCTGGGTTTTCGCTTCTTTGGTACGAGCATGCAATTGAAAGATTAATAAAATCAGGCCGCTCCGATCCATCACCCGGGCATCGATGAGGTGCTCTAAATTCCGAACCTGGGCCGGGCTGAGATCATCATCAAAAATAACGACATTGACATCCAGCTCATCGGCCATATGTGCCAGGGTTTTCGCTTTGCCCTCCCCGATGAAACGGGCCGGATCGATTTTCTCCCGGTGTTGGGTCAACACATCCACGACATCCACGCCGGCCGTACTGGCCAGCAGTTTCAATTCCTCCAGATATTCATCTATATGCCAGGTATCACTGGCATTTTTCGTTACGCCCACCAGAATGCCCTGGTCTAAATTCTTCGGACTCTCGTTCATCATTCAGTCTTCATCGTTCCTTTCCTCTGAAAATTCCGTTCGGGTTACTACCATTTCACCCACCACGCATGCCAGAGCCAGCAAGAAGGCCCACTGCCAGAGAGCATGCCCGTGCGTCAGGCCGGCCCCGGCTAAACTGGCATCGTCACCGGTGGGTTCGAACACACCGACCAACTGTTCGCCAAAAAGTACATTCCATGCATTGGAGGTTATACGCCTCATATCCCGTTCTGCCGGAGAGGTATTTACCGAATACAATGCCAATACCTGCTCCTTATCATATAAGCTATACTGGCCGGATTGCGAAGTGTTCGGATATCGAGCCTCTCCCCGGGTAACCGGCAGGGCAACGGATTGCCCGGACGGCGTGATCAGGGTTAACCGATCGCCCACCCCCGGATCAGAGATACTGTACACCAGTGGTTCACCGGTGGTTAACTGGTGCTGATATCGCTGCTGCGTGCCGGCGAGATAATAGAGAGCGCGGACAATGACTGGCAAAAAAACTCCCCGCCGCGGTAAGTCAGTCCACTCAAGGGACGGGGCCGCAGTCCAGAACCAGATCCGACCCCGCTGGAACTCTGTCTCGGCTAATAATGGTACGCCGCCACCTATCTGCATTAACGGCCGAAACTCCCCCCGGGCTAATCTGAAAAATTGATATACCCGCGGCAGCTGGATGGAATCGCTTGCATTCTTGCTCAAATGCAGAAAGACCGGATGCTCCCAGGCGACCTGCCGAACCTGTTGAAATGCTCCGGGTTCTGATTGCTCGTATCCGCTGTAGACAGGCAGGCGCCCGCCCAGTGTATACGGTTCCTCCTGGCGAATCGTATTCCCGGGAAAGACCATGAGACCCGTGCCCCCTTCCACGATCTGCATCATGGCCTCCGTCGCCGGTCCCGATAATATGGCATCAGAGAGCACAATAACATCCACCTCCGAAGTGAGATGTTCCATAACCTCCCCAGAGGATACCGAGGCAACCGAAATAGTACTCTGCCTCGCCGCAATACTCTGCAGGGCTGTTTCCAGAAAGAATCTGCTTCCCGGCGAATCGCTCACCAACAGGATGTCCAGCCCAGCCGGAACATCTCCGTTGAGAAACCAGTAATTATCCGCGGTGTATGCATCCGCTCCAAGCGCAACTTCCACCTGAAATAACCCCGCTTTCCGGAGCGGCACTTCGAAGGTCTCGGTGGCCTCGTACTCATCGCTCCAATTGAGCAGGCTCTGTCCTATCTTCTGACCATCCTTATACACCTGGATGGCCGTGGTGGCCGGAGCAGTACTGTCTGATCTCCCGACCGTAACCTCCAGGGGTATCTCGGTACCCGGCTGCAGCATCTCTGTGGGAAACCTGATCGCCTGAATGCCCGACTGGGTAAGCGTATGCGGTGGCGTGACCACCAGCCAGCGGCTCGCTCCCCAGGGATCAAGAGCCGGACTCTCGCCTGAAACATACTGAGTACGCTGCCCGTCTGTCAACAGATAAACATCGACATTGCCATATCCCTCTGCATCCAGCCATGCCCGCAGATCGTTCAGGTAGGTGGAAAAATCGAACTGCCCTTCCACGGGAGTTATCTCAGCAAAGAAATCCTCAGGGGGAGCATTCCCGGAGGTCACCCTGGGCTGCTCCGGCTTCATGAAGGCCGTCCAGACAACAGTCTCATACTGATGGTCGCCAGCGAAAATCTCCCGGGCAAGAGAGATAAGGTGGTTCAAATAGGTGGTATCTTCGTACCGGCTCGAGGTGCTGATGGTGTTATCCAGAATCACCACCGCCGATTCATGGGCTAAATTCTCTGCTGAAGACGGCGCATATCGGGGACCGGCAAAAGCGAACACCAGCAGTAATAAAAATAATGTCCTGAGAATCAGCAGCAGAATTTGTTTTATCCGGAGTGTCCTGATTTGCTCCCGCTGCATGGACTGCAGAAACCGGAGTGAACTGAACTCCACTTCTTGCGTTTTGCGCTTACCAAACAGATGAATGAGGAGGGGCAGCGCTGCTGTTAACGCTCCCCATAGTATCCATGGTGCGGCGAATTGAATCATCTATGTATTGTGTTATGCCCTGTCAAACTTTTGTGTCGAGAATTCTTATTACTTTCCGTGATTATAAAACTATGCGAACGCCGAATAGTTCACTATATCCCCAGGAAGAGCACAAGTGTCAGCCCGCTGGCCAACGGAATGCTGATGTTATCGTCGAAGCCGGTGAACAGCACCTCGACCAGGCCCGCTGCCAGTGCAGCCGGAGCAGCTGTATACAGAGGAATCCCGGGGACTAGCCAGATCACCAGGGTTGCGGAAACGAGAAAAGCAAGCGTTCCTTCCCAGGTCTTTTGTTTATTGATCTTGTGGTGTCCGTAGGTGATACCCACAATCGCCGCGGCTGAATCGCCGATAGATAACGTCAGAAGACTGGCAATAGCGACAGGTTTGGGGAAAAAAGCAACCATCAAAAATTCGGCAGCCATCACCGTAGAGCCGCCCGTGAGGGTCGTATGCTCCTCCTCCCGTATGACCGAGCCGAACACGGCATGAAAGAGGCGGTGAATCCAACCGATTTTATGCCGCCCGTAATCGAAAGCAATGGTTCCGATAGCCAGGACGCCAATAATCGGAAGGAAGAGTTCTTTATCCAAAAACCAGTAGGACAGAGGGAAAACCGCGGACCCCAGATGAATCGCTTTCCTGCCCAGCTCCCGTTTGAGACTCATGCGATAACACGCAACTTCTTACTCAGACCCCGATAGGCTTCCCCGGGATCGGGTTCGCCAAAAATTGAGGAACCCACTACAAACAAATCAGCTCCGGCCTGGCTTGCGCTGTCGATTGTATTGATATCTATTCCCCCGTCCACTTCCAGCCTGATACCAGACTCTCCAATCAGGTGTCGGGTTTGCCGGATTTTAGACAGCATCGATTCAATAAACGATTGGCCGCCAAATCCGGGATTAACCGTCATAATCAAAATCTGCTCGATATCCGGCAGCACCATCTTGATGGTCTCTACCGGGGTTCCCGGATTGAGCACCACCCCTGGTCTTGCACCGTGTTCCCGAATGAGATGCAAATCCCGGTGAAGATGGGGGCAGGTTTCCTGTTGAATCAATAAAGTATCCGCCCCTGCTTTCGCAAAGTCCGGTATGTACCGGCCGGGATTCTCCATCATCAGATGGACCTCCAGATGAGCCCCGGTCAGCCGGTTAATCGCTGCGACAATCATTGGTCCGAAGGTAATATTCGGGACAAAGTGCCCATCCATGACATCCAGATGAATGCGAGTGGCTCCCTGATCTTCCACCGATCGAATTTCGTCTTCCAAACGGGCGAAATCTGCCGAGAGTACAGAAGGAACGACTAATTTTTGCATATCACTGTTGCCTTTGTTGTTCGTTCAGAATGTCATTCAGCGACATCACACTCACCGTCAGATCAATCGGTACGGGATTCCGCAGGGTTGTGCCTGGTTCAACGGATTGCTGCAGGACCGTATACGGGATCAGATCCGTATCCTGCACATAGGTAATGTCACCGATATTCAAACGCGATTCTGCCAACTTTGATTTTGCCTCTTCCAGACTGAGATCTACCAGATCCGGCACGTTAAATCTGTTGGGATTTTGTCCCCGGCTCACCTTCAGATCCACGGAAGAACCCCGCCGAATCAGTCCGTTCGCTCCCACGGATTGCCAGGTCACCACGTCCTCCGGGAACGTATTGGAATAGACCCATTGGATGGAGTCCAGCTGTAATCCAACCTGCGATAATTCCAGCTTGGCTCCCCGAATGGATTGCCCCACCAATTCCGGCATCTCAATGAAACTCTCTTCCTTGGCCACCGTGAGATACACCCGTCGACCCGTTTTCACTGTCGACCGGGCATTGGGCTGCTGGTCAATTACTGTTCCCGGTTCAAACTCCGGGTTGTACTTGAAATCACCTTCAACTGGCACAAAGTCTCTGGAACGCAACAATTCACTGGCTTCTTCAAAATCCATCTGCCTGACATCCGGCAGGCTCACCTTCTGACCGTGCTTTACATACATCGGCATGACGACCTGGTCCATCAACAGAAACACAGCCAGTCCAACCAGGAAAAAAGCCAAAAAATACTGAACTAAAACAACGAGTGTTTTCATTTATCTGTGAAATTCTTTGATTTGTTGCTCCGATATCTCAGGAAAATATAATTCACATTCGATTCCGCCTCCACTCTCACTGGAGTGAACAAGTCCAGACCACCCGCAAATATTAATCGTATATCAGCACTTCTCCACCGGACAATTCTATATTTTTTAATAGGACTATTAAGTTAGCCCAGGAAAGCAAGGATTTGGCTGCGCAACCTGCATTGGAGAGCCGTTTGACCGGGATCTTCGACATGCAACGGCTCTCCAGCACAGGAAGAGGGGCCACACGCCCGGTAAGTATCCCGTGCGGCTTCCTTGCCTGTGATGTTCCTGAACAGATTTTATAGTCATATTTTTCAATTCATATCGATTTATAATGTTCACCAATTTTCACACAGTCTCTTTTGTATTGCCTAAGTTGAGCGATACGAGTGCCCCACTGGGGTCCCTCTGGGACAGCGAAGTAT
>CAYPST010000031.1:0-37084 GCA_964413425.1 uncultured bacterium
GGGAGTGCGCATCTGAAGTGTTGCGTTCCATACTAAGGTAATTTAATAGTCGTATTCTGATAAAACCCGGATTACCACTTTCACTTGTCAAATCTATTCTATACCATTGCATAATGTATAAAAATCAAGCGTAGAATATTTATACATTTGATGAAACTCTAAACGAAGAATTATTATACAGTCATTGTGTTAATCTTAAACGTATGGCAGATGTGATTTGACAGCACCAAACAAATCTCAGGAAAAGTTAAAAAAAGAATATGGAACCACAGATTGCACCATCCTTCGCGGATGGCACTGACAGAGAAAGGAGGCCCGATGACAGTTTCGACGAATCTGGGGTATCCCAGAATCGGGACGAACAGGGAACTGAAACGAGCGCTGGAAGGATACTGGCGCGGAAAGAAAACACAGCAAGAACTTATAGAGACAGGAAAAACGTTACGGGGACAAAACTGGAGGCTGCAGCAGTCTGAAGGGATCGATCATATCCCCTCCAATGATTTTTCTTTTTATGATCACGTGCTGGATACGGCGGTGATGGTGGGAGCCGTGCCGTCCCGCTACGACTGGGATGGTGAGACCGTCGATCCGGACACCTATTTTGCCATGGCGCGGGGCAGCCAGAATTCCTCGAACGGCCAGGATGTGCCGGCCATGGAAATGACCAAGTGGTTTAACACCAATTATCACTACATTGTCCCGGAATTCGAAGCAAATCAGTCATTCCGGGTGGCATCCACTAAACCGGTAGACGAATTCAGGGAAGCCCAGGCACTCGGGATCGACACCCGGCCGGTGCTGCTGGGACCGGTGTCGTTTCTGCTCCTGGGCAAGTCGGTCAGTGAGGGCCTGGATCCCCTTTCTCTGCTGGACGAATTATTGCCCGTTTATACCGAAATCCTCCGCCAGCTGGCAGACGCCGGCGCTTCCTGGGTGCAGACAGATGAACCCTGTCTGGTGCTGGATCTTGCAGAGGACGCGGTATCCGCCTATCGGCAGGCGTACGCACATTTTGATACTGCCGGCAACTTACCGGACATAGCACTGACCACCTACTTCGGTCCGCTCCGGGAGAATATGGATACCGCACTCCATCTCCCGGTGCAGGCGGTTCATCTGGATGTACTGGCCGATCCTGCTGAGCTGGACAGAGCACTCAAGACCATTCCTGCTGATAAATCACTATCGCTGGGATTAATTGACGGCCGGAACATCTGGCGGGCGGATCTGGAAGAAAAAATCGCCCTGACAGAGAAGGCGGTAAAGGCGCTCGGCGACGGGCGGGTCATGATCGGACCGTCTACTTCCCTGTTGTTTGTGCCAATAGATAAGCAGCAGGAGCCGGCGTTGGATGAGGAACTGATCACCTGGTTATCCTTTGCAAAGCAGAAGCTGAGCGAAATCAACCTGATCACCCGGGCGGTGAATGAAGGCAGAGATGTCGTGAAGGATGCCCTGAACGAGAATCACACAGCCATCGAAAGCCGGCGGAACTCCAACCGTATCCACAGAGACGAGGTGACCGATCGGGTGCGGCGCATCAGCGACGACATGTATCACCGAAGCAGCCAGTACCCGGAAAGGAGTGCTCAGCAGGCCAGAGAATTGAACCTGCCGGACCTGCCCACCACCTCTATCGGTTCACTGCCGCAGACAGCGGAAATCCGCAAACATCGGGCAGATTATAAAAACGGCCGGATTTCCGAACAGGAGTATGAATCTTTTGTGCAGGCACGAATCCGTGACGCCATCCGTTTCCAGGAAGAGATTGGAATGGATGTGCTGGTGCACGGCGAATTCGAGCGATCCGATATGGTGGAATACTTCGGTGAACAGATGGAGGGTGTGGCCATTACCAGGAACAGCTGGGTGCAGAGTTACGGCTCCCGGTGTGTCCGGCCTCCAATTATTTTCGGAGATGTTGACAGACCGAACCCGATGACGGTCCGGTGGTCCCGGTACGCCCAATCGCTGACGGACAAACCGGTGAAAGGAATGGTCACCGGCCCGGTCACTATCCTGCAGTGGTCATTCGTCCGGGACGATCAGCCCACAGAGGAAACCTGCACGCAGATAGCGCTGGCCATCCGGGAGGAAGTGACGGAACTGGAGGATGCGGGAATCAAAATTATTCAAATCGATGAACCGGCCCTGCGGGAAGGGCTGCCGCTCCGGCGGGACGACTGGGATGACTATCTGGACTGGGCGGTCGGCTGTTTCAAGCTGGCCAGCTCCGGAGTGGACGACAGCACGCAGATCCATACCCACATGTGCTACTCGGAATTCAATGATATTATCGAAGCCATTGCGGATATGGATGCGGATGTCATTTCCATCGAGTCGTCTCGTTCCCGCATGGAATTGCTGGATGCGTTTGTGAATTTCGACTATCCCAATGAGATTGGTCCCGGTGTCTATGATATCCATTCTCCCCGGGTGGTGGATACCGGGGAAGTGGAAACGCTGTTGAAAAAGGCACTGCATGTGCTGGCGCCGGATCAACTGTGGGTCAATCCGGATTGCGGATTAAAAACGAGACAGTGGGAGGAAATCAAACCATCCCTGCAGCACATGGTGGATGCGGCCCGGACGGTCCGCACCGAAATCACTGCCTGACCTGCGGGATATAAAATAGAGAGAAAAAATCGAAGCTTTAACAGGCTGGGTGAGTCCCTGCGACCTCCTGCGATACGGGATCGCTTACACTCACGCGCCACTGCCAGCGGAGAGATATCCTTTTTTCCAGGGATGAACTAAAGGCGTAAAACAGAGAGGAGTGAATACATGGGAACATATCTTTTCACCTCGGAATCGGTCACAGAGGGCCATCCCGATAAAATCGCGGACCAGATATCGGATGCGGTGCTGGACGCCGTCCTGAGTGAGGACAAGCAAGGACGGGTCGCCTGCGAGACGTTCGTGAGTACGGGCATGGTGCTGCTGGGCGGAGAAATCTCCACCACCAGCGCTCCTGACTTCTCCGAAATAGCCCGGAATACTATAGAAGCTATTAATTACAATGATTCCGCCATGGGATTTGACTACCGGACCTGTTCGGTCATGAATACCCTCGGCAAGCAATCCCCGGATATTGCCCAGGGAGTGAATGAAGGGACCGGGTTAGATAAGGAACAAGGTGCGGGCGACCAGGGCATGATGTTCGGGTACGCGGTTGACGAAACGAAGGAGCTGATGCCGCTCCCCATCCAGCTGGCGCACCGGTTGACCCGCCGGCTCTCGGAGGTGCGAAGAGATGGTACGCTGGACTATCTGCGTCCCGACGGCAAGTCGCAGGTGACCGTCCGGTACGATGAGGAGACCAGACAACCCGTTTCCATAGAAAATGTGGTCGTCTCCACCCAGCATGACGACACGGTCTCGCTGGCGGAGCTGCGCCCGGACGTCATCGAGCATATCATTGAACCGGTGCTGCCGGGAGAACTGGTCGATTACCAGGACCTGGTGGTGCATATCAATCCCACCGGTCGATTTGTCATCGGAGGTCCTATGGGTGATGCCGGGCTGACGGGCCGGAAGATCATGGTGGACACCTACGGAGGGGCCGCATCCCATGGTGGAGGCGCGTTCTCCGGGAAGGATCCTTCCAAGGTTGACCGCTCTGCTGCGTATGCCGCCCGCTACGTTGCGAAAAATATTGTGGCGGCCGGCCTGGCCCGGCGATGCACGGTGGAGCTAGCGTACGCCATCGGAGTGGCCGAACCGGTGTCGGTGCTAATTGATGCCCACGGGACCGGCGAAGTGGAAAACGGCACCCTGACGGAAATCGTCAGAGACAAGTTTCCGCTGAAACCCAAGGCGATCATCGATCATTTCGATCTGCTGCGTCCGATATACAAACCGACTGCCGCGTATGGCCACTTCGGGCGAAAGGATCTTCCCTGGGAAGCCACGGACAAAGCGGAAGAGTTATCTATGATCTTAGAAGAGATGTCAGTCAAAGTGTGAAATGCGAATTCAAATTTCAGGAGTGCAACAGTTATGAGCGAAACTTTCGTTGATACAAAAAAGGCTTTCGATGTCACCGATACAGGTCTGGCTTCGAAAGGAAAGCAGCGCATCGAGTGGGCTTCGGAGCAGATGCCGGTATTGGAATCCATCCGGGAGCGCTTTGCCAAGGAAGAACCCCTGGCCGGGACGAAGATGTCGGCGTGTTTACACGTCACGGCAGAGACGGCCAATCTAATGCGGACCCTGCAGGCCGGCGGTGCGGATCTAGTGCTGTGCGCCTCGAACCCGCTGTCCACCCAAGACGATGTTGCCGCTGCCCTGGTGGAAGAATACGGGGTGCGAACCTATGCGAAAAAAGGGGAAGACAACGAAACCTATTATGAACATATCCACGCGGCTATTGAGCACAGCCCTGTGGTTACCATGGATGACGGCGCGGATCTGGTATCGACCATCCATTCGGACTATCCGGAGTTAGCGGATCAGATCATCTGCAGCATGGAAGAAACCACCACCGGAGTCATCCGGCTGCGGGCTATGGACAACGACGGCGCGCTGAAATTTCCGGTGATTGCCGTGAATGATGCCGACACCAAGCACCTGTTTGACAACCGGTACGGCACCGGTCAATCCACTATCGACGGGATCATCCGGGCAACGGGCGTGCTTCTGGCCGGTCAGCACTTCGTGGTGGCCGGATACGGCTGGTGCGGGCGCGGCGTGGCCATGCGGGCCAAGGGTATGGGTGCCAATGTGATCGTCACGGAGGTCGATCCCCTCCGGGCGCTGGAAGCCGCCATGGACGGATATGCGGTCATGCCCATGCGGGAAGCCGCGGCCACCGGCGACATCTTCTGTACCGATACCGGCGATATCAACGTGATTACCACCGAACATTTCGAGCGCATGAAAGACGGAACCATCATCGCCAATTCCGGACACTTTAACGTAGAGATTAATATCGACTCGCTGGAAGCGATGGCTTCCTCGGTCCGGAAGGATGTCCAGGAATATGTGGATGAGTACATCATGGAAGACGGCCGATCCCTGTATCTTCTGGGAGACGGACGTCTGATCAATCTGGCGGCCGCAGAGGGGCATCCTGCCAGTGTCATGGACATGAGCTTTGCGCTGCAGGCACTGACCAGTGAATTCACCGTGGCCAGCGGGGGCATGGAAACTGCCGTGCACTCCGTCCCGGAACACATCGACAAGGAAGTCGCCAGACTGAAGCTCGCCGCCATGGATATCCGGATTGATACTCTGAGCAAGGAACAGGAAGAGTATCTGGCATCCTGGAGCATCGGAACGTGAGTCCACAGTCCCTGCGGCAGGCGGCTGCAGTCCGACTGCAGTAAATAAACCATGAACCGTAAACCGGAAATATATACATGAACAGACAACTTGTAACTGAACCCGACACCGGACACTCGGATCCATTTGACGGCAAGGAGCACTGCCCCGTATTGTTCGAGGTGGTTCCTCCCCAGGTGGGCAATGAAGACAAGCGATTCCGGCGGCATTGTGCGTATCTGGAGATGCTGTTTGACCGTGTGCCGGTGCAAGCCCTCAACATTCCCGAAATCCACGATGAATCCGGCAAGAGCGACCGGGGAAAGCGGCGAAACGACTATCAGCGACGAGTGCCGCCCCGTCGATACGCCCGGCGCCTCGGACAGGTGTTCGATACGAACTTCATCATCAACCGGGTAACCGTTCAGGCGCCGGCTGCAGACCAGGAGGAATGGCTTCTGGACACCTGTCACGAGTTCGATATCGACACAATTGTCCTGGTGGGTGGTGAATCCGGGAATATTGAATATCCGGGACCCTCGGTGACGGAGATGAGCCGCCTTACCAGGGATCACCTGAACCGGGGCAAGCGGAAGCATGGAGACAGTCCGGTGGAACCCACGGATTTTATCATTGGAAATATCTGCATTCCCACCCGGCGGCGGAGTGACTTCGACGAACCGGACCGGATGGGACGGAAAGTTGAATCCGGAGCGAAGTTCTTCACCACCCAGATCGTGCTGGATGACGAGTCGCCTGTCCGGTTACTCCGGGATTTCTCCTTGCTGCTTGATCAAAAGCCGGTACCCGCGCCGACTATCTTCTGGAGCTTCTCCCCCGTCGCGGAAAAGAAGGATGTGGATTTTTTGCGCTGGCTGGGAGTGCGGATACCGGATGAAATTGCGGACCGTATCCTGTCCGCCGCCGATCCTGTGAGTGAATCCATTGATTGCACCCTGCGCACCTGGCAGCAGCTGCAGGCAGTCAATCAGCAGCTTCCGGTTCAGATATCCCTGGGAATTAACATCTCGGTGATGGGACTGCGGAACTTCGAAAATGGTATCCGGATGGCTGAGGCACTGAGTGCGGTGACCGTCTCGTCATGATATCAACTGATGGAATCATTGGTGACAGGTGAACCCGAGCAATAAATCGAAAGGAGGAGTATCTATGACAGAAGTAAAAGAACAATCGTTTGGTCCCGACCCGGTAGCAATCCGTGAGACGAACCATTACCAGGAAGAATATATCAAGAGTTTTGTGGAAAAATGGGATTCGCTTATTGACTGGAACTCCCGTGCTGAAGGAGAAGGTGATTTCTTTATCCGGGAATTGCAGGAGATGGGGGCGGAAAAAGTACTGGATGTGGCCACCGGTACCGGATTCCACTCCATCAGACTGCTGGAGGCCGGCTTTGAAGTTGTCAGTGCAGACGGGAACCAGGAAATGCTATCCAAGGCATTCGAGAACGGGCGCAAGAAAGGGCATATTCTGCGCACGGTCCAGGCGGACTGGCGCTGGCTGAACCGGGACGTGCACCACAAATTCGATGCCATCATTTGTCTCGGCAACTCCTTTACTCACCTGTTTGTGGAACGTGATCGCCGGAAAGCTCTGGCGGAATTCTATGCGGCACTTAAACACGACGGCGTCCTGATTCTCGACCAGCGGAACTATGACGCCATCCTGGATCACGGATATTCCAGTAAACACACCTACTATTATTGCGGCGAGGAAATCGCCGTGGCACCGGTCCACATCGACGACGGCTTAACCCGGTTCAAGTATGAGTTTCCGGACAGTTCGGTGTTTTATTTGAACATGTACCCGCTTCGGCGCGATTATTCCCGACGGCTGATGAAAGAAGTGGGATTTCAGCGGATCGACACCTATGGTGATTTCCAGGAAACCTATCACCAGGAAGAGCCGGACTTTTTCATTCATGTGGCCAGGAAACAATACAGTAGTCCGGACGATGATCGTGAATGACAAACGAGGAAAGGAGTGTACATATGAGTGAACAATTAGAAACAGCCACACCGGTCGATACGGCCAGAGAATACTATAACAGCGACGATGCGGATAATTTCTATTTTACCATCTGGGGCGGAGAAGATATCCACGTCGGATTATACCGGTCCGAAGACGAATCCATTTTCCAGGCCAGCCGCCGCACGGTCGAGCAAATGGCTTTCCGGTTGAATACCCTGAATGAGGACGCCCGGGTGCTGGATCTCGGGGCCGGTTACGGCGGAGCGGCCCGGTATCTGGCGAGCGAATACGGCTGCGAAGTAGTAGCCCTGAATCTGAGTGAAGTGGAGAATGAACGCAACCGCACCATGAACAAGGAACAGGGATTGGATCATCTTATTGATGTGGTGGACGGCAATTTCGAGAATATCCCCTATGACGATGAGACGTTCGATATCATCTGGTCCCAGGATTCGTTTCTGCACAGCGCCGAACGAAGCCGGATCCTGCAGGAGACAGCGCGGGTTCTGAAGGAGGGCGGCGAACTGATATTCACGGATCCCATGGCTGCCAACGATTGCCCCAGCGGAGTGCTGCAGCCCATCCTGGATCGCATTCATCTCGAAGACCTCGCCTCCCCGGGATTTTACCGGGAAGCCGCCGAGGAGGTCGGCCTCGGGGAAATAAGCTTTCAGGATGAAACGCAGCAGCTTACGAACCACTACAGCCGGGTGCTGGAAGAGACGGAACAACGGGAGGACGAGATCCTGGAAAACGTCAGCCAGGATTACATCGATCATATGAAAGAAGGCCTGAAACACTGGATCAACGGCGGAGAAAATGACTACCTCGCCTGGGGTATCTTTCACTTCCGGAAGTAAGTATCACTGCCGGCAGCGACCCTTTCCGGGGTCGCCGGCCGGTGCTCCCTGGCAGGTAGTGCCTGGTGAAAATTCACGGTGGTCAGATAACATCCGTAAGGCAACTGATTCCCTGATATCCTCAGTATCATGGCCCGAGATATTACTACCTAATCCAAGTATAACCAACTGAACGACTCGAATGAATCCGGAAGCTGTGACTCTCCCCTGGGCTCCGCCGTTGATCCTGCAGGGAGAATACGAAGGGTCATTACCATTGTGTGTCACGTTCTTCCAAGCAACTTCTACGTGAGTGCTCGGCCACTCAATCCGCTTGATATTATCGAAACCTGGCGATAGAAACGATTGCTCTGGGCCAACGAGTCCCGTGTCCGGTTTCGCTTCCCCTCTCCCGATCGATTATAATTCGAGACTGAGTCCGGCATACCAGGTCCGCCCGATCAGCGGACCCCAGATAAAGGCGGCATCATCCGGCCGCCGGTCCTGCTGTACGTAGTTGCCCAGATTTTTCGCCCCCACGAAGCCGGTGAATGTGGAGTCGAAGGTATACGCGATCCGGGTGCTCATCATCCAGAAGGACGAGGTGTGTTTGATCTCGGCCGGCACCGCTCCTTCAAGGAAATAATCCAGGTACATGGCCCCGGTATACTCGGCTGAGCAGGTGATCTGCCAGTTTCCGGGACGCGCATGGCCGGTGAGACTGCCGCTGAGCCGGGGATCCCGGGGTATGAACCGGCTGCGATCGGCTGCCTGGCGATACACGGGGCACCACTGCTGAAACAAGTGTTCGCCCTGCTCTTCTCCGAACTCCTGCACCCACAGTTCCCGGTAGGCTTGAGAGGACAGCGTCCAATCCTCCCGGGTAGCGCCATATTGGGCATCTGTATAGGTCAGGCTGCCTTCCACCCGGAAACGCGGTGAGAAGGCCGACTGCCAGCCGAGCTCCAGCCCCTGGGTGAATGCGTCACCAATATTCTGCCACTGGTAATCGTATCCCTGACTTTTCATGGTCGTCTTTGCATTCACGAATCCGATTTTCCCCTGCAGGTTCGTCCGAAACAGGTTTACGGAGACTTTGTGTTGCCCCCGGGTCTCCAGGAGCGTATACACAGCCGAGACATTCCCGCTTTGCGAGGTTTCCGGCTGTAAGTCCGCTGGTTTATACACCCGGGGGGATCCGCTGCAGAGGTGGAGATCCTCTTCGAAGGTGTAGGGGACCCGATATCCGGTGCCGAGGCTCATCCGGAGGATCAGATTCCGGAGCGGTTCCACTTTCACGGCGGCCCGGGGATTGACGACCTGTTCATCATAGGTGACCGGCGGGATGTCGACCCTGGCTACTTGTCCGGTCCCGGCGAACTGGTCGGTGGACTGATGGGCATCGTATCGGGCGCCGAAGACCATATTGATGCCAGGCAGGGGGCTCCATTCCCCCTGCAGGAACGCACCGTAGTTGTCCGCCCGTTTCTCGCTGATGGATTGATAGGGCTCTCCTGCATGCAGCTGGAGTGCCGGGACCTCTTCCATCAAACAATACATGCCGGTTTCCTGCATGCGATCCCCCCGGTACTGTCCGCCGGCCAGCAGGCGCAGGGTACTGGTCAGCGGCTGGGTGTACTGCAGATCTGCCACGTACTGGTGTTCCTCCGCCAGATACGGCCGCATGAGATCGGTGGGAGGAGTCTGTCCCTCGTGGGTGGCCTGATAATCCGTCAGAAACGCATCATTGGTGGCCGACCGATGATGCCGGGTCCTGGTGCCCTCCAACTGCAGGGAATTACCGGCGGGAAAGGTGGTATGATAGCCGAACTTCAGTTCATAGCGGCTGGTTTCGATGGTCTCGGAGCCCGGAGCGAACGGGTTCTTCCAGGCATCTCCGGTGAGATCACCACCTTGACGCGTCTCATTAATGGTATGACCGGCAACGGTCATTTCATCGTCGCCCAGCAGATGCGCCCATTTCACCCGTACGCCGGTGGTGATATTATCCGACCGGACCCGATCAGTCAGTCCGTCGCCGTTGGTATCAATGGCATTGCCGGTGTTTTTCTGGGCATTCACCGTCATATTAAGATCGTCGCGGCCATGAGACGCATTGATACTCAGGAGATTGGTACCATACTCCCCGGCCTGCAGTGTTACCTTCGCCGTGGGACTTCCTTCCGGCTGCTTGGTGATGACATTCACCACTCCGGCAATGGCATTACTGCCATAGAGAGCGCTCCCGGCCCCTTTCACGATTTCGATCCGCTCAATATCGGCGGTGGGGATTTGCTGTAACCCGTACACACCCGTTAATCCCGAAAAGGTGGGCATCCCGTCGATCAACACCTGCGTGTGGCCGGATTCCAATCCCTGCATCCGAATGGTGCTGAAATTACAGGCACTGCAGCGCTGTTCCACCTGCAAACCGGGCTCGCCCCGCAGGGATTCATAGAGGGTCTCTGCGCCTTTCTCCGTGAACCGCTGGGGAGTGATCACTTCCGTGAGCACCGGCACGTCTTTAATATGTCGGCGGGTGCGGGTGCCGGTCACCACCACGCCGGGACTCTCCAGCGCACTCTCCTGCAGCGCAAACTCAAGGGTGTATTCGTCAGGTGATTGGATGGTCAGATCCTTACTATGGGATTGATAGCCGATGACAGAGGCGGTGATCGTATACGTCCCGACCGGTACACCGATGATCCGAAATCGGCCCCGGGCATCCGTGGCGGCGCCCAGATAGGTGTCCTCAATGAGTACATTGGCGGCCGGGATGGGTTCCTGGGTGCGCGCATTCACCACTCGCCCGGTAATCACGGCTTTTCCATGCTGCCGCCGATGACGGCGCTGCTGTTGCATCTTATCCAGTTCCGTCCCGAAATCTCCGGGGCCCGGGGACTCGGCCCCGGACACCTCAGTGACAGCGGCCGGGTTCCATATCAGAACACTCAAAAGTATCCCCACCCCTGTCATGATCGTTCGTTGCATATTTTCCTCCATACATCATGTGCGCTTGATGGACATTCGTCGGGTAAAGTGTCCTATACCAGGCACGCACGGACTCACGCCAGTGAGGTCTTCTCAGCGGAGCATCCTGCTGGCAACCTGATACCTGGTTAGAAAGAACTGTGCAAACGAACGAAGGGTGGGGCCCGGATCTGATCCGAGGTTTCATCCCCTCCCCGGAGAAACATCATCCGGGGAGCGAGAAACAATGGCGCCACGACCGCCAATATGATAGCTGGCAGCGCAGGCGCATAATTCAGATGATAATCGGGAGTATACAGATGGTGAAACAGGTATTCCAACGGGGAGTGCGTATGGTCCGATCCCCGGGAAGACTCCTGCGACTGCAGCGGAGACAAGTGACTGTGGGCCACCAGCCGACCTGAGGCGGCTGTATGGGTGTGTAAGAAGGCATGTGAGGAGAGAGACCAGCTGACCAGCGCCAGAATCAGCAGCGACGCAATCCTCGCGGTCACGAATCGTAGTATGCGCTGATCCCTCATCTCTCTCTCCGAATTCCGTAATAATTGTTATAAGGTAATGATTCAGCTCTGTGCATACAAGTCGGTGTTCCCGGATGAGGCGAGTAGAAAACCGGTCAGGGATGTTCAATGAGCAGATGCTGAAATGTGCGCAGATGCTCCAGCACTTTGCCTGCCCCTCGTGCCACTGCAAACAAGGGATCGTCTGCGATACAAACCGTGAGCCCGGTTTCCTGGCGAATACGGGTATCAAGGTGCTTCAGAAGCGCACCGCCACCGGTCAGCATCATTCCTCTGTCCAGGATGTCCGAGGAAAGTTCCGGCGGGATGTGCTCACAAGCACGCTGCACTGCATGCATCATGGCCGTAAGCGGAGCCGCAAGATAGGTATGGACCTCATCCGAGGACACCGTCATTTTCCGGGGGATGCCGGACACGAGGTCGCGTCCTTGCACCGTAAAGGTTGCTTCGCTGCCCGGTATGGCGCTCCCGACAGCTTGTTTCACCTGCTCTGCCATACTCGGACTAATCAGAAGGCTCTGTTCTGCTTTCAGACAATCAATAATAGCCTGATTGAGGGCATTGCCGGCGATCCGAAGCGATTCGGTGAGTACGATCCCATTCAGTGCCACCACTGCGATTTCGGTGGTCCCGCCTCCGACATCCATGAGCATACTCCCGGCCGGCTCGGCCACATCGATACCGACACCCATGGCCGCGGCCAGCGGTTCCTCAATGAGGGCAACCATTCGGGCGTTCAAATGGGCCACCGAATCCCGCACTGCCTGCCGTTCCACCCTGGTACTGCCGGAAGGGACGGCAATGACGATTCGTGGTCGACAGAATCGGGAGATCTTGACCTGATGAAACAACCTGCGGAGCAGCTGCATGACCATCTCAACATCCGTGATCACCCCATGCTGCAATGGCTGTATTACGGCTATCCCCGGGGGGGTTTTCCCCGCCATGGCCTGCGCGGCGTGCCCAATGGCGACTACAGCACCACTCTGTGAGGAGTACGCCAGGATGGATGGTTCATTGAGAATGATCCCCTCACCCTTTCGATACATCACGGTGTTGACGGTCCCGAGATCAACAGCAATCTCATCGGCCAATAACCTTCTGTATGACCAGGATTTGATCATCCGAATCGATACCCCACTTCCTGTTTGTTGTACTGATCCCCGGCGGCACACGATTCATTCGTTCCAGAAAACAGAACCCAAGAAAACACATCCCATACGTGGAGTATCTGCAGGCAGCCGACATCTCGGAGAATGGGGTATGGCGAGGAATTCCTCGCCAACAACAACGGCTGAAACTTATTCTTCGGCCCCCCCGGAGTGCTCCAGTCCCTGGAGGGCTGTCTTTCCTGTCTTAACCACATCCACCAGAATGATGAGAAACGCAACCGACCCCAGAATAGCCGGAATGATGTAGACCTCTTCGTAGCGCACCCCGGCAAACCAGTGACCGAGGACCGGGGAACCCAGCCAGGCCCCAATCCAGCCGAAAATAATCTTTGACACGAATGACCCGAATCCCGGGAGTATCCGGTAGCGAACCACATAGTGCAGCACTGCGGCGACTACCGCTCCGATGATAAGTAAAATAAGAAAGCTGACGAAATCCATGCCGATCATGGTATTCCTCCTTTGGTTTGTGTATGTGAAAAAGAACAATCATATTCAAACCCCCTCCCGGTGCAATGGAAGAGAAGCCGATTCTCCCCAGGGCATCACACCGGGCGCCCCGTCTCTATGCCAGAAGTACATCCCAATCTTCACCGACGAATTCCAGTCATTTCACCAGAAGAGTTATCCGCCATGCCGGCTGTCAGAATCGTCTGTTTCGCGAATCGGATCGGTTACCGCAAACTATTGCCAGAAGAAAAGCCCGGTGCAATCATGCAGTCTCAGGAAAAGAACTCCCATATGACAATTCAAAATACACAATCAATCTCTTCTTTGCAATATACAAGTATGTCATAACAAGAACAGAAAAACCCTTCCATTCCATTGCGATGGAAGGTAGATTGGGATGTTGGGTTTTGGGTTTATTGAAGCAGACCTAGAACAGGAGAAGAAGTACGTGATGAAACCATTAAGAAGCAGCACCACGTTGAAAGGACGCCGCATGGCCGGAGCACGCAGCCTGTGGCGGGCCAACGGGATGCGAAAGAGCCAGATGGGCCGACCGGTGATCGCCATCGTGAATTCGTTTACGCAATTGGTTCCCGGGCATGTGCATCTTCATAATATCGGTCAGTTCGTGAAATCCCTGATTGAACTTCATGGATGCTTTGCAGCAGAGTTCAATACCATCGCTATTGACGACGGGATTGCTATGGGACACGGTGGAATGCTGTATTCCCTGCCCTCCAGGACGCTGATTGCAGACAGTGTGGAGTATATGTGCAACGCACATCAGGTCGACGCCATGATCTGTATCAGCAGCTGTGATAAGATCACACCAGGTATGCTCATTGCTGCAATGCGTCTGAATATTCCCACCATCTTTGTGGCGGGCGGTCCGATGGAAGCGGGAGTGCTGGACGATCGGAAGTACGACCTGATTGATGCCATGATTTACGGAGCAGACGATTCCATCTCCGACGAGGAGCTGGCACAGATCGAGGAGGCGGCCTGTCCCACCTGCGGATCCTGTTCCGGGTTGTTCACCGCAAATTCCATGAATTGCCTCACAGAAGCCCTGGGGCTTGCGCTGCCGGGCAATGGCACTGTCGTTGCCACCCACAACTTTCGGAAGCATCTGTTCTTTAAGGCCGCTCATCGCATCGTCAATCTTGCCGGGCAGTATTATCAGGAAGGTGAGGAGTCCGTGCTGCCCCGGTCCATTGCCACCAAACCGGCCTTTCTGAATGCCATGGCCCTGGATATCGCCATGGGCGGATCGACGAATACCGTTTTGCATCTGCTGGCAGTGGCCCGGGCGGCGAAGGTCGATTTCACCATGGAAGATATCAATGATCTGAGCCGGCGAATCCCCTGCCTGTGCAAAGTCGCTCCGAGTTCCTCGTATCATATGGAAGACGTCAACCGGGCCGGCGGCGTCATGGCTGTACTGGGAGAACTGGATCGGGCGGACTTACTGGATACGTCGGTGAACCGGGCAGATGGGCTCTCCCTGGCACAGGCGCTGGAGCAGTACGATATCATGCGCCCGGATGCGGTAGAGGAGGCGTTCGACACGGCCAGCAGTGCGCCGGGAGGAATCGGACGAAACCTGATCCTCGCCTCGCAGGATTCCCGGTTTCCAGAATTGGATACGGACAGAGAGCGCGGCTGTATCCGGGATGTCGAGCACAGTTATTCCAAAGATGGGGGACTGGCAGTCCTCTATGGTAATATTGCCAGAGATGGCTGCATTGTCAAGACCGCCGGTGTCGATGAGTCGATGCTGACCTTCCGGGGATCAGCGAAAGCGTATCATTCTCAGGAAGCCGCCTGTGATGCCGTCCTGCAGGGTGACATTCGCCCAGGAGATGTGGTGGTGATCCGGTACGAAGGGCCCAGAGGAGGACCGGGAATGCAGGAGATGCTGTATCCGACATCCTATTTGAAATCCATGCATCTCGAGCAAGCGTGCGCATTGATTACTGACGGCCGGTTTTCCGGAGGTACCTCGGGACTCTCTATCGGACATATCTCTCCCGAAGCGGCAGCCGGCGGCGCCATTGCCATCATTCAAGACGGCGATCCCATTGAGATTGACATCCCCGAGCGGAGCATCCAGCTCTTGATCTCCGAAGAGGAACTCCGGGTGCGCCTCCGCAAGGAACAAGACAAAGGGGAGCAGGCGTTCCGGCCGGCTGGACGTTCCAGAACGGTATCCCCCGCTTTGCAGGCCTATGCCCGTCAGGTCTCTTCGGCCGATAAAGGTGCAGTGAGGAATCTTGATTAAGCCGCTGGTAAAAGTATCTCTGGTTGCTGCACAAAACCGGGGAAACAAGCCATACACTTTTCCTGCTCGCCGTATTGATGCGAGCCTGTCCCGGTAAGACACTCGCCAGTCGTGAATCCCTCCTCTCCCCGTCTTGTATCTGGGCGGCCGCGTCAGGAAGGAGGTGCACGAGTTCAGATGCACAAGGAAACAAACATCTTGGAACGGCTCTTATAGAGTTTCCCCGGGACTTGCGGTTTCCCGCGATTGGCGCTCCAGAGTGCGGCGGTGCAGCAGCAGCATGGAATAGGTGTTCAGATGATCCCGGACGCGGTCGGTGGTCTCCATCCAGACTTCATGCATGGGACATTCTTCCACAAATTCGCAAATGGAGGGTTTGGTCACGCATTCGTTTAAACCCATCTTTCCTTCCACGGCTTCCACAACATCGAGCACGGTGATATCCGCCGGAGGTCTTGCCAGCCGTATTCCACCCGAGTAGCCGCGTTTGGATTCAACGATCCCGGCATTGATGAGTGATCGCAGGAGTTTGCGTAAGAACGCCTCCGGAATCTCTCTGGCGGCGGCGATTTCGGTAATAGTCATCACCCCATTATTCTCATGGGATTGTACCAGCGCCAGCACCACCCGCAGAGAATAGCCTGTGGCATTAGAAATTTGTAACATAGCAATCCTGTGTTATATACATTGCACTTTTTCCTGACTTTGTAGTGCAAGTTCAATGCCATACAGTGATGCACCTGCAGCACCCAATAAAGAATACCTTTCATCTATAATAGTGATAATCATTCTCATATTTAGTAATTCTCACCCATTTTGTTGTATGATCTAAGAAAAAAGCCGTCTTATTCAGCGGATAGAATGGTATATCATTCGACCTGTTTAAAACATGCGAGTGTTTAAAAAACAGGTAAAAAACATAAAGTAATTGAATGGGCAACTGTTTATTATGACTATTAAGTTAACTCAGGAAAGAGCGAGCTGGTTGCGTTCCTTCGACCGGACGGCTGACTTGGCGGAGCGGCGAGCACTCCCCCCTCGGTTCCCCTCTCCTGGATCCCTTCTGGGACTTCGGAGCATGCCTTCGGGGCGAGGCGTTTTCTAAACAGACTCAAAACATGGATAAAGTCGGAAACAACCGGGCATTTTCTGTGCTCGAATTGGGACAAATCTTGCAATAATGGCTCTGAAAAACAGACGTTGGAACCTTATTTTTAAAGTGCAGTTCGAAAGAAATTCGTATTTTTCCGGGATTCAACAGTGGAGCAGCTGATATAGCTGCAATCGTTATAATGATGATAGCTCACGAGGTTTATATAAAGAATGTGAAAGACTATCCTCATGAGTCAATTGAGAAAATACCTCGAAGAGATCCTTTATGAACCTCGTGAATGCCTGTATGACTTTGTTAGTGCTTACGAATATTTTTCTGTCCTGCACCGGTCAGGATGAAACCACCGGCGAGCACCAGACGGGGGATCTCCTGATGGAAGCCAGGATCTTCCCCGTCGAAGAGGACACGACATCGCTCGAACCAACTCTCCTGGATTTCCGGTATAAACCCGGTGCCCGCACCAGGCTTCCGGATATGCCGACATCATTCGGACCGATGGACCTGGATCTGCAAATTTCCAGAAATGGCCGCACAGCTTCATTATTCATCAATCCGCCGCAATCAGCCTTTGCGCGAAAGCGGGCACTGAATAAAATCGTGATCCATCTGGAGAATTTTGGCCGGACGATCAAAGCGGTTCGATACAGGGATAATCCAATATCCGGAGAGCACTCAATCCCTGCCAGGAAAAGTTTCACCCTTTCTATTCGATCGAAATAACGTATATTTAAACAAAACGAAAGTGCTCTCTCAAGTACCTGGATAAGGTGGTCGATATGGATGAAGGCGTTATGGGAACGATTTTGGACCAGGAGCGAGTGGATAATTTTTACGAGAAAGTCTCCCGGAAAATCGACGCCTGGGATGAGAATGTGGGACGATATCGACAGAAATACGCTTTGCTCCGGAAACTCCCGGTAGAGCAGGTGATCCGGCTGGTCAAAGTGGCTCCGGCTATCCTGCACCTGTTGATCAGCCTGTTAAATCACAAGAAGATTTCTGACAGAACCAAGCGTATTGTGGGCGCGGCGGTAGCCTATTTTATCGTTCCCATCGATTTGATTCCCGAGGGCGTGGTCGGACCGGTGGGATACGTGGATGATGTGCTGGTGGGCCTGCTCCTCATCGATCGGCTGCTGAACGGAGATGATGAACAGGAAAAAGCCATTATTGCCGACCTGTGGCGTGGCACAGAAGAGGAGTTAAACGCCCTCCGTGCACTCGTACAGATAGCGGACGTGATCCGGCATCTGGAAAAATACCTTAAAACGACCTTCCCGCGATGGTTCTGAGCGGTTGCAGCTGTGGAATCCAGAACGGAATAGCACGCTGATAAACACAGAAAAATGGATAACCACAGATTAAAAAATAGGGAAAAAATGCCCCGTCCCACACTCCGCCGGGTTCATCTCGAAGAGATCCATCAGGATAAAGACATAGTATACAAAGAGGCTTGAAACTATTAATAGCCGGCATTAATACTTCCGGATCAATAGACCAGAATCAATGTAACTATAAGAATTTCCCTTTCACACCAATTACCTGCTTATATACATCAATATTATGAGGGTGTTGGATTGCATGGGTGGTCCGGGGTCATCACCGATATATCCGGAGCAGTTACTTGATTCTGTGTTTATTCCTGGTATCGCGGAACAAGCTGTGTGTTAATTTGAAAATTATTCAGATTCAGTTATCCACCGGCCAGGATTCAAGATGATACGCCGCATCCCAGTACATGTATTCATAGCGGCTGGATGTGAGAAAAACCTCCAGTAACTTCTCATAGGAGTAGGCTACACAGGACTGATCCACCAAATCTTTCATTTTCTCCACCAGTGTCCTGTAGGATTCGTCAAAATAGGTCGCAACCCAGTCGGCATACAGTGCATCAATCTCCCGGAGGCTCTGAAAGTAATCATGGTGGTAATCCGCAATCACCGCGTAGGACCAGAAACAGGGCAGCACAGACACCAGTGCTTCCTGGAAGGGACCGGAGTTGCTGAGGGAGAAAAGGTAGCTGGTGTACGAGAGATTGGTCGGCATGGGATCGAGGGCCAGCGCATCTTCCATGGTAGCACCAATCCGGTTCAAAAACCCCTTGTAATTCTCTAATTCGCTGCTCCCTTCCAGATGGATGATAGAAATCAACTCCTGCAGTATCGTTGCATTCGGCGATTTTGAAGCGATAACATTAAAATTCTTAATTGCCGAAAGCAGGTAATAGCTGTCCTGCAATACATAAAACCTGAACTTTTCCATGGGAAGTGTACCCTGAAACAGTTCGGTTATGAAGGGATGTTCGCACAATTGATCCCAGAGATGGGACGCATCCGTTCGTAATCGGCGAGAGATACTCATAAAACTTCCTTTCCTGGTAAAAGGATGCCTGGTAATTTTTTCCTGAACGATTCTCAATTGCAGTATGGCTTCCGCTGTGAAAAAGATCGATTCAGAAGATAAAAAAGGCAAACACAATTACCGGGAGTAATGCCAGGACTGTGGGCAAAGCCATGGCGACAAAATATTGTCGAAAGGTTATCTGAAAATATTCAACAGAAACGGCAACACAGGGGTGGATTGGAGAAATAACATACCCGAGAAAGATACTGAAATACATGACGGCGAAAGTGAGAGGTGTCAGCAAGCCGAATTTAACCAGAAATATCGGTACGATAATTGACACAGGCACCTGAATCCGTCCGGTGATAAATCCGAGAATAAATCCGATGAGGACACACAAAACAACCGGCGAAAGCGGAAAGTGCTCTAGTTGAGACGGAATGCTGGTCTCCTGGAACACATGGAGAAACAGAAACATTCCAAAGATGATCCCCGCAAATCGGAGTGCGTGCATCTCTTTGCCGATTGAGTATAAATCCCGAATCCGGAGCGAGCTCAGTGGAAAAGCGACGATTAAACTAAGCAATACTCCAATCAGTGTGGCAGTTTCCCGCACTGTAAAAATCCCGAGTGCATGCACACAGAGATCCGCAGCGGGCGCCAGCAGAATGATGGCAATGGGTACCATCGATTCCCTGGTCACCGGTTTCTGCCAGCCCTCTGTGCCAGAGAGATGTTGAATCCAGAACTGATACCCAATGACCACAGTCAGGACAAAGCCCGGTAATAGATAGGGAATGATGCGATAGACATCCAGTCCGGCAATTTTGGCCGAGGCAATCAGGGCAGGTGCCAGGGGATACACGAGGAGGAGGATATGCCTGAACCACACATTGACTGCGACTTTCACCGTCCCGGACACGGAAGATTTGCTGCCTTTGGCAAGCAGCGGAGCGGATAATAATGCACCGCCGGGCATGGGAAGCAGTCCCAACAAGGCCGGCGAGATGATGAAAAACGCCCGTTCCCCGATGTGCAGGTGATCCACCAGCGCATCCATCTGCCCGGATTGCTCCAGCACGCCGCCGATGATCGGAATGATACCGACCACCAGTGCCAGGAGTATGATAGAAGGATCAGCAAATGTCCGGTACACAGCATTCCCGACAGGCTGCGGATCGAAAATGAAAACACCAAGCAGGAGTGCTGCCGCAAATAGCGCAAGCGCCAGATCCCATCGCGACAGTGTCATGAGCGCAAGTACAGCGAGCACGAAACCAATCCAGATCATGATATCTCGGCCATTATTTCAAAGAGATGATATTTGTATGATGAAACAACTAAAGAAGCCGCAGATTTACCTCGTCCCAGGGGGATGCCATTGGCAAACAGATGCCTCTGGCACACAGATATTCACAGATTGTATTAAATAGAAGCCAATATATATAATGAGGCAATTTTCATTTGTTCTTGTTTATTCCCCGAGACATCCCCAATGGATCGAGGCAAGCGGGGCAGGCTGTGGTTTATAGACTAACCTTATAAATAAGACGTACAGTCTTTGGAATATTTTATCTTTTTTCGCTGGCAGATATTTTCCACCAGATATCCTGGAGATTTTCTCTGAGGGAATTCTGGGAATACTCAATCAGGGGAATCCCCTGAACAACGGAGTCTTCAACTTCCCGGGAGAAGGGTAACTTCCCCAGTAATTGTAATCCATGTTCTGTGCAAAAGGATTCGATGCGCCGCGTCAGCTCCTCGTTCAAATCATATTTATTGATGACGACCCCGGTTCGCACCTGGAAATGATCGGTAACGCCAGAGACTCGTTCCAGATCATGAATAGCGGAGAGAGTGGGTTCGGTGACGATCACTGCCAGATTAATCCCGGCAATGGTGGCGATGAGCGGACAGCCAATCCCAGGGGGACCATCCACCAGCAGATAGTCTGCACCCAGTTCTCTGGCAATTTGTTTGGCTACCTGTTTAATGTGGGATGCCAATTTTCCCGAGTTCTCCTCACCCACACCCAGACGCGCATGCACAAACGGCCCATAGCGAGTCTCCGATCGATACCATTCTCCCACCTGCTGTGGCACCATTTTGATAGCCTCTACCGGACACAAATGGCTACACAACCCACATCCCTCGCAGCGCAGAGAATTGACGCGAAAATCAGATGTGATGGCTTCATAACGACATTCATCCCGGCAGATATCACAGTCTATACAGATCTCCGGGTCGATCACTGCTTTTTTCCCCCCGGTAAAGGGATGTTGTTCCTTCCATGCCGGATGAAGCAGCAGGTGTAAATTTGCGGCATCCACATCGCAGTCGGCGATGACCTGTTTCTTTGGAATGGCTGAGAGCGCTCCGCTCAGTACGGTTTTTCCGGTTCCGCCTTTCCCGCTGATAAATGCAACTTGTTTCATGAATTCCCTCTGTCCCGGCTCTCTTTCATGAGGAAAGAATACCCTTCTGCACTCCGGTACAAATTACATCGTATGGAATCATGTAACCTCTCGACAGGATTGCTGGATAGTGTCGGCAATGGTCCGAAACTTCTCTGTAAACTCCGGACAAACCGAGATTAAGGGGATGCCGCGAGCATATGCTGCTGCAATTTCCTGCCTGTATGGAATCCGGAGGAGAACAGGAATATCATGCTCTGCACAGATGTTTTCAATTTCAGTGTCCCGGTTATTGGACCGGTTGATAACCACACCGAATGGTATTGCCATTTTCTCCATGAGTTCAATCGCCAGTGTCAGATCGTGCAATCCAAACGGTGTGGATTCAGTCACCAGGATGCAGTAATCCGCACCATCAACGGCTTCGATGACCGGACATGAGGTCCCGGGCGGCGCATCCACAATGACGGTTTTCTCCGGCTTACGATGCCGTTTCACCGCCTGAATAACCGGAGGAGAGAGTGCCTGCCCGACATCCAGCGTACCCTGAACAAATTCCATTTCTGCCCAGGAATCCTGCTGGCTTATTCCCCACTCCACTGTTCCAATTTTTTTCGAAACCTCAGTAATGGCATCCTGCGGGCATAAGCGGCTGCACGCACCACAACCATGGCAGAGGCTATCAAATCGCAAGACTTTCCCGACACCCTCATTCAGCGGAGGAATCACCGCCAGGGCATTGAATTCACAAACCTCCTGACAAATACCACACCAATCACAGAGCGTGTCATTTATCTCGGGCATCAAGAGCCCGGCATCTTCTCTCCCGGTGATTTGCGGGGCAAGAAACACATGGGCATTAGGTTCTTCCACATCACAATCCAGGAACTGGACATTCTCCAGAGCGAGGGCAAGACTGGTGGCCACCGTGGTTTTCCCGGTGCCCCCTTTCCCACTGGCGACCGCGATAATCATTCCATACCGATCTGCCGGAGATGCCCTTGATGCAGGTCGTCCAACGCTTGTTCGACAGTCTGGCTGTCTGCAGCATAGATCGGAATACCGGCAGTCTCCAGCACCTGGGCCGCATTCGGGCCCATATTGCCGGTGATCACTGCGTCCACGCCCTGCTGCACGAGAGCCTGCGCGACCTGAATCCCAATGCCACCCTGTCCATTCCGGAGCGTGTTTTCCTCACAGGTTCCCTCCAGGGTCTCCGAATCCAGAATCTGCAGATACTGGCAGCGGCCGAATCGAGTATCCACCGGCGAATCCAGAGCCGCACCCTCTGCAGTAATACAAATTTTCATGCCGTATTTCCTTTGCTATTATGTAATGTCCATCACTCTGCGAAAAATCACTGACGGATCAACCCGTGGTCCTATATCGTTCCCAGATTTCAGGAATTATCTACGAGGCCTGTCATTCCTGAAAAGGTCTTCCCCGTCTTCGAACACGGCGATCGATCTCAACGATTTTCACTCGGTATTTTTTTGCTGCTGTTTATCCTGCTCCAGTTTTCGGATCTCCTGTCGAATCTCCTCCAGCTCCTGTTCCAGAGATTCTGCATACGCCTTGAGGTCTTCCGTGCGGGGTTCCGGAAAATGAGTACCCGGGCTTGCCCATCGTCTCCACCCGTAACCGGAGCCCCAGCCTGGACGATCCCAGTGATGCCAGCCCCAGCGGTGACCAAAACCACCACCTCGTGGTCCGAAATTCATATATCCCGGAACATTATATCCTGCACAAAATCCGGATGCCCGGCCCGTGCGTGGACCGAAGCCTCCTGGTCCGGTACGATCTCCTCCTGGCATAACTCTACCTCCTGTTCTGTTGAGTGTTATGGTGTATCATTCTCTTAGTGAATACAAAAGTTTTCAGTTCGCTTTGTTTCGAATAAACAGTATACATTGATAATGATTATCATTTCTATATAGAATAAGGGATTGAACAGGAGGAGTCAACAGGAATTTTCATATCCTGCATAATTCACAAAAAAATGGCACATCCCAAGGGGATCCCGTTGGGACAGATGAACACAGAAACAACAAGCCTGCCCCGATACGTCGGGGATGACCACGGATCTCCCCCCTGCCACATCTCCAAAGGATATCAGTGCAGGGCTCGCTGCGATTATGAGGAAACAAGGATACCAGTGAGGGAGGCGCGCCCTGGCAGGGATCCGGTGACTCCAATGGGATCGTGCGCCATCCCACGCTTTTCCTGTCATACCGGCTCACAAACAACCGGATGGTCGTGGTGCGGGAGCATGGTTCTTTTTTTATCTGTGGTCATCCCCTGTTTCCGTGTCTATCAGTGTGCTATTTTTTCCGGATTAATGAATAATTCGGGATCAGTAGTGTCCCGTTAAATTTTAATTTATTGGCGTAATATGCTGATATAAAGTGAATTGAGAAGAATAGATCATTTTTCGATTTGAAATCAAATTTGTTCTTTTACCGACTGTAACCTCAATAATATCAACAGATGCATTTTTCATTTTTCGCTTAACGGGTCAGTAGTGATTCGGGATATAATTTTTTTCCCGGATAATGTGGATAATTTGTGATCGGCTCTGCCAGATTACTCATCAGAAGTGAGGAAGCATTACGCTCGAAAACCGTTGCCTTGAAAGATACTCTGAACCTTTCTATGAGCATCCACCATAATGTGGAGAAAACACACATAACAACTGTAGCTACTTAACACAGATG
Organism: uncultured bacterium; assembly: GCA_964413425.1. Lineage (GTDB taxonomy): Bacteria > Fidelibacterota > JAANXI01 > JAANXI01 > JAANXI01 > DATFLS01. The sequence goes on from CAYPST010000031.1 coordinate 24,097, forward strand.
GTACACCTCATTCCAGGCGCGACTCCTGATAGTCAGAGAATAATGCTTTCAATAATTTGCATTCAGGATGTACCGGGTGTCAATCAGACAGTTCTTGTTCACGTCATTCTCCTCTTTCGCCAAATATTTTGGTGCCGATCCGCACCAAATTGGCCCCTTCCTCGATAGCCACTTTATAGGAATTTGTCATCCCCATGGAAAGATATCGCATCTCGATGGAGGATAAATCGAGTGATTTGATTGTCTCGAATATCTTCCTGGTTTCGATAAAATAGGAACGTGAGTTTTCCGGATCACCAAACCGGGGTCCCATGGTCATCAGGCCCATGACCCGAACATTCGATAGCCCGGTGAGCTCCCGCACAAGATCTTCCGTGTCTTCAGGGAGAATCCCGGCTTTCTGTGGTTCTCTTCCGCTGTTGACCTCAATAAGAATTGGCATTGTTTTGTTAATACGTGCGCATCGGTCGCTGATCTCATTGGCTATTTCGAACGAATCCACGGTCTGGATCATATCAAACATGCGCAAGTTTTTTCTTCGCAATATATCATGCTTGGCCTTGTGGAGTATGCCAATAAAATGCCACTGCACCTGTTTCTCGATTCCATCAACGTATATTTGTTGTTATGCCCTTTTTGCCTCTGTCACATAATTCTCTCCAATGATAATGATCCCACTTTCCACCGCCGTCTGAATTTCCTCTGCCGTTCGTCCTTTCGCTGCCGCCACCAATTCCACACCCGATGGTAATTCTGTCAGAATCGACTCTACATTCTCTTGAATCATATTTCTTCTTACTGGTTTATATTTGCTGGTTCGTTTATTGTCTTTGTTCTTCCCTGATCTCCTCCATGACTGCTTCAAGTGTCGCCATATTGGTGAACTTTCTGATGGCCCCGACATCCTGAAATACTTAGTCTGGTCCTCGGTCTTGCGATTGATCGTAATCCACAGTACAGCTCCTGCGTACTATTCGCGGTCCGCTCACATGCACATCTGACAGAAGAATTCCTGTGTGTTTAACAGACCCGCATAAAGAAGCCCTCTCAGAATATCAGGGTTTGAGAGAACTTCTGTCTATACCATCATCAATCCGTGAGTGCGCAGGAAGTGCGCAACCGCTGACAACTTTAAGTTAACAGCCTATCCAAGAAATGCTTTAAGCATCCAGATAGACTCTTCCAGCCAGTCAATTTGCTCTGCCATGACATCAGCCGTGGCGGTATCGTCATCCTCCTCCGCAGCAGGGAGGATCTGATTCGAGTCAGCGAGTAAAGTCTGGAAATCAGCCAGCACCCGCTTAACGACGTCTTCGGCTGTGAATGCGGTCTCCTGTTCCTCCTCCAGTGTGGCGTGCTCAAGGTACGATTGCATGGTGGACAACGGGGTTTCGTCCAATTGGCGGATTCTCTCGGCTACTGCATCCAAAGTTTCAGCAAGATGCTCGTAGTATTCTTCGGTAAGATTATGGATGTTGAAAAACTGCGGACCGGTGATGTTCCAGTGATAGTTCCGCAGTTTCACGTAGAGAACCACCTGATCCGCCAGGTGCTGGTTCAATTTGGTGATGAGATTCGTTTCCGCCATGGTTTTCTCCTTCATTGGTTTAGAGATACGTTCCGCAGGATTATATCCTGTTACTCTTTATGGTATAACTCGAGTCGCTATAATTGGTTATTTGGATGTAAAAAACAGCAGTGGAAATTAATAAATAAAGTCATCAGCTCTTCAGAGAATTTCTTTCTGCGGAGTGTAAGATCTAATTTTTTCGTTGGTATTTTTTAATCGTATCGATAAAAGTCTTCCTGGACCCAGACCTTCAAAATTTTCACACTCAACTCGGGCAGAAAAATCCTGATCAGATTGTAGATCCGTTCCGAATGTAGTTTTGTGAGAGGGAGCACTGACTTCAATATATTCCATGTTCAAATTTTTATCAATTTTGGGATATCTCGTTTTCTTACGCTTTCTGCCACTTCTTTAATTTCCTCAAGTATCCCTTTCGGAATTAGTACTGACACTTCTTTGAATGGTACGCTCTCTCTTTCAATTTTATCTATTCTCAAGTACAATTTCATTGGCTTTTCCATTCTGGCAAACAACAGATTATCCGCCGCTTCCTCCCATCTTTTGATATCCTCCTGAAATGCACTGGTGCTTACACTCAACATATATGTCCTGTTCTTGTCCTCTTTTATCAGGCTCTCCAGTTTTGCTATATTATCCTGCTTGTAAGTTGGCGAAAAGAGTAAAAGATTCAGCGCCGAAGCGAAGACCAGGGTCCCCGGCTCTCCTCCGTCTGCTAAAATATTTTCTGCTTCGGTGACAGCTTCCTCCCAGATGCCTGGTTTCAGCAAGTTTGCCCGGATGATCTCCGGGTCACTTTTTTCCCAGGTATCTATATTGTAATCAAACTGAATATAAGTGATCTTCCCCGGATATTCTTTGATATCTAAATCATAAAGTCGCCGTAACGATATGTGCACAAACTTCATCTCTGGATATTGAAGGGTAACAAATATCACATTTCCTCCGGCCTGCAACCAATCATAGACGAACGCAAAACCTATCAGGGGTTTCCCTGAGCCACCGGGTCCGCTAATGATCGTTGAGCTCGGAGAAGGCAACCCGTCCGGAAGCAACTCGTCCAACCAATCTTGATGTATTTTCAACTTTTTCATAATTATGCCTCTTTTTAACAGATTTATTTTGAGATAGGGATGTGTTCTTCATACTCTCTTTTATTCTGTTAATCTATACGCGACACTTATGTATCTTCCATTTCCGGTTACACCCTTCTCTTCATTATCCTGTCTTAAAACCCAATGACTAACAGCCCAAATAACCCTACGATGATACCGATCAGTACATTAATACTTTTCAGCCACAGAAAGGCCCGGCTTGAGACGGCCAGGAGGGGCAGTGTACCATGGCCATCCTGCACAATGGAACTGGCCACGAGAATGCTGAAGGGCAATGATCCCTGGGCGAACAAGGTCACAAACAACATATGGGGGCCCGATTCCGGAATGATGCCTACCAGAACAGCAATCAGCAGCACCATCATCTGATTGGCCTGAATCCAGGCTTGCAGGTCCAGGTAGGATGTCAGGAGATTTATGACCAGGAGTGCTCCGAAGGTCCAGGCAAAGATGCGGGGCAGATGTCGTTTGACCACGTGCTCCCAGAGATGCTCTTCCAGGAAGTGTTCTGGCACAGTAGTGGCTACGAACAGCCCGAACCCGCCGGACAGTGACAGTGTCACCCGAATCCAGTTCCAATCCGATGGACCAATGTTCCCTGTGATCAATCCTCCAAGGAATAATAACAGAATACCCATCAACAATCCGCGCTGCAAAGTGAGATGCCGGAGCTGCGGGATAATTTGTTCTTTGATAAAACACTCGCAAAATTCCTCCTCATGCAGCACCATCTCATGGGGAAATCCCTCTTCGAGCAGCCGGTATTTGCTTGTGATTCTGTCGATGAGCCACCCGGTAAAAAATCCAATGGGAAGAAGAATAAGGAAGATTACCAGTGCTTTCCCCGGGAACATGGAAAGCATCACATACGCTTCATCGCCGCTGGTAGCAATCATCGATGCCACCAGCGCCCCGAACCCGACGGTATTATGGGCATACAGTGCCACCACAGTAAAGGGCCCCAGGCAGCCGGGGATGACCCCAAGCACTGACGCGAGAATATATTGCCCCCACCGGCTTTCCGTGAGTTTTTCCTGCCAGTCGCCCCGGGTCTGCACGTGGATATATTCAATTGCCAGCATCATCACAAAGACGAAACCGGTGATCATGAGGGCATGCTGGAGTGTTGAGACAATCATAGTCGCACATTCCTCTCAAATGATGCCTGGATTTTCCTCTACTCGTTTTTTTGATTGGCTGCGGTTTCCTCTGTTAGCACTTTCCCGAAAACACGTGAGCCATCTTGTATGTTGTCCGATATTTTCAAGATCTCATGAGTCGAGGCATCCGATGGTTGCTCTGCTCTTTTCTTAATTAAATCATCCTGCCCATCTGTTCCATTAACCGGCAGGAAGGATTTTGGCAAGGACCGTGAGAGTAAATAATTAAACGTATACCCTCTTTCACTGCACAGCCGTTCCATTTCATGAAAAGAGGCCCTTCTTGAACAGTGACACATATCGTTCATTCTCATATGATACACCCGGATGTGTTCCCCCTGCACTGACACCACATATGGTCCGATTGAAAATACTCCGATATCAAGCAGGCGCTCCCAGAGCCTTTTGGGAGGCATCGCGGTATTCACTTTTCTTTCCATGGAAAACTCTGAACTAAATATTCCTTATATGTTCCTGACGGCAGCACTGAGTTCCTTTCGGTGTTTCTCTGCGGTCTCCCGCATTCGCCGTAATTCTTCCCTGGGAAGCGGAACGGGGATTTCAGCGGTATCAAAAGGCACTCGTTTCATCCGCAGGATTATAACTACTGAGCCCCCTTGTTGAAGCCAGGCCGCAACAAAGGCATTCCCTATCAGGGTTTACCGGATCCACCGGGTCCGGGGATGACGGTTCCGGACGGAATAATCATGTCTTCCGGCAGAATTTGCTTCAACCATGGATAGGCAGGTTGAAAATATCGCATATCATCTCTCTCTTTCATTTCCTTTTATTGCTGTGGAAATGTATTCAACAGTGTATGGGATTATCATCTATCGCTCCTCACTGGAAACATCTACACTCCATGTGAAGACATTCCTCTTGTTATTAATGATAATCATTATCAATAACAAGGTAAAAATTTTTCCCGCTCATTTTAATTCGTATGTAATTTGCGCAAGGTTTTCATCATCAAAACATCTATCAAAATTTCACCACTTTCGCTACTTTGATCTTGAGTGTGAAGTAATGTTACAAATCGATGCTCGTTTAAGAATGTCCTTCTTATCAAGTCGTTGAAATGCTTTCCATTTTCTCACGGATCAGCAATTTGATTTTGCACTGAACGTGTGTTGTTTTGACCTGCCACCAGGACCTGTTGCTTCTACTTTTTTCTATTCCTGCGGCTTAATCGCTCGAATCACGACGAATGAACCATCACCGTACCCAGGTTGAACCGGTTCAGGTGTTTTAATTTCCTCCAGCGGGCTGAAAATCGTCTGGGTGAACCGGATATCGGTAAAGCCGGTACTCCGGAGAGCGATCACAACCTCCTCCACCGTATAAAAGGTGGCACTACGGTAAAAAACATTTCCCTCTTTGTACTGTTCATACAACCGGCCAAGGGGGCTTTCCCGGGCAATAAACCCAATGAGGAAAGCACCGCCCGGTTTCAGTATCCGGCAGACCTCTCGGAACGATAGGTCGACATCATCCAGGAAGCAGAGGGTGGTTACCATCAGGGCGATATCAAATTGCGCATCTTGATACGGCAGCTGCTCAGCCACACCTGATATGGTCTTAATTCCCCGCTGTTCGGCAATTCGCCGCATCTTTTCAGACGGTTCCACCCCGTGCTGAATAGCGAGGGGAGCTGCGAACCGCCCGCTGCCCACTCCGATTTCCACCCCGGAACCGGAAGGGGGTAATAACTCCCGCACCGCACTCAGCTCTGATTCATAGGCAGCGTGATGATTCGAAAACCAGTTCTCGTACTGACCGGGATGTTCTTCAAATGGAGTAATTTTCGCCATCAGTTATGTCCTTGGTTATATCTGCAATGTCAAAATGTTCGGAGGTGTGTTTTTCCTCCTTCTCCTTTCGTCTACATTACTCTGTACCGGCATGTCAATTCTGTAACCAGGTGAACACCAGGAGCGTATCTCAATCCATGGTGTCATAAAAAACCAGGATCTCTGCGCCGGTTTCAGATCGAAACGGTCCATGATTTGTATGCTTGGGAATGTACCGGTAGGCGCCCTTCTGGTACGCCACATCTTCGCCGCTGTACACCCCTTCCAATACAAGGTGCTGTTCGTTATACATATGGGAATGCGCCTCCATTTCAAATCCGGCTGGTAGTTTCAGTATGAATGTCCTGGCGCCATCATGTTCGCAGAGTACTTTTATCTTTGTCCCGGCTGGATAGCCTTCGGCCTCCTCCCAACCCATCTCTTCATAGTTTTTTATGAGCTCTTCCATCGCGTATCCTCCTCCTTTCAATGGATTTAAGACGTTAGTATTTTCGCATGGTGGCCCCGCATTCGGGACAGCGCACTTCCTGACAGGGCGTGCCCGGTTGGTGAGGTCTTCGCGTCCCACAATCCGGGCACAGGCAGGTCCTCCCTGGTTCTGAATCACCGCGAGAACCACGGTATCGACCTCGCCCGGAACCAGGCTGCCTCCCTCTGCCGGAATGACCCCGGCCAGATTGTCCTCCTTTCATCTCACCTCCCCTTCCCTTTTTTGGATTTCATAAAATAGTAATGTGCTGGATACATTCCGGGATAACACGTCCCAAAAGTAATCCTTCCCGAACCATAGAAAACCTCACAACGCTCTTTTATCGACACGCCAAGTGAACAAGCGACGCCTCCTGAACAGGAAATCCGAAATTGTGCATTCAGGCCCGGAGCTTATATAATTGTTCTCCCGCGCTATATACCACGAGTATCCCTTCCTCCTGTCGTTGACTCCATTCATCAGGCTGAATAAAAGCCGGATGCCGATATCCCAAATTCAGTTTTTCACAGGGTTCCCGGGATATTCCAGTAGACAATGTGGCCTGAATACGCGGTGTTTCAAGTTCCGTCTCAGCATTATAGTTTCCCGTTCCCCGTAAATGTGTGGAATGAGCTAAAACTCCCCATGGATAGTGCTGAAAGCGATCCCATTGACTGACAAAGTAGTCCCGCACATGATAGCCGATGCCCTCTATGATGTGGCCGTATGTATATGAAAATTCAGTGATCTTCGGGGCATAGATGATTACTTCCCCACCGTCCTCTACCACAGGTGAGACTTTATACATCCCCTTGGCGGCGGTCCACATGTCATCATACATCTCAGGCATGACGGACAATACCTGCCGAAAAGGGGTATCCACATAGGTGACATGCAATTTTGCAGATAAGTCTGCTGCCCGGGACCATGACTCTTCAGGCGATCCTGCATACAGTCCGGCCAAATTGTGACCCTGAACAACCAGGTTAAAACAGATGGTGGGTATGTTGATGAATGAAGCAGCACGATTGATGGCATCTCTGACCGGCGTCTCTTTGGTTCCGATGATGGCATCACTCGTGAGCAGCGCGCCGAGCCAATGGGTAACATCAATCACGACTTGCCCGGAAATCCCTGGGAAGAAGTACTTGTACCCGCCTGAAAAGCCAACGACTTCATGTGGAAACACCGGACCACAAATAAAAATAAAATCATACTCGTAGATTCTTTTATTTACGGTCACTTCAACTTCCCTGGCAAGCCGGCCCTCACTCAATTGTTCGATTTCTTTCTGTGAAATCACTCCAACAGTTTTAAATGTCTCAGGTTTGTCCCACCGATGGTTCAAAATGTTCACATGCTGATATTTCGTGTGCTTCTCCTGAGCGGTAATACCCACTCGTCGATACCTCGCTTCTGCCGGCATTAGAGGATGTGTGCCCAGGGCAATCATGTAATCTGATGCACTGACGGCATCTGCCAACAGTTCATAGAACAGATGAAAGAATTTATCAATCGGTCCGCTGCGGGTTCCATCCGGGATGATGATGAGCACCCGCGCATTTTGAACCTCAATTTCCTCAAGCGCTGCTTCGACTATGTTGCGTATCTCAGAGTCAGTCAAGAGTCGATCGGTATATCCGGTCCCATGGACATTCATATATGCCACCCTCTTACGGAGAAACCGAGGTTTTGATTATACTTTGCATACAATCCATCTCAGATATATCGCAGGATGTGATCGAGTTCTTTCTCATGATGTGAGGTAACCACGCGCTCCACATAATCCGTCACATCAAGCCCGCCACAGAACCCGTATTTGTCATTGACAATGGTCATCGGAATGCCCTTGACTTTGTTTGGTCTCCGCGCCTCTGTGTCTATTCCATGCGGTTCTAACATGGAATACTCCCATGCTTGTACTCTTATCCTGTTTCTCGGCAAAAGCTTCTCCCCCACTTCAAAACCAGAAAAAGAGGCTTGTTCCCGGGCTATCTATATTTCTATTAAATATTTTGATCCGTCATTCATAACTTCATTATACCACATATTATGCAAATGATAATCATTTTCATTTACAATGTACAATTTTACCGCCCTATTTCATATACGGAGGTCTCTCGCTAATTTAAAAAACAGAATGTTGCCAGTTAACTACCACTCGGAGAATCTCTACCACAACCATACCCATTATCAACTTTCAACTCCGTGACGTCCCTGTTTTGTTTGATACGATCCGAACACACTATGTTACAAATCACCGTTGCATCCCGGCAGAGAATAAGTTCATTTGTGAAGCAGAGGATTAGCTCCTTCCACTATACTTTTTCGGCTCACCGAGTAAGAAAAATGCCAGCAGCATAACACCGGTGACCAGGAGGAAAGTGATATGAAACCCGAACAGGTCGATAAATACTCCACCCAGCACAGGCAACAGCACCTTTGAGAAGTTCAGGGTACCGTTCATGCCCAGATAGAGGGTACGTTTCTCCTCCGGAGCCAGGTCCAGAAGATAGGGTTCAAATCCCACCCGGCGTCCGCTCATGACGAAGCCGATCAGGACGAATATCACCACAAAGGAATCCGGTCCCCATCCCTGAAACAGAATGGCAATCATGGGAATCAAGCCGCCAATGAGTATACAGATCCGTACCACTGCTTTTGATCCTTGTTTGCCGGAAAGCATGCCCCAGAAGAGATTTGAGAAGATCATCCCGCCAATCTGAAACAGCAGGTATCTTCCCACGTACTCTTGGCCAAGCCGGAATGTTTCTCTGGCGAAAATCATGTAGAATGGCAACATCATCAGGCTGAAACTGGCCATATTCTCCACAATGAGAAACCGAAGAAAGGCGGGATCATTTCGAAGAATGGCTGGCACCCGGGAGAGAAAGATGCGAAAACGTTCCTGAGGGATTGTCTTCGTTTCAGAGGCCGGTTCACGGATGAGCCAGAAGGCGATGGAGGCGACCACCAGTCCCCCGCATCCGATGAGCAAGATCAGGGCATAATTTGCCGGATACGCCATGCCTTTCACACTGAAAATCCGTGCAATCAGGAGGCCGCCTACCAGCATGGCCACGCTGCTGGCAAATTGCTTTGAAGCATACAACTTACCTCGCTCTCCTCTTGCTACCAGTTTGCCGATGATGTCCGCATAGCTCACCCCGGCGAATCCCCCGCTGAATGAAAAGAGAAAGATCCATCCGAATAAACTGAGTAATACCATCAGGGGCGCCTGCTCAGCGAAAAAGTAGATCACAACCGCCATCCCGAGAAAAGAAAATGCACGCAGATAAACACCGGTCAGAAGAAAGGGCTTTTTGAATACCCTGGACTGCAGATAATGTCCGAAAAAAATATTGAATACGAAAGGCACACCCAGCATAATGGCGTACAGGAATCCAAACAGGGTCGTGGAATCCACCAGGGAGGTGACCAGCGCCGGAAAGATGGTGTTGAGGTCGAGCATGGATTTGGTCAAGGCCAGAAAAAACCCATGCCAGATGAAAATGCCGTAGATGGTTTTCCAGGAGTGTGAATCGAATTTCATGAAGAATCAGGTGCCAGATTTCAAGATTATACTCTTGTTCAGGTCCGTCTCTCCTTTCCCGATTATAAATTTGAAATGAATATTGAAACCACCAATTGCCCCAACCTGTCTCACCTGTCCCGATCCGTTGTGGATAAATTGGAAAATTGTCACAAATACCTTGAAGTGAAAAAATATATCTGCATTCGCAAGGAAGCCCACCCCACGTTGAATTCCCAGATCACAGGAGAATAAAGAGCAGATCTGCTGGCCGGACAATTATCGTTTCTCCGGAATCATAATGATCCCACCCACACCGTTTTCGATGAAATCCTCTGCAAACGCCTGGCTCATCAATTGTCTGCACAGATCTCCGGAACAATGAGAGGGCGCGACCTTCTGAACCCCCAACTCCTGGAAAGACGCAATGATCTCCTGCAATTGCCGTCTTGATGCTCCTCCTAAATGGAACCCACCCATTACCAGGCGGATGGTTTGCTCCGGAAACAGGTTTTTTGCTCTCTTCACTATATGTACTATCCCGGGATGGGCACATCCGGTCATCACCACAATCCCTTCCGGTGTATTGATGATCAACGATTGCTCCCTGATGCCGGTCCCAAGTTCTCCGGTCGAATACATTCCCCTCGCAATTTTTCCGGGTTCCTGAATATCCTTATAATTCGCACCTCTGGATCGAATTGTTTCCCGGAAGGACTGCGGGAAACTGGCAGGGATATACACAGTGACATCCGGATTCTCTGCCAGGAAACCTGATAATCCTCCTACATGGTCCCCGTGAATATGCGACAGCACAACCTTGCTGATTTGCGTCGGCTGGATTCCCATAAGCCCCATGTTTTTGAGCAAGATGGAACCGTCACCCCCGGTATCGAAAAGAATGGTGTCATGCCCGGTTTGGACGACACAACCGAGCCCCCAGGAAGTGCTTAGTACAGAATTTACCTGATAGTTATCATAGATGGTGGTCAGAATCACCTGAATTGTTGCTTCATCTGTAATTGGTGCTCTGTAATTCCCCTCATCAACTTGTTGAAACAGACCAGTGCAAACAAGCAGAGCTAACCCCCCGATTCCGATGAACATACCGCTTAAACGAATGAATTGATTTTTCATAGTATTCACCGCTGGAATATTGGATTTATTTCTATTGGTGCGATTTCATCGACTTCCCCGTGATTTTCCCAATTCATTGCGAATTTTGACCGAGGAACAAATTTTCCTGCAATTAAACGGAAGTCAAAGGGTATATCTACGGTGCTATCAGGCGATTGTGATCCACTGGTTTTGAAAATCCTTTCTCACGTAAATGGAATGAGCGGATCATTCACCGGATCGACGATAATTGTTGATCGCCTGTCGCAAAGAACCGATCGCTATCCCACAACAATCCCACATATTTTTTGGAAGCCCTGTTGATCCTTCTTTTAAAAATTCTATCACATCTTTTACTCCGAGCTTTGCTGCTTCATTCAGGTGCTTCCCTTTTACCATTTCACTGAGTGCCGAAGCCGATGTGACTGCTCCGGGACATCCATCGGTGGTATATTTCGCGTCATCAATTGCGTCTCCCCGGAGTTTCAGATACGTCGTTATCTGATCTCCGCAAGCACCGGTAAAGAAGCCAATGACCTCTGCATTGTCTTTTAATGGATCTTGTTGGGTTAAAAAGTTCTTTCGGTATCTGAACAGTTCAATTGCTTTCTCCGAAAATCCTTCTTCTCGTAATCCCACAATTACCGATTCTTCAACCAATTTTAACCGTTCCAACTCCTGCAGCTTCTTTCTGCATTCCTTTAACTGTTCCTCCAATGATTGTTGGGATTGCATGCTATTTTTCTCCTCTATGAAAATTCTGAACAAAATATTCAGATTCGGGTTTTGACTCCCACTCTTTCAAGGTTTGCGCGTGCTTATCCTTGTCGGATAATATTGGGTCCTCAATTGGCCAGTCTATCCCGACTCTCGGATCATCCCACCTGATTCCCGATTCTGCGTTCGGATTATAAATCCCCGTACATTTGTATTGGACCTCCGCAAATTCGGATAACACACAAAACCCGCGGGCAAACCCCGCAGGAGCCCAGATCTGTTTTCTATTCTCCTTCGATACTTCGGTTCCATACCACTGACCGTATGTGTCAGATCCCTTGCGTATATCAACAGCGACAAGGAATGCAGTGCCAACGGTCACCCGCATCAATTTTCCCATGGGCGGCTCCCATTGAAAATGCAGGCCTCGTAATACGCCGTGGACAGAACCAGAATGGTTATCCTGTACATACTCAGTGGGTAAACCTAACTCCTCGAATTTGTCGCGCCGAAACGATTCCAGGAAAAATCCTCGATCATCCCGGAACATTTCATGTTGCAACACAACTACATCTTTCATATGAATCGAATCTATACGAATTTCCAGTACTGTGCTCCTTTCTCCTGATTATCCGTCAATTCATCGATGGGTTACTAGCCGATGAATATTGACCAGCTCATATTTCCACTGACTATAGTCTTTTTCAACTCGCTTTAACTGTCAACACTAAACCTGCACACAACCAAAAAAGGAATAAAATCTGTTTCACCTGTATTTTTAACAGCCATAACTCACGGCTCTAACACAAGATGTTTTCTCTGCTCTCCTTTTTCCTGCTCTTCCCGAATGCTATCCAGATTCGCCCGAGTAGCCTGAATGGCCTCACTGAGGGAATCTACCCGTATTATCACGCAGACAAATCGCTTCAATAAGTTGGGAAGACCCGGGCCAAATTTTTTCCCGACCAGGACATCCAGGCTTTGAAAAACGACGGCTCTCGCCTTCGCCATTTCCGGAGTTCCGGGTTTGAGAGATTGATCCTCGCCCGGTTCGATATTTTTTCTCTCCTCAACGAATTCCTCCCCAGTGTCAGAAAACCGGTAGAGATGAAAATACCTGGCGTCACCTGCATGCCCAACGGACAAATTCTCACCATCATCCGTGCCGAAAGCTATCAAGAGATTCACGATTGCTCTCCTTCCAAAGAATAATTCTTCTCACCAGCGTATATCGGTACGTCAAGCCAGTTCTCCGGAGGAACGAAAGGGCATGTATAGTATTCACTATAAACACACCAGGGATTGTACGCTCTGTTGAAATCGAGTATCCATTTCCCATCTGAGGTTTTATCTCTCTCAGCGTCGAGATCCAGATATCGCCCTGCTCCATAGGTTTCTTTCCCGGAAGTGGTATCCTTGAATAGTATAAATAACTTCTCCTCTTCCGGATCACTTTTATAAGCTTGGAGTGTTTGCTCTC
>CAYPST010000032.1:0-1187 GCA_964413425.1 uncultured bacterium
TTGGACAGAGATATGTTGTAGTTTCTTTGTCCCGTCGTCACGGGATCTCTTTGCCAAAGGCACCCCTTCGGGGCAAGGCGTTTTCTAAATAGACTCAGTAATATTAGGTATTGTTGGAAAATATATTAATGATTACATTACTTTGAACCAAATGATAGTAATAAAATTAAATTTATCTCGAAACTTTAAAAACAAAAAAAGATTAAAGATTATACCAAATGACTGGAGAGCATGATTGACTGTAAAGAAAAACCTGCTTGGCAACCAGGGAAGAGCGGAAGTTTTGAAATTCAAAAATCGTCAATATCTGAGTAATAATGAAGAAAATTGAAGCGATTATTAAACCATTCAAGCTTGATGAAGTGCGTGAGGCATTAGCGGAGATCGGTGTCCATGGCATGACGGTGAGCGAAGTGAAAGGCTTCGGACGTCAGCGCGGACAGACTGAGTTGTATCGGGGCAGTGAATATCATATCGATTTCCTCCCGAAAATCAAAATCGAAGTAGTGGCGACTGACGAACAATACCAGCAGATTGCAGAAACGATGATTGAGCGAGCGGCGACCGGCAATGTGGGAGATGGTAAAATATTCATCTATGAGGTCGGGGAAGCAATTCGTATCCGTACACGTGAGTCCGGCACTGCCGCAATCGAGTGACCGGAGTCACGGGAACTTCGGCGTCAGGCGGAACCCGGAGACAGGAGTAATAATTAAACGCAATGAAAGGAGTGCAAAATGGCTGGAAAATTGGATGAAATAAACAGAAAAATACTGGCCCTGCTTCAGGAAGATGGCCGGATGAAGCGACAGGATGTGGCCAAAGAGGTTGGTCTCTCCACTCCTGCTGTGAGTGAGCGTATGAATAAGCTGCTGGAGCGGGGAGTGATAGAACGATATACAGCAGTGGTAAATCCCGAAGCAGTGAAAAAAGAGGTGACTGCTTTTATAACCATGGGCGTGGAGAGAACTGATAGCAATACTGTGTTGGAGAATAAAATCCGGCAATCCCCGGATATACTGGAATGCCATGCGATTACCGGCGGGGCTTCCCATCTGCTGAAAGTGCGGGTGTCGGACATTGCGGCCCTGAATGATTTGATCAATCAGATCAAGCAATGGGAAGGGATCACCAGGGTGGAATCGAACGTCGTTCTCTCAACCCTGAAAGAGACGAACGTACTCAAC
>CAYPST010000032.1:1197-37083 GCA_964413425.1 uncultured bacterium
AACACCCGGAATGAACTCTGAGAACACGCGGTTCCAGCTTTTCGAACGCACAATGGCTCGAGAGAACAGGGACTACTTCGGTCTGTGCGGCATCGTCTGTGGGATAATTCAACAAAAACGTATGGATTAGTGTAAGAATTCGGATAGACTTGCGTCCGGAGAAATACACGAGACGATGGGCGTTTATTCGGATATTGACCTGTCCTTTTAGGGGAGACAATTACCGCGCCAGATTCACGCAGCACAATTGACAATGCTCCGATGCCTGTATATATTCCAGGAATTTACAGCGGTGAACCGTCCGGGAAGAGATTCCCCGGGAGTATATTGAAGAAGGAGGTAATTTTTTTATGTATGATGAAGTAAAGCACGAATTTGAATTGTTAGAAGAACGCTATCTCTATCTTCGGGGGTGTCTTTGACATCGATGCCCTGCAGGAACGAAACCGGTCTCTGCAGATGAAGACCACTGAGCCTGATTTCTGGGATCATCAGCGGAAGGCGCAGCAGACGCTGCAGAAGATCAGTCAGCTGGATGCGCAGCTGGAGATGTGGGAGACAGTCCGGGAGGCGCATGAAGAACTGGAAGTTATGCTGGAACTGGCAATCGAGGAAGAAGACGATTCCCTGGGATCGGAATTGGACAGGTTGCTGACAGAGTACAAATCTGCGCTCAGTCAGCTGGAACTGCAGGCTATGTTGAATGACGAGGACGACGCGAGGAATGCTATCCTCAATATTCATCCGGGTGCCGGCGGCACCGAATCCCAGGATTGGGCTTCTATGCTCTATCGAATGTACACCCGGTGGATCGAACGCAGAGAATGGCAGTTCCATGTGATCGACTATCAGCCCGGAGAGGAAGCCGGACTGAAAAATGTATCATTGGAAGTCGTGGGCAATTTTGCATACGGCTATCTGAAGGCGGAGGCCGGCATCCACCGGCTGGTGCGTATTTCTCCTTTTGATGCGGACTCCCGGAGGCATACCTCCTTTGCCAGTGTGTTTGTCTATCCGGAAGTTGAGGATGATATCGAGGTGGATATCGAGGCAAATGACTTGCGGATTGATACCTATCGCGCCAGTGGAGCCGGGGGACAGCATGTGAATAAAACCGACTCTGCGGTGCGCATCACGCATATTCCCACCGGACTCGTGGTGCAATGCCAGAATGAGCGTTCCCAGCATAAAAATAAAGCGAATGCCATGAAGATGCTCATGGCAAAACTGTACCAGAAGAAAAAGGAGGAAGCACAGGCCGAACTGGAAGAAATCGAAGCCGGCAAAAAAGATATCTCCTGGGGGAATCAAATTCGGTCGTACGTGTTTCACCCTTACACTAAAGTGAAAGATCATCGCACCGACGTGGAAACCGGGAATGTCCAGGCGGTCATGGATGGAGATATTGACGAATTCGTCAAGGCGTATTTGATGCACACCATCGAACAACCGCAATAAGGGAGAGCAGGTGACTGACGAGACACAATCCACACTGAAAGAACTGATAGAAACCCGCAAAGAAAAACTCGACAAGCTCCTTGAACTCGGAATCAATCCCTATGGGTATCAATACGAGGCAACTCATTACGCCAGTGATATTCTGGAGAAGTATGAAACCTATGCCGAGACGGCGGAAGTCTCCCTGGCCGGCCGGATCATGTCCATCCGGAGTATGGGGAAAGCCAGCTTTGCTCACATCCAGGACGCCACTGACCGTATTCAGATTTACCTCAAGCTCGATGCGATAGGAGAGAAACAATACCAAGCATTTACCTTCCTGGATATCGGTGACTGGATTGGTGTCACCGGTAAGGTGATGAAAACCCGCACCGGCGAGATCACCATTTTCACGGAGAGTCTCACGGTCCTCACCAAAAGTCTGCATCCCATACCGGTGGTGAAGGAAAAAGCAGGGGAAGTGTATGATGCGTTCTCTGATAAGGAGCAGCGGTACCGGCAGCGGTATCTGGATTTGATCGTGAATCCGCAGGTGAAAGAGATCTTTGTCATCCGGAATGCTATCATTAAATCCATTCGTAATTTTCTGGATGCCAGGGGCTTCGTGGAAGTGGAAACTCCCGTGCTGCAGCCACTCTACGGGGGCGCTTCTGCCAGACCGTTCATTACGCATCACAATTCGCTGGACACCGATTTTTATCTCCGGATTGCCGATGAACTCTACCTGAAGCGGTTGATTGTGGGCGGCTTTGAAAAGGTCTATGAAATCGCGAAAAATTTCCGCAATGAGGGGATGGACCGGAACCACAATCCGGAATTCACCATGCTGGAATGGTACCAGGCATTCGTCGACTATGAGTATGAAATGGACATGGTGGAGGAGTTGATTAAAGAGGTGGCCGGGCAGATAGAGAACACCGAGATCCGGTTGAACGATGCGACGATTGACCTCACGCAAACGTATCGCCGGGAATCGTTTTTCGGTCTGCTGGAGCAGGCTCTGGGGATGGATATCCGGGAATTTGATTTGGCGCAGTTGCAGTCACTTATCAAAAACCGGGATCTGGATATTTCATTGGATCTGAATTACGGGCAAACCCTGGATAAGCTGTTCGGCGAGGTCGTGGAGCCGGATCTGATACAACCCACGTTTGTCATGGATTTCCCCAGGGCGATTTCGCCGCTGGCAAAGAAAAAGCGCGACGGTGATGATGGATTGGTAGAACGATTTGAATTATTTATCGCCGGGATGGAGATTGCCAACTCCTTTTCCGAGTTGAATGATCCGCTGGATCAGCGTGAACGCTTCGAAGAGCAGGTGCAGCTCCGGGCGGAAGGCGATGAAGAAGCCCAGATGCTTGACGAAGATTTTCTCACAGCCATCGAGGTCGGGATGCCGCCGACCGGGGGTGTCGGCATCGGTATAGACCGGCTGGTCATGCTGCTCACGGAACAGCGTTCCATCAAAGATGTCATCCTGTTTCCTCAATTGCGCCCGCAACAGCAGTAGCGATTTATTTCATGGGGTATCCCTGGTTCATTGCAAAACGATACTTTAAGGCGAAGCACCGGTTCGCTTTTATTTCCACCATCAGCAAGATCTCCGTGGCAGGACTGGCCATCGGGATTGCCGCGCTCATTATCACCGTCAGTATACTGGCCGGATTCGGATCTGCTCTGGAACAGAAGATCATCGGGTTTGACGGGCATATCCGCCTGCGGTATTATCTCCACCAGCCCATGGATGATATCCCCGATGTACTCGACAACCTGGATCCGTACACCGAAATTCAGGCGGTTTCACCGTATATTTCCCACGAGGCCATGATACGCTCGGGGAATTATACCGATGGTGTTATGGTGGAAGGCATGAGCGAGCGGACGCTGGATTCCCTGTTAACGGTGGGACAATTTATCACCAGCGGAGACCTGGACTTCTCAGTCCAATCCGGCTTGCCGGGTATGATCCTCAGCAGGCGTCTCTCGCAGAAAATCCACGCAGGGGTGGGAGAAAAAATCACCTTATTCAGCGTGGATGGGATCCCCGGTCCCCGCAATCATCCCCGATTCAAACAATTCCAGGTCCGGGGGATATTTCATACCGGTATGAGTGATTACGACGATGTGTACGTGTATACCTCGCTGGCCGCCGCCCAGGATCTGTTCAAACTCCCGGATCAGGCGCACGGCATCATCATTAAACTGCACCATTCCGATCATGTAGAATCCTTCGCCCTGCGGCTCCGGAAGAAGCTGGGATACCCGTTCTTTGCAGAAACCTGGTACGATCGGCACGCCAGCCTCTTCGCCTGGTTCCGGAGCCAGCAGCTCCCGATTATCATCGTGTTCGGCCTGATTGCCCTGGTGGCGATTTTTAATATTATGAGTACCCTGATGATGATCGTCATCGAGAAAACCCGGAATATCGGCATTCTGAAGGCCATCGGCAGCAAAGATAACGAGATATTGCGCATATTTGTCTGGAATGGACTCTTAATCGGGTTATTCGGTGCGCTGCTCGGCTCGTCGTTAAGTCTGCTGCTGGGATTCGTACAACAGCACTACCAGGTGATCAGCATTCCGGCGGAAGTGTATTTCATGGAAAGTCTCCCCCTTGAATTCCACTGGGAGCATTTTGTTGTCATTAACGGGGCAGCGCTGTTTTTTGCCGTGATTGCGACCGTCTATCCGGCACTCCAGGCCTCCCGGAGAGAACCGGTGGAGACCATCGTCCATGAGTAATACTGACTTCATCAAAACCGTTGCCTGGCGCTATTTCCGGTATCATCGCTCCGGAGAACGGCTGATCAGTGTAATCTCCACCATTTCGGTGATCGGCGTGGCCATCGGCTGCTTCGCGCTGGTGGTGACCCTGTCTGTGCTGAACGGATTCCGATCCGAAGTAACGGAACGTATGACCCGGTTCGAAGCGGCTGTGAGAGCGGAACAATTTCCCATGGAACAAACCACCGCACTCTCCATCCGGCAGTGGGCAAACCAGCAGCCGGATGTCGCATTCGCCATACCATTGATCGAGCGCAAAGCCATGATTTCCAGTGATGACGGTACAGAAGTACTCTATATAAAAGCGCTGCAGTCCGACAGCGTCGAATATCCCCTGACCTCCGAGATCGTCGGCGGAGAATTCGAAACCGGGGATCTGAATCATGCAAAGTTGGTCATCGGCTATCATCTGATGGACAGGCTGGGAGTGAAAGTGGGTGATACTCTGGCCGTCATCAGTCCGCTGGATGTGGCAGGACCGTTTTATACCCCGCCGGTTATCAAAGCGGAAATTTCCGGTGTGTTCCGGGCGGAGTTATTCCAGTATGATCAATTGTATGCGTTCACCAATATCGCCACCGGCCAGAAACTCTTTCGTATGGATAATCAGTATACCGGCGTGGAAATCTTCCTGGAAGAGTTTCGCAAAGCAGATCAGATGGCGCATCTCCTGAAGCAGCAAATCAATCCCGATCCGGTGAGAGTTACCACCTGGTTCGAGCGCCATGAAACCTTATATGGCGCCATGAGGATGGAAAAGTGGGGGAGTTTTATTGTGCTCACCCTGATTATTCTTGTGGCGACGTTCAACCTCATCAGCTCCCTGGTTATGCTGGTGCTGGAGAAAATCCGGGATATCGGTATCCTGAAAACTCTGGGCGCCACGGATGTGTCCATCAGGCAAATTTTTCTGCGACAGGGTTTATACGTCGGCGGCATCGGAACCACAGTGGGTGTCGTTCTGGGAATCGCCGTGGTACTACTGCAGGAATTCACAGGGATTGTCACTCTGCCCGGCGATGTCTATTTCATCAAGTCAGTGCCCGTGCAGCTGCTGCCCCTGGATGTGATGATTGTCGCAGTCGTTTCCGTGGCACTCAGCCTGCTGTCGGCAGTGTATCCCGCCAAACAGGCCGCCAGGCTTCAGCCGATTGAGGCTATTTCCTACGAGCATTAGTGAGAAATGGGCAAGTCGGGGAAGGTGCACTGGTGTGCAGAATTCCGATATGCGAAATTCGGAACAGCTTCTTATCGGTCACATCAGGTCACAATATCTTTATCATACTTGATTTCGCTCTTGTGAGTCCGCGGTTTGCTATCTTTCATTATCACCCATGGCCGGATATCCGATTCGGTTGCATTCCATGGAGAAATGAGCTAATATTATCCCGGATCATATTTGGAAGCAACATATCAGACAGGCACATATTTTCAGCGCCCAGGGATTTGCACCTCTCACGATGACGTGCAGGAAGCAAAATAGTAGCAACGCTACACAATAAAAATATAAACACAACCCGTTGTGTGGGATGGTAGTATCAAGGGATAACAATTTTGGTGACCGATGTGTGACCAGAGAAAACATCCCGAGGGTGTCATTCTGAACGGAGTGCGCCAAAGGCATCCCTGCGGGAAAGAATCTCCTTCGGAGCGCACCTGCTCATGGATGGGGATTCTTCCCTGGCACTCAGAATGACAGGCGTTTCCGGCTTTTTCCCCGGTAATAATTAATCCCATTCCACACAACGGGTAAACACAAAAAGAAATAGGAAGAACAATGAAGAGACACCGAATTCTATTCAATATTACAGGTATTTTCATTTTGGTATTCATATTCCTGAGTACAGCGACCCAGGCCCGTGAAGATGAAGAATATCAACAAATCATCGAGAGCAACACCTGGGTGGATAGTGCATCCGGCACGATGATCCCTGCAAAAAACCTGGCTCTGACCTGGCTGGATGGCCACCAGCCGCTGGGCCGCGAAATCGCCACCTATATCTGGCATCATCCGGAACTCGGGCTGGGAGAGCGCAAGAGCTCCGGTATTTTACAGGATTTCCTGAAGCGCAGCGGATTCGAGGTGGAGGCAGGTGTGGCGGATCAGGAGACCGGATTTGTCGCCACCTGGGGCACCGGAAAGCCGGTCATCGGGTTTCACGCAGAGTTCGACGCCCTGCCCGGATTAAGCCAGGTTGCCGGTCAGCCGGAACAGCAGGCGATTACCGACGAGGCGCCCGGTCATGGCTGTGGTCATAACCTGTTCGGGACCTATGGTTCTATGGCGGCGGTTGCCGTGAAGGAAGCTCTCCGGGAATGGGGTATCCGGGGAACGGTAAAGGTGTACGGCACCCCGGCGGAAGAAACGCTGGTGGGCAAAGCATTTTTTGTCAAATATGGCATCTACGAGGATGCGGATGTGGTGATTTCATGGCACCCGAGTGGGGACAATAAGGTGGTGTACTCCTCTTCCCTTGCCATGGATAATTTCAAGGTGCGGTTCACCGGCATTGCCGCACACGCCGCCTCGGATCCCTGGGAAGGCCGCAGTGCCCTCGATGCGGTGGAACTGATGAGCATCGGGATGAATTATATGCGGGAGCACATCCGGCCCGCCTCCCGGATTATGTCCTCTATCACCGATGGCGGCAGGGCCCCCAATGTGGTCCCGCCGAAGGCGGAAGTGTGGTATTACGTCCGCTCACCCCATTACGAATACGTGACCGAATTAATGGACTGGACCAGACAGATAGCCGAAGCGGCGGCCATGATGAGTCAGACTGAGATGGAATTTCTCAAAATCACCGGGGTGTGGGAGTACCTCCCCAATAATGCCCTGGCCCGGGTGGGGAACCAGAATGTGGCGCTGATCGGTCCCCCTGAGTGGACTGATGAGGACCAGGCGGCCGGCGAACCCCTGGCCAAGACGAAAGGTGTTACCGAGCCGCCTTATTATTCGGACAAAACAGAGCATCCCGATCTGGACGTTTCCTTCGAATGGGCCAGCAGCGGCGGCTCCATTGATGAAGCGAACACCAGCTGGGTGGTGCCCATGGTCCGGTTTGTCTCCGCCACCAAACCGAAAGGAGTGCCGGGACATTCCTGGCAGCAGGTGGCGGGTAACTGTCTGCCCCAGGCCTTCAAAGGCGCACTCACCGCAGCCAAATATATGGCCGCCACCGCCCTGGATCTGTTCCTGAACCCGGAGCTGGTGGAAGCGGCCTGGAAAGAACACGGGCAGAGTACCGAGCTGTATGGTCCCTTCGCCGATCCGGTGAAAGATCTGCCGGTGCCTACGTTTCAACTGATGCACGGGATGAAAGAGAGCGAAGTGCCCAAACAATGGGAGGATGAACCGTATCCGTATCCTGAACTGCTGGAAAATTACCGGCTCGAGGGATGACCTGCTCATGTTGTGTCCGGTCAGGTAAGCCTGCAGATACAATTGATCCTTCGGCCGAAGAAATTATTCGTGAGAAGATTTTACAGGAGAGAATCGTGAGCACATCCAGACATAGTCGAGATATCTCTTCCATGCACCAACCGGGTTTTTCACGCAGAACCGCGATAAATGGACCTATACTGAATTGCACACAACGAGTTCTCAGGAATAAAGGTCAGTCAATACAGGCACTGATTCCATTATGTTCTTGCAAACAACTGGCTCCAAAACTTTGTTTACCCGATTGACCTGGGACCGGGAGTGTTCCTCCTGGGCGGGTTCATCACACTCTTGATCGCTCTTATCAGCATTTGTGCGCCGGTGATGAAAGCCGCGCAGACCAACCCCACGGAGACGCTGCGGTATGAATGACTCGTCAATGGTCAGTGGTCAATCGTCAATTGGGAAAAAGGAGACTGGAGACGGGAGACCGATACAGGGCAAACGGCAAAGGGCAAAAGCAAGCGATGCGAGAGGAAGGAGCAGGAAGAAACACCGGTTCGCAGTTGAGATTTGGCAAAGAGCAACATATCTCAAAAAGGGGCAAAAATTTGGACAGGAGACCGGAGTCCGCGCCGGGGGCGTCCCTCCGGGAGAGACGGGAGACCGGAACAGTATCGCGCAGAGCGCAGGGAGAATCAGGAACTGCATGCTATGTGTCATGAGTTCTGCGTTTTTCCAACTGACAATTGACGATTGACAATTGACCACTAACAAAATCCACACCGCCCGGCCCCGGGAATATGGGTGAGCGTTTTGGTGCGAAACATTCTCACAGGGGTACGACGAAGTACGCACCAGCTCCGATTGTCCGACGGTCGTTTCTTGCCTGCACTTGTGAACACTTGCCGGTTCTGGCTCCTCCTCGACTCATACCCACGGGCGTGGAACCACACCCAGGGAGTTCTGGTAAAGATCCCTCACCCCCTCGGACGACAGGGGGATTCGGGATGACACTTTCGTATTCTTGATCCGGTGTCCGAACGTGGATGTGATGCTTCCAACGTCCGATATCACATGGAAACCCACCTGCATGTCATCCCGAGTTCCGGTTTACCGGGACAAGGGATCTCTACCGAGGATATAAGGAATCGATTACGCGACTCCCTGCGAAAACGCACCAGCAATCCAATACTTCCGGATCTGATCAGCACTTGTAAGCACTTCCTTCCCTCCTTTCTCCCCAAAAACTGAGCAAGCTGAATAGCCAGATCCATTGCAAACTCTCCATACTCGCCATGACGCCCGTTCGCTGGTGAGGATGCAAGTGTGGCAGCAGGTTTGTCAGTGGGGATCCTTCCCCAACGGGATGCCTTTGGCACGCCATACTCAGGATGACAGATTTCTGCGGGGCCTTGTCATCTCACCTGGGAAGTTCATGTACAGAGTAAGTCCTTGACATATTTATACAAGTTTTCGGATATTATAACTACTCAAATGTTAAGAGCTGACATCAAAAAATTTTTTCGCACGGGGAGCCACACGTCTTTCAATTGCGGCATGTATACCTGTTTATCGACAAATGCAGTCATCAGGCAACGAGGGCTGAAAACAGTCGCATGGAAGAGATAACGAAGTGCAATGGTTGCCAGACAAAGGGGGCTGGGAGTTATAAATTACCGGTCACTCCCTATATACCTGTTCACTGATACATCAATAGAGGACATGGTGATAAAGAGAATTATAATGCATGGCAGGCAATGAAAACAGTAATTCAAAACAACTCAGGGAGAATGAATTTATGCATTACTCACCTACGACTCATTCGGTATCAGGACGCGTGAGAAATGGAATGCGAATAATCACATTTTTAGTAATCGGGGTGTTCCTGCTTTCGTGCGGCCGGCAAACCTCCGAGCAGGCCCAGCCGAATACGCTCACCCCGGCGGAGAAGGCGGAGGGCTGGCAGCTGCTGTTCGACGGGGAGAGTTTCGACGGCTGGACCGGTCTGGGCAGAGATACCGTTCCGACCCAGTACTGGACTGTCCAGGACGGCCATCTCAACAAAATGGAAAGCGATAAGGTGCCGACAGCTGCCGATGGCCAGCCGTTAACCGGCGGTGATATTATGACGGTACAGACCTACGAAAATTTCGAGCTGCAGTTCGACTGGAAAATCAGTCCCGGCGGCAACAGCGGAATTAAGTATAATGTCTCGGAAGAGCTTTCCACCTCTCATGAACCCCAATATGCCGCGCTGGGCTATGAATACCAGGTGCTGGATGACACGGGACACCCGGATGCCGAGGATCCCACCCATCGGGCCGGAGGGCTGTATGATCTTATTGCACCCAATGACAATAAGGAACTGGAGCCGGTGGGAGAATATAACCATTCCAGAATTGTGTTGGACGGGACCCACGGTGAACACTGGTTAAACGGGAAGAAAATCCTGGAATTCGACATTGATTCGGACGAATTCAAACGGATCTTTGCAGAGAGCAAGTATGCCGATATCGAAGGATTCCGGGAGAAGAAGAACGGCCATATCGTGCTGCAGGATCACATTGATGCCGTCTGGTATCGGAATATGAAAATAAAAGTGCTCGACTAAGCACATAATCGCTGATATATTCCCCTGCGCTTCTTTGCAGCGGAAGCCGGTGACTGGCTGGCATTCATCGGTCACTCGAAAGGATGTAATGCAATGCGTAAACAATTATTCCGGTTTATGGCGGGATGCAGTGCAGTGTTGATGCTGGTGATTGGGGCATGTTCGCAACAGGAGAGACAGGCTATGAATTTCACAGGCGCCGAAAACGAGGTGAAGCTCATCACCCTGGATCCCGGGCACTTTCATGCGGCCCTGGTGCAAAAATCCATGTATCACCAGGTGGATCCCGCGGTTCATGTCTATGCGCCGGAAGGCGAGGATGTCCGGCTGCATCTCCAGCGGATTGAACAATATAACAATCGTGAGACTGATCCCACCACCTGGCAGGAAGAAGTCTACATGGGACCGGACTACCTGGACAGGATGCTCCGGGAAAAGCCGGGAAACGTGGTGGTTCTGGCCGGGAACAACAAGCTCAAGACGAAATATATCTTTGCTTCCGTCGATGCCGGCTTGAACGTGCTTTCGGATAAACCGATGTGTATAGATCCGGCGGGCTTCGATTCATTGCAGCATGCGTTCACTCTGGCGGAACAGCGGGGGGTGCTGCTGTACGATATCATGACCGAGCGCTACGAGATCACCACCATGCTGCAGCGGGAATTCTCCATGATCGAACCCGTGTTCGGTTCCCTGCAGGAAGGGACGCCGGAGAATCCCGCCGTGACCAAGGAAAGTGTGCATCACTTTTTCAAATATGTGTCCGGGAGTCCCCTGCAGCGCCCGCCCTGGTATTACGACGTTGAACAGCAGGGAGAAGGCCTGGTGGATGTTACCACCCATCTGGTGGACCTCATTCAATGGGAGTGTTTTCCCGGTGAAATCATTGATTATCGTAACGGCATCGAGATGCTCTCCGCGGATCGCTGGGCGACCGAAATCACCCGGGAACAATTCGAGCGCTCCACAGGCGTGAGCGAGTTTCCGGACTATCTGCAGGAGGAGGTTGACGACAATAACATTCTCCATGTGTATGCGAACGGAGAGATGAATTACCGGATTAACGGTATCCATGCAAAGGTATCCGTGGTGTGGAATTACCAGGCACCCGAAGGCGGCGACACCCATTATTCCATCATGCGGGGAACCAGATCAAATCTCATTATCCGGCAGGGGGAAGCCCAGAATTATCAGCCGGAACTCTATATCGAACCGGTGCAGGGCGTTACGAAAGCCTCTCTGGAAGCACCGGTACAACAAGCCCTGGAGCAGTTAACGCAATCCTATCCGGGTCTGCAGAGCGAGCCAACAGCACAGGGCTGGCATGTGATCATTCCGGAGAAATATCGGGTGGGGCACGAAGCACACTTTGCCCAGGTCACCGAAAAATATCTCCAATTCCTAATTGACGGCAGACTGCCGGAATGGGAAGTCCGGAATACGCTGGCAAAGTATTACACCACGACCACAGCGCTGCAGCTTGCCAGAGAATAACCAAAAGCACGTTAATTGAAAATGGTTGCCGAGGAGGATGCTATGTCAACCAATAGATATGTTATACTTACCATAGGTGTAACGATGGTTCTCGCTTTCATGGCCTGGGGTACACAGCAAGTCTTTGCGCAGGCCGGGGTACGGATTGTGCCGAAAGAATCGGAACAAAAAATCGATGTCCTGATGGATGGTGAACTGTTCACCTCGTACATTCTGGATAGCAAATACG
Source organism: uncultured bacterium (assembly GCA_964413425.1). Classification (GTDB taxonomy): domain Bacteria; phylum Fidelibacterota; class JAANXI01; order JAANXI01; family JAANXI01; genus DATFLS01. The sequence goes on from CAYPST010000032.1 coordinate 13,159, forward strand.
AAGTATTAAAGAAGCCGGCTCTCTATCCTTTGAAGTCGCCGTCGGGAGTGGAAATCACCCGGGGCTATCCGCTGGAATCCAAACCGGGAGAACGGGTGGATCACCCCCATCACATTGGTCTGTGGTTCAATTACGGTGATGTCAACGGTCTGGACTTCTGGAATAACTCCAGTGCCATTCCGGAGGATCGTCAGGACGAAATGGGCCATATTGTTCATTGGGGAGTCAATGAGGTCAAGAACGGTGAGCAAAGCGGCGAGCTGGTGGTGACTTCGGGCTGGTTGAGCCCCGATAACCAGGTACTCCTGCGGGAAGAGACCCGGTTCGTGTTTCACAAGCGCCCCGCCGCCAGGGTCGTCGACCGGATCTCTACATTGACGGCAACAGGCCAGCGGGTAAGAATGCACGATAATAAGGAAGGCATGCTGGGCCTCCGCGTCACCCGGGCGCTGGAATATCCCTCCGAGCGGCCGCTGCGGCTGACCGGCCCGGATGGTGAACCCATGGAAGAGCCTGTGCTGGATAACGAAGGCGTCAACGGGGAATACACGAGCAGTGAAGGCATCACCGGGGTGGAAGTCTGGGGAACCAGAGCCAAATGGATGAAGCTGTCCGGTGTTGTGGAGGGGCAACCCGTCACCGTCGCCATTCTGGATCATCCGGATAACGTCGGGTACCCCACCTTCTGGCACGCCAGAGCCTACGGCTTATTCGCGGCCAATCCCCTGGGGCAGGCAGTTTTTACGGAAGGAGACATGCAGTTGAACTACGAACTGCCCGCCGGGGAATCCGTGACCTTCAAATATCGGATTCTCATTATTCCCGGCAGAGATACCGCGGACCAGGTGGAGCAGGAGTATCAGAAGTGGGTCAGGGAAACTACGTAAACCTTCGAATACGATAATCATCGCTTGAAAATGGCGAGAGAGTCAGCCCGGCTCTCTCGCTTTTTTATTGGTAAATGAGTCTGTTTCGAGAACCAGAACGCCTCGTCCCGCAGGGATGCTCCGAAGTCCCAGAAGGATCCCGTTGGGGGAGTCCTTTCCCACAGGGATGCCTTCGGCACGGACCGTTGGGGGAGTCTCTTCGAGGCCTTCGGCTGAAAGATCTCCGGGGACAAAGATCATTTCGTGGGAGAGCCTCTGGCTCAGAAATCACCAAGAACATAAGGCAAAAATTTTCTGTTATTTCTCTGTCCCATCGATCCCATTCTGGGTCCTTTACGATCTCTGTCCGGGAGAGATTCCGTCGGGGCAAGCTTCGAGTCAGAGGCTCTGCTTTGGAACGTATTCTAAGCACTCTCATTTTTCCAGGTTTCTTAGAAATTATTGAAATAGATATGTTTTTGATATGTTTTTTTGCTTGATTTCACGAATATATATTTTTACCCTTTACATACAAATCGATTAACAGCTGATATTTATGGCACTCAGAAGAAGTTCAATTGTTAAGGTTTTCCAGGTCGTAGGTAATACAAAAAGTGATTGAGTGTTGTATTGTAACAAATGTTCAAAAAATTAAGCATGCTATCTTTTGTTGAAGTGGCAATTTTCATTTGTTTCGAGGAGGCGATTTTTATGGGGCATTTTCAAATGTTTTTAATTCCCTTTATTGCTTGTAACCCTGGCATGTAAATACCGATGTCTCAGTCCGGTTGCTCCTATACGGAACGTATTCTGTACCGGGAAGAGGGAGCCAGCCGCTCCGAAGAAATGGTATATCTGAATTTGTTGTGCCGGATTCCGTCTTTCAATGTATATCTGAGCAGGATTTTCGCTATAAAGTCTTATACCGGAGAGCAAATTATATAACGAGATTAGGTTGCTTACATACACCTGATATATCAGGTATAACGAAAGGGGGTGATACGAGGAAAGGATCAGGGTATAATATGGTCACTATTAACCAGCGAAAACACATTCCATTAACCAAGAATGGAGGAGGCGAGTAATGAAGCGAAGTCTTCTTTCGATCGTATTGCTGCTTGTATTCGCAGCGAGCAGTGCTCTTGCCCAGACCGGGAAAATTGCGGGTACGGTAACAGAGGCCGAAAGCGGTGAACCGTTACCTGGCTGCAACATCATTGTGGTGGGTACCCAGATGGGGGCGGCAACCGATGAGAACGGCGAGTATACTATTCTGAATGTCCCGCCGGGTACGTATGATGTGCGTGCCCAGATGATTGGGTACACCACCGTTACCGTGACTGATGTAGATGTCACCGCCGGCCTGACCAGGGCCGTGGATTATGAAATGCAGGTGGAAGCGATTGCCGGCCAGGAGGTGGTGGTGGAAGCCCAGCGGCCCATTGTGCAGGAGGATATTTCCGGAACTCAGCGAAATATCGAAACTCAGGAAATCGAATCTTCAGCACACGTATCAATTTCTGATATTATTACCACGCAGGTAGGCATTAATCGCGATCGTGGCTATGATGATCAGCCCTCGATTCGGGGTTCCGGGATGAACAAGATGAATTTCATCGTGGATGGGGTGTCCCAGCGGGATGCCATGAGCAACCGGCCACATCTTCGTTTAAATGTGAATGAAATCCAGGAAGTGAAAGTGCAGACTGGTGGATTTAATGCGGAATACGGTGATATTCAGTCCGGTGTGGTGCAGGTGGTAACCAAAGAGGGCGGCGATCAATATTCCGGCAGTTTCGATTATGAATACAGTCCGCCTGGCCTGAAGCATTTCGGACCCAATATGTATGGATTTCAGTCTCCTGTGGTGATTCCGTTTACCGATCCGGAGGCCGGCGCGTTTACCGGCAACGATTTCTTTGCCGGATGGAATGAAGAAGCCAATGAAAACTTGCAGGAAGACGATCCCCATTATGGAAAGCCGGAAGAGCTGTATGCCCGGTACCTGTGGCGGCATCGGTCCAAAGATGCCATGGAGGAGTTGCAGCGTCTGGCCGACGGCGAACCGGCGCCCAATGGGGAAACCGTGGATCTCCAGTGGGGGGAAGCCGGGGTTCCGGACTATTTTCACTGGTACGGTGACCGGCCGGATTATAATGTGCGGGCAACCCTTGGCGGACCGGTACCCATTATCCCCAACCTGCGTTTCTTCTTGTCATACAACCAGGAGTTTCTGGAATATTCCAACCAGTTTGCCCAGTTAGACGGCTTTTCCGGACACCGATTCCGCGGCAAACTCACCGGAAACGTCACCGAGAATATGAAGGTGCAGTTCATGTACTTTAACAGCAGCGAGCAGGGCGGTACCGGTGGGCAGGGTCCTGGTATTTCCGGTTATATTTCCCGGAATCCTTATGCTCAATTAGGATGGGTCAACAAGATGTGGTATCCGCACTGCGCGGTCCCCGGGCAGCAGGACCGGCAGTATTTTTCCGGCCGCCTGACCCAAACCCTTTCTCCGAAAACATTTTATGATCTGCAGATTACGCATCGGCGGGTCGACTACAGCATGCTCCCGGATTTCCGGAATACCGCACCAATCGAAGGTTCCGAATGGGGAGCCACCAGCTCCGACCAGACGGCCGTGGAAAATGGTCGAATCGGGTCCGCCGAGCGCGCTGAACGCCTGGCAGAAGAAGGAGAATACGGCTGGGAAAACTGGCGTGACTGGGCGATGATTCAGATCGGCGATTACTGGTATGATGAAGGCCCCAAGGGCTATGGTCCGGTCAACTGGCGGGATATCACCGGGGAATACCGGATGGAATCCTGTAACCTGCGTGCCAATGACACCTACAGCCGGACCTGGGAGATCACCGGCAGTATTACCAGCCAGGTGAATCAGAATAATGAGGTGAAGGCTGGTTTCGAACTTCGCCGGGATTTCCTGCATCAGTATTACGCCGCCATTGACCCGTCCGTGAACGCAGGCAGCATTCGTGAATTGCCGGACCTTGCGCCTCTGAACGGCGCATTATATCTGCAGGATAAGATGGAATACGGCGGCTTTATCGCCAACCTCGGATTACGGGCCGACTGGATCGTACATGACGAGTTCCCTCTCCTGGACGGACCGACCGATGATAAGGTGAACGGCCCCTATTCCGATCTCCTGTTGCCGGGAAACACCGACAGATTATGGGAAGAAGCTGAGTTGAAACGGGTGAAAAAATTGCGTCTCAGTCCGCGGCTGGGGATCTCACATCCCATCGCCCGGGTGGCCAAGATCTTCTTTAACTACGGGCATTTCTACCAGTGGCCTGACTACGATGATGTCTACCGGACCTGGAAGGATACCCGCGCCCGGAATGCCATTGAGAATTTCGGCAATCCGGCCCTGGATCCGCCCAGGACTATTGCCTACGAACTGGGATATGAACACAACCTGTTCAACAGAATGAGCCTGAGTATTACCGGGTATTACAAAGACGTGAATGCGGAATACGGAGAAATCGAGTATAACTATATTGAAGGGTATGAGCATGATTCCTTCGCCAACAGATTGTTCGAAGATACTCGTGGGGCGGAAGCCCGGTTAGAGCTGCGGCGTGGTTCCATTCCGTTCTTCAGTTTCTGGACCAGTATTGATTATATGGTGCAAAGTGGAGGCGAATATGGTACGGATGACTTCTTCGAAGATCCAACCGTTCCGCCGGAGATCGAGTACCGGGAAGTTTCGGCTGCCGATGTTCGACCCGCGTTTAAGCTGAACCTGAACTTCAATACACCCCGGGAGTTCGGACCGAGCTATGCGGGCTTTTTCTATCCCGTGGGCGGTATCAGCCTGGATCTGCTGTACAAATGGCAGCGGGGCGAACAGTTTACCTGGAATCCCCAGGATTATCCCCTGGTGGAAAACAACATCCGCTGGCGTCCGTATCAGCGCTGGGACATGCGCCTCAGAAAGCCGATTTTCTCACGCGGCACAGTCACCGCCAGCCTGTATCTGGACGTCAAGAATCTGTTTAACAATAAGAATATGACTCGCGGACCTTGGGCTGACTGGGGTGTGACTGGCTACTGGGCCTGGGATGCGCATAAATGGTGGAACAACGAGTTCCGGTCCTATATGGAATCCCTGGATCTGGAAGTCCAGAAAGACGGCAGCATCAAGGGCGATGATCGCCCCGGCGACTATGCCGCCGACTATATTGATCTGCCGGCCTTTACCTCGTGGTCGTTCCTCGAAAAGCGCGACGTTTTCTTTGGTGTCAGCTTCAGGTTTTAAGCGTGGTGGAAGTGCACGCTGATTGTGCAGGGGAGTGCGTGCGGAAGAAAGTCGCCCACTCCCCTGGAACTTGGAGAGAATGTAGTATGTGGAGAAAATTTAACACCAGGAGAGATATATTATGACTCATACATTAAAACGTCGAATCACGCGGTCGATTATCGCCGTCCTGATATGTATGGTGGGGACAGGTTCTCTGTTTGCACAGAAGAGCCGAACCGTTGCCATTGGCGAGATGGCGCTTTCGACCGCAGAACATATGGGAGACGATTACCTGAGCTGGCCCCAGGCACAACCGTATTCGACCGACCATATGCTGGAAACCTATGGTTTTTATCTGGGAGTGGCGCGTTCCTGGACCGATCCATCCAATGTGGACTGGGACCAGCAGGTGGCCATGATGGTGGAACACAAATATTCTGACTTTGAGGTGGTCGCGCCGTTTGAAGACGGTGCTTTTAAACGGGTCTTTCGCAACCCGTATCCGGATAGAATTGTCGACGACATCAATTGGACAGGTATCACGGCCAGGGAAGATCCGGTGCAATCAGGTTTGCCGTCCGATGCGATGATGTATAACAAGCTGTATACCTGGCCGGAATACGGGATGAACATCGATGTGGAGCGATACACCTATTTTTATGCGGCGGATCAATACGACGATTTTATCATCATGGAATATATCCTCACCAATAATTCCGGTTCCGTCAAGGATTCGGTATTCTTCGGCATCACCGGAGCGTTGAACTCCAGTGCATTCTACCCGGCGGATCTGTGGGGGAATTATTATGGAGCCACCTATGCAGACTATGCGGAAGGAGGAGATATGTCGGCCGATTCCATGCGCTTCTGGTATGGCTGGGATGCGGATGAAATCACCGGACAGCCGGGGATTGACGATCGCGGCAATCCGCAGTCGACATTCGGCCATTTTCAGGAACCCCAGAGCATGGGATACGTGGTGTTGCATGCTGACGGACAACCCCACGCTCCCGGCGTGGAAGTTCCGGATGATCCGTCCCAGCCTCATAAAGCCGGATGGTCATATCGGGAACTCGCTCCGGATCTGAACGTGTCGACTCATAAAGATATCTATGCCTATCTGAGCAATCCCTGGAGCTCGGCGGTAGGACAGATGGGCGGCGCTTATTCGGTCTGTCTGACCCCGGACGGCGATGAAGTCTCTTTCGGCTCTGAGAATGCCTGGTTTCGGACGCTGGACCCGGAGGGTATGATCGATGATACCCCGCCGGGATTTCCGCCTCGCTGGGATGAGCATGCCGAGGATCCCACGGATGAGCAGAGTAAAACCTTCCTGATGAGCTTCGGTCCGTATGACATGGACGACGGCGAACAGGTGCGTGTGGTGACGGCGTTCGTGGGCGGACAGATTCCGCACAAACTCGCCATTGCCGCCGGGCGGGCTTATGATAACGGAAACCCGGCATTGCGTGAAGATCAGATGCAGCAGTTACCCTGGGATGTGTATTATAATCCTGTGGATCCCTTCAGTGACGTGCTGCCTGATGGATCCACGGCAGAGAGAATCGCCGAAGAGGGCTCCTGGCTGGACCAGGATCAGAAGGATCAGATCCTGGAGCTGAGCAAGCTGCGAGCTTTCTTGAAGGCCGGAGACGTGCTGGATCTCTGGAATAGTCCTACTAATGACCTGATGGCAGGCGAAGGTGAACTGGGTATACCGCTTGCCCCGGCCTCGCCCTCCCTTAACGTGACTTCGGAAAATGAACAGATCCGGATCGAGTGGGGCAACGAAGCGGCCGACGATACCGATACCCGGGTCGGTGAACTTATCGGATACCGGGTGTACCGGAATTACTGGAGACCGCCTGCGCTCATCACTCCCACTGATACGACTTTCATCATGATTGCCGATGAAAACGACCTCGGCGCCGATGCCGGAGAGTATGTGGATCAAGATGTAATTGTGGGTGAAGAATATCGATATTATGTCACCGCCGTTTCGGTCGCAGATGGCGATACCCTGGAAAGCAGTCAATTCCAGAACCGGATGCAGTGGAGTCAGGGCCAGGAACCGGCTTCTCCAACCCGAACTCCGGATCCAAATTGGAAAGAACAGGCAACCCCCGTGCCGAATCCCTTTCATATTCAGGGGGCTGATAAGTACGGAGGATTGCGAATAAATTTCATGAATTTACCTCCCTATTGCGATATCCATATCTACACCATGACCGGGGATCTGGTGCGCACAATCGAGCATACGTCCGGTGATGGCGATGAAGCGTGGCTCCAGCAGCAGACCTTCAGCCAGATGCAGGTGGTAAGCGGGGTCTACCTCTATGTGATCGAGGAACGCGAAAGCCCCAACGGACCCAAAACCGGGGAGAAAACGGTCGGGAAGCTGGTTTTAATCAAATAAGTATACCCGATAGATATGGGTAAGTAAATTGGAAATTGGCAAAACAACTAAAGAGGTAATATTATGAGGAAAACAATACTTGCAGTATTCACGACCGTGTTGGCTGTTTTCCTGATGTCTCCGGAGGTCTCGTGGGGACAGGCCATCAAGTATGGTCAGGCGGGCATGCCTTTTCTCACCATTGATGTCGGAGGCCGGGTAGCCGGCATGGCCGGAACGAAAGTAGGCGTGGTCGGCGATGCCGAAGCCATGTTTTCGAATCCCGCAGGCCTGGCCATGATGGACGGCCTGAGCGCCACCACCAGCAAAACCAACTGGATCGCCGATATCGGGCACTTCGGCGCTGGTGTGGCTTATAATGCCGGTAAATACGGAACGTTCGGAATCAATCTGGTGTCCATGGAATACGGGGATATCCAGCAAACCATTCCTTATCAGGGATTTGATCCCGAAAAACGCCTGCAGGGTTACGAAGATATCGGCACCTTCACAGTCTCAGAATATGCTATTGGCGTATCATACGGCCGCCAGATTATCTCCCAGTTTTATGTGGGAGGGAACGTGAAATGGGCCTATCAGAATCTCGGGGACGTACGGATTCTCGATCCATACACCAACGAAGAAACCATGGCCGAAAACGAAGTCAGCAATCTGGTGTTCGATTTCGGGACCCTCTACTATCCGGGATTCAAAGATCTCCGGTTCGGGGTGACCTTCCGGAATTTCTCGGGACAGGTCGATTACTATGACCAGCGGTTTGAACTCCCCCTGACTTTTGATTTCGGGGTCGCCATGGATGTCCTGAAACTATTTCAGGAAGACGGAGACACGGAACTGACTGTGGCGCTGGATGCCCTGCATCCCAGAGATTACTCCGAACGGGTGCATTTGGGAGCGGAATACAACCTGTATAACGTCCTGTTTGTCAGAGGAGGCTATAAGTTCAACTATGACGAAGAGGCCCTGTCTGCAGGACTGGGTATCAACTATGATATCGGAGGTATCGGGCTTAAAGCCGATTACGCCTATACGGCTTTTGGCATTTTCGATGCCGTGCACCGGTTTTCCATCGGGGTGGCCCTCCGATAGGAACAACTTCCCTCTCATGCCGGATACGTCTAATCCGGAAAGTACTGAAAAGCCGCCGCTGATGTGCTCAGCGGCGGCTTTTGTATAGAGTGGCAAGCCAAAGCGAAAGATCTGCTTATACAGGATTTGCTGATGGAAAGACTTTGGACCCACAGGAGGAGAGCCCCAAAGAATAGCTCGAATTCCAGACTTCTCCGTTGTGTGAAACAGGCATCGAGGCATCTCTATGCCATCCCGACGGAATTTGTGTTTACCGGGGATAGAGTTCCTGGAAATATCTCGTTTCTATGGGACTGAAAAGCAGGCAACTCCTAGCATCCAGATGGAACATGCCCCGTCAGGGGCGACAGAAATAACTTACATTTTCTTTGTCGGTTGAGTGATTTATAAAAAATCGCTCAATTTGGGTTAGAAACAATTCAGGGTAGATAACCCGGAAACTATTTTGTATTATCAGACGCACAGATTAGGAAACGATATGGAGCATAATGAGAACAGTTACATTATATATCCCATTGGTTTTCTTACTCGGTATTTCAGGTCTTCTCTTCACAACCTGTTCGGAAGAGACGCCCATCGAACCCCGCCGGTTTCAAACCCCGGATTTCATCCTCCCCGACCTGACCGGGAAGGAAGTCCAGATCTCGGATACCCAGGGAAGTGTGGTTCTGCTCAATTTTTTCGCGGACTGGTGCAATTCCTGCCGGTACGAAGCCACTGTCTTGAACGAGATATATGCCGATTTACATGACGAGGGTTTGGAGATCATCGGGGTCGCAGTGCAATACGAGGACAGTAATGATGTCCGACAGTTCGCTGATACGCTGAGGGTAGAGTATACTATCCTTTATGGAACGGGAGAAGTGGCAGATGCGTATCGAGTGAACTCGATTCCGGTAACGTTTGTCATTGATCGGGACGGCTGGATTGTGGAGAGAATTGAAACTGCGCTCTCTGAAGAGGAATTTACCGAAGTGGTGGGTCCGTATTTATACCCGGACAGTCTGTCAGGTTAACTGTTCAGATGGAGCTGTGGTTGAAAAATATTTTTTGGCGGATCCGGGGTGTTTAATTCTTGCCGGAAAAAAGTTGTCATCCTAATTTCGTGAAAAGTACTGAGCTTATACAGTCCGGTGTAAACAATTCTGGTGATTCATGAAAATCACCGTGTATGCAGAGAAAAGGCAGCATGCCAGGGGCAATCCGGTTTGCAGGATCCCGGACATTCGGCCGTTCGGAACATTCGGTCCGGAAGAAAACCGTCAAATTGTATAGCATGATATAATCAAAGGAGATGTTATGCAGCATCCAACTGTTGTGATAGGTTCATTTCTGCTGATGTTCCTGTTTACGAGTTGTGCCGCCACCGGCCGGTACGTTCTGGAGGAGCCTCAGCCGGAAAAATCGCTGTTGGTGGGGGCCGTACTGATTGAGAATGAGGGAGTGGGCGACCTGTATGAAGCCCGGAAATCCAATATTCTTGTCAAGATTGTGGGAAAATACGAAGAAGAAGGGGAGGAAGTGACCGAAGTGTACCGCACCAGGACGGACAATAACGGATATTATATGGTACAGAATGTCCCCCCGGGATCGTACGTGGTAAAGGGGCTGGAGACCTTTCTGGTACCCAATGAGAAAACCATCGTTACTGCAATCTGGGAGGGGCCGACCAAATTCTATCATTTCACCGACCGAGAATTTGATTATGCCGTGCGGAGATGGCCTCCGCCGGCTGATGAAAAAATTCTAGATATGGGTATATTGCATCTGGAGGTGGGTACCGGTGAACGTGGACATATTGTTCATCGTGTCTTCAATTCACTGCAGAATGAAGGGCTTGCCTTGCCTGGCGTGCGATACACCATGCCCAATCCGGTGGACTATTATCAGGAACGATTCCCCGAATGGGGATGGTTCACCAACAGCAGTTCCCACCCATATGACACCCGGATCTATTCGGTGTTCCGTGATCATTGAGAGCAGTCTTCCATTACGATTCCAAATATCGGGGCACGTGGTAATTAATAAAGGATTCAGGAGGACTATTCTGTCAAAATAGAATGAGGAGGTTATGCGCTTAAAAATATCGCTACTCAGAGTGGTCTTATTAGTTATTTGTATCCCACCTTTCGCCTTAGCGCAATATGTGTTAGATCGTGAGATGAAAACAGGAACCATCGGAATACATGGTGGAACCGGCATTCCGGCGGGAGAATTCTCCGATACCAGTGGAGCGAATGCGGGCGGTGCGCAGCCTGGTATCATCATAGGAATTGATTACCTCTATCCGATCACCGATGTTCTTGAGCTGTCCTGGATTACAGGCCTTTCTTTCTTGTATAATGACGCCAGGCTGGCTCCCGGCTACGATCAACTACAGAAAGGCGGGACGGTAACTTCCTGGATTCACTTAACCGCGATGATAGGTCTGCGCGCCGGCGGAGAAATGAATGAATCGATAAACCTGCACGGCGCCATTCAGTCGGGAATATTATGGGGGCTCAGCCCGAAGATTGAGTCCCACGATCAGGCTCTGAACGAACGACTGGATGTCTGGCAAAATAGCGGCAACGGGTGGTCTGTTGCCGTGAATGGTCGACTGAATGCCGTCCTGAAGGATCACCTGGATTTGGCAATCGGGATCCTCTATGGGCGGCCAACGTATGAGGTACGGACTGTGGGGAAAGAAGTAATCGTCAGCCAGGAAGGAGATATCCATAAAAAAATAGAAAATTTCAAGTTCACTCAGCAGACTGCTATATTGACTGTCAGTATCGGCTGGCTCTTTTAACCTGGATTATTCAAAAATGGTGTATATGTCATTATGTAAGTAAATACATAACAATATCTTTCCTGCAAATTCCAAATGTATTTATCGTACAGAAAAATATCTCGTAAAGACGTTCCATGGAAACTGTGTGACAACAAGAAATCAAGGAGAGAAGATGGCACCCTGAGCGGAGTCTCGGAGCTGGGATCCCGGGGCTTGCCGGGAAAGTATCTCCTCGTGTTTCCGCCATCTCACGTTATGCAAGCGTTTTAGCAAGTTAGAAGCATCATCCCAGGGGATCCTTCCCCCGGTAAACCGGGGTCAGGATGACAATTTTTGCATTGAATTGGCATTTTCACACAACCGCCATGGAACCTCTCTACAATACATTGATTTTTCTATGTTTCGAAGGCATTATGCTGATATCAACAATATTGTAGTATATGAATATACCGGAGTTAGTATATATAGCTATTAAATCTGCTGAGTCTGCCAGGCAGAGTAAGATGTGATTATGGGAGTGTCATCTGAAAATCCGTTCATGTAAGATCGAATTTCATCCATGTAATATTAGATTCTTCTAATGTAAATTCTCATTCCGATAGTGTTATCTGAAAATCCATTCATTTAAAATTCTATTAAGATGATGTCATCTGAAAAAATATTCATGTAAGATCATATTCTGGCAGTGTAAGATTACATTCAGTTAATATAAAATGACATTATGGCAGTGTTATCTGCCAAAGCATTCATGTGAGATCTCATTAAAGTAATGTTATCTGAAATTGTATTCATGTAAGATCTCATTAAGGTAATGTCATCTGAAAATGTATTCATGTAAGATCGTATTATGGTGATGTAAGATTCAATTATGCTAATGCAAGATAGCATTATGTGATTGTCACCTGAAAACCTGTTCATGTAAGATGCCATTCCGGAGTAGCAAGACTCCGTCAGGCCGCCGGGTCGGCTGAAATGGGGAATGTCAGGTGCAATGCGGCTTTCGTGCTCCGGATCCAGACCTGTGAAGCATGCCGATTCACATATTTCCTGGCCTTTTTTGTATATGAAGATGGCTTTATTGGAGTGGGCAGACTGCAAAATGCAAAATGAAGCAACCGTTGACCGTATCATTACTGTTCACTACATTCAGCGCATTACGATGTTGCTCGTGTCGGAAGATTGTGCCGCCGTGAGCCGGGGACGCACGTGGTTGTGCATTCAAGTTATTGTGAGTTCGATTAAAACAACAGAAAGGACAACAGATGGAAGAGGTACGATGGGGTTTTATTGGCTGCGGTGACGTGACGGAGGTCAAAAGCGGACCGGCGTTCCGGAAGATTCCGGATTCGGATGTTGTGGCGGTGATGCGCCGGGACGGGGAAAAAGCCAAGGATTACGCCCGCAGGCATGGGGTGCCGAAATGGTACGATGATGCGGATGATCTGATTGAAAATCCGGAAGTGAACGCCGTGTACGTGGCGACGCCTCCCGGCAGTCATATGGAATACACCATCCAGGCACTAAAAGCGGGAAAGCCGGTGTACGTCGAAAAGCCTATGGCGCTGAACTACAGCCAGTGTGAACAGATGATCGAGGCAAGCAGGCACACCGGTCAGCCGTTATTCGTTGCGTATTACCGGCGGCGGTTACCTGCGTTTCTGAAGGTGAAAGAGTTGATAGAGGAGGGAGCGATCGGCGCTGTTCGCTTCGTGAATCTGCGGCTGTACTGGCCGTCCCTGGCAGGGGATACCGATCCGGCTGCCCAGGACTGGCATGTGAAACCTGACATTTCCGGCGGCGGGTATTTCTTCGACCTGGCTCCGCATCAACTGGATTACCTGGACTATGCGTTCGGTCCGATAACAGCCGCCACCGGCCACGCCACTAACCAGGCCGGATGGTACGAACCCGAGGATATTGTCACCGCTTCCTTTCAATTTGAAAACGGCATACTCGGGACCGGAGTCTGGTGTTTCACCATCTCCGGAGAGAGCAACACCGATGAAATCGAAATTGTTGGTTCGGATGGTCATATCACCCTCGATTGTTTCGGTCCCCAAACCGTCCGGTTGACCGCCTCCGGCGGCGAACAGATATTCGAGTTCGAGAATCCGCAGCACGTGCATCAGCCGCTGGTACAAACGGTGGTGGATGAACTGCTGGGCCGGGGCACCTGTCCCAGTTCCGGTGAAAGCGGTGCCAGGACAGCCTGGGTGATGGATGAAATCATCCGGGAGTGGAGGGAATCGAGGAAGCAGGGGGGAGAAATAGTACAGGGATAGCCGGAGAGCGTTCAACAGTTGTACCCAACCTCCACCAAGGCGCGTCGCAGAACTGGGACAGTTATCGACCGTCTTCGATGATAGTGCGCGAAGGTGATACTTCGAGTGATTCGGATGTCCACTGGTGGTGACCCTGCCAGGAATCACTAATGTTGTATGGACCTCCCTCGACCCCTGCGAGATACTCCCTTGCCCCATAAACCAACTCATTTTAAAAGTTTTTTTCTGTATAGATCTGTGTCAATCTCCCAACGGGATCCCTTCTATGGGACGGGGCGATTTTCCGGGCAGGGGCCGGGGTTTTCGGAGTTTTGAGTTTTTGAACTTTTGCATTCTTGCCAATGGCTGTGTTTCGTGGTCAAAGCAGATTCTTCTTGACAGAAGGTGAAATTCATTGGAAACTATACACTCATACCAGGAATGAACATAAGAATACCACAGGATGATTTTTGATGGGCACCGACCGGAAAACCGGACGCAATGACCCGTGTCCCTGCGGCAGCGGCGAGAAATATAAGAAATGCTGCATGCAGAAGGAATTGCGGCCGGATCTCACCCAACAGGAGTGGAATACCCTCTCTGATACCCTCACTCAGAAACTCATTGCGTATCTTGATCGGCCGAAATTTGATGCGGACTACAGCCGGGCCTTCCAGCTCTTCTTCCCGGACAGCCCAGTGGAGGATCCCGCCTTTCTCGATGATTATGAGCACATGGCCTTTTACGATTATCTGATTAATCACCACCGGCTGGATTCCACGGGCAGAACGATCATCGGTGAGTTCCTGGAAGAACGGAGAATAGAATTGTCTCCGGAAGAACGCACGCTGCTGAAAGACAGACTCTCCTCCAGATATAGTATTTATGAGGTACAGGAAGTGTATCCGGACGAGGGCCTGCTGTTGATAGATTTATTTCAGGACGATGTCCGGGAAGTCCATGATGTCTCCGGTTCCCAGCACCTGCTCAGGTGGGATGTGCTGGCCGCCAGCATATCCAAGGTCGGTGAGCAGCATCAAATTTCCGGAAACGCCATCCTGATTCCCAGGGATATGGCAGACTGGGTGCAATCAACGCTGCTCGAAGAATATCATCGCCATCAGGAACACGGCGGGCAGCTGGATTTCAATACCTTTTTGAAGGATAGGATGTACCTGATACATAACTGGATGGTTGAACAAATGGAGGCCCCGTTATCATTGGTAAATAGAGAGGGGGAGGAGATGATGTGGGGAACTGCCAGGTATCACGTAATCAACCGATCCCGGATTTTTGGACATACGCAAAAACATCCCATGTTCAGTGATCCGGTTGAGGAAGGAGATGCACAGGTTATCACCTGGTGGTTACAGGATGATGTGGCGGAGGAACTCGGGTATTTCAGCAAAGACAGTGCACTGTCCTCCATTTTCGGGACACTCCGGTTCACGGGTGAGCAGATGGCCGTGGAGGTGAATTCGGAGTTGCGGCTGGCAGTGGCCAGAGACTATCTGGAAGATGTGTTGGAGGAGCATCTGGAGTTCATTGATGAATCGATACAGTCTTTCCAGGATCTGATGCAGCAATACGATACTCAACCGACTGAAGCACAGGAACCGGCGATGGATCCGGACTTGCAGGAAGGGGCCCGGGAAGCCGTCCGGCAATATCAGTCAGACTACTATTACAATGACTGGATTTATCAATCCCTCCCGGCCCTGGGCGGGCTCAGCCCCGTTGAGGCGTATACCAGAGATCCCGACAAACTGGAAAATTTGCTGAAGACCGTGGAGAACCAGTTTTTGCGATCCGGTGACCGTGATACGTATCCGGACATCGATGATCTGAAAGCGTATATAGCAGCGCAGGCCGAACAGAGATATAATCCGGAGCTGGAAGAATTTTACCGTCGCTGGGAACAGGAAATCGGAGGATCGCTGGCGGAAATGGCCTTGCTCCGATTCGAAATCTCCAGAGATCAGACCCCCCATGAATTCAACACGCTGGCATTTGACGATGCAATCATTTACAGGGCTGGCGAAGGGTTTCAGTTCGGCTACGTGGAGTCTGTGGAAGAAGATCAGGTGATGGTCATATTGCTCGAACCCACGGCGCATCCCGTTTCACAGGAGGACATTCTCACAGTATTAGACAAAGACGAAACCGCGGAAGTTGAAAGATACTTTGAAGACTATATGAGTCAAACCGAGCTCACCCTGCAGATGGCTCAGGAATTCAATCTGCAGGAAAACGAGTCTGTGTTGATGATCTTTTCCGCTCTGATACTGGCCATATTCCAGATGGAAGATTGCATTTTCGATATCATCGACGAGACGACCGCCCGGCAAATCGGTTTCGACATTGTTCTTCAACCGACCCCGGCCCATTATGTAATAAAGACCAATATCCTGGTGCTGCCCGTTCCGGAAATATGTGCGATTTTACTGGGAATCGACGAGGAAGTGCTGAACCTGCAACAGACTGTCAACTCTGACGTACAGGATCTCAAGAGCCGGAGTGCCTTTTGCTGTATCTATTACACTGCGCTGGCCCTGTATTCGCTTCAGCATAACCGCCGGCTCCGGAATCTTGCCGATCACAGGTTCCGGGGACTGCTTGAGCATCTCTTCCAGCAAAAGTATGATGAAGTGCTTCATTATATCTCCCCGGTGATGGATTCGCTGGAAGACATTACCGAACTTAATCTACGCTCACTGTATGACCATATTACGGAAGAGCCTTCAAAATAATTAACGCCGGACCAATGCTTTCGGCCTGGAGCGTAGTGAAACTGTTCTCACAGTGGCACAGCGTGCGGGTGCTTCTTCCTGAGATTTAACGGACGTCGACTGTCGGCGCTGATCGCTTTCAGCGTCGGTGACGATGCACTGCTGTTAGCCGGAAGGTCGGGACTGACACAGGTAATACAGCCGCAGGATATGCAGCTCGTCGTAGGAAACCGATTCGTCGAGGGCTTCAAAAATAGGACGCAATCGGTCAGGGCCCAATTTGGTGAAGAGTGAGAGGACATGCTGTCTCGAGTCCGCGGTCAGTTCTGATACTTCCAGCAGGCGGCTCCCATCGACGTGATTTCCCTGTTTCCGGTAACGATAGAGGTGATTGATTATCGTACTCTGCTTGACATGATAGAAAGCCTGAATCCGTGCAATCGACTGGCCGGCGGCAAACATCTCACCCACCTCTTCAAAACGGCGTTTATCCCTCCTGCTCGGGGTATAAGCAGACGATGAAGGGAGCCTCTTTTTACGTTCTTGTATCCCATGTTCTCTGCAATAAGCACGGATAACCTCCAGAAAATCATCACCGTATCTCTCCAGTTTATTCTGCCCGACCCCGTGGATTTTCAGCAGTGATGCTGCCGTATGGGGAAAGTACGTTGCCATCCCGGTGAGAGAACGGTCGGAAAAGATAACATAGGCAGGGAGGTCGGCCGCATCGGCCAGTTGCTTTCGGAGCGTGCGTAACTCGACAAATAATTTCTCATCGTGGGTGAATTCAGTGGCGTACTGGGGAGCAGAAAATTCCCGGGATGCATACACTTTCGTTCCATTGAAGACGTCCCATGCCTTTGAGGTCAGGCTGAGGCCGCCGTGCCGGGGATCCCGCCTCACCAGATCCTGATGGATGAACTGCCGGGCCAGGTGTTTCCACTCCCGGGATGAGAATTCAGTGCCAATACCGTAGGTGGAGAGCTGGTCGTGTTTTCGTGACAGGACACGCTTTGCCCGGGAACCCCGCAGCACTTTGACGATATGTGAGACTCCGAAAATTTCCCCGGTGCGCTTGACACAGGAAAGAAATTTCTGTGCCGGGATGGTGATCTCGGGCTTCCGGTGATCCTCCCGGTGCGACAGACATTGATCGCAATTGTCGCAGGTATCACCGGAGTAGGTTTCCCCAAAATATTGCAGGAGAATCCTCCGCCGGCATTGACTGGTCTCGACATACCGCATTAACGCCTCCAGCCTGGCCTGTTTGCCCGGTCGCTCGGATTCGGCTCCCTCATCTATGAAGTACCGGATGGTGTGGATATCGCTATGGTTATACAGCAGCAGACACTCCGCCTGCAGCCCGTCCCGGCCTGCCCGGCCAATCTGCTGGTAATAGTTCTCGATGCTGTCCGGAAGATTGTAATGGAGAATGAAGCGCACATTGGACTTATCGATCCCCATGCCAAAGGCAATGGTGGCCACCATAATCTGCACATCGTCCCGGATAAATTGCGTCTGATAGTGGCTGCGGAGATCGTCCTCCATACCGGCATGGTACGGGAGCACCGAATAGCCGTGGGCATTCAGCTGGCTCGCCAGCGTCTCAACCTGCTTGCGGGTGGTGCAGTAAATGATTCCGGATCGATCGGGATGATGCTCCAGAAAGGTCAGCGTCTGCTGCAGACCATCGGTACGATATTCCACCAGCAGGCGGAGATTTTCCCGGTTGAAACTGGAGAGAAAGGTATTCGCATCCTTAAAGCCAAGCGAGTTCTGGATATCCTGCTGCACACGCGGAGTCGCCGTAGCGGTAAGCGCCATGCAGGTGGCCTCCGGCCGCTGGTTCCGCACGGTGATAAGCCGACGATAATCCGGCCGAAAATCATGGCCCCAGGAGGAGATACAGTGGGCTTCATCGATAGTTAGGCAATCAACGCGGCATGAGTTCAGCAGGGACAGTGTTTCCGGCTTCAGCAGTGTCTCCGGGGCGACATAGAGCAGTTTAAACTGTTCATTCTTCACTGCATCGGCTGTTTTCACATAGTCTGCATAGACAAGGGTGCTGTTCAAATACGCCGCCGGGATGCCCAGTGTACGGAGCTGGCTCACCTGGTCTTCCATCAGGGCAATCAGCGGGGAAACCACAATCGTCATCCCCGGGAACAGGAGCGCCGGCAGCTGGTAACAAAGGGATTTGCCGCCACCAGTGGGCATGATAACCAGCGTATCCCGGCGCTGCAGCAAGTTGCTGATTATCTCCTGCTGGAGGGGACGAAACGAATCGAACCCGAACACGGTTTTTAACAGACGATGTAT
This sequence comes from uncultured bacterium, assembly GCA_964413425.1. Classification (GTDB taxonomy): domain Bacteria; phylum Fidelibacterota; class JAANXI01; order JAANXI01; family JAANXI01; genus DATFLS01. The sequence continues at coordinate 31,882 of CAYPST010000032.1, forward strand.
TTCTGCTTTCCCCGGTTGCCACCCGGAATGGTCAGAGTGATAATCGGAAGTTTGCTGTATTTTTTTTGCCGCCCCGGAGAATTGGGCATTTGAAATATCTTCTGATTTATTTTGTGGGCGCATACTATCCTCTGTTAACGGGAGATACCGAGCAACTACCAGGCTTCATCAGGCTTGATAACTCGCATCTCGCCTCCTTTACTTGTTCCCGGGATGATTTTTGGTGTAACCAGAGGTACGCTGTGAATCGTGTCACTAATATAGCATACGAGATAACCTGAAATTATTCCAGCAGAAATTACCGGAATGAAGGAAACTTTTCATCAGGCGGCTGTGATGGCGGTAATGGTGCACTGCTGCAAGCCTTCCTGAAGACAGTTGACTGAACCGGGAAAGTACCTGTTGTCTCCCGGTCTGCCGGCCAGTTTAGTGCTTTGAAGCATCTCGACAGCCAGCCGTCGGCGCCCCCCGCCGACCGCTTTCAGCGTCGGTGACTGTGCATCGCACCGGACGAGCAGCGCACTTCGAAGCCCCAATGAGTCAGGCACAGAGCCATGCACTCATCATCTCCTGCCCACGTTGCGCGGTCAATAATCGGAGACCGCATCGACCGTTCGTTTCCAGTACGTCGGGTGTGGTCGATGTGCAAAACATCGCGCCCCACAGTTTACGGCTCAGATGGTGGGGGGCTGAGGGTTTTGAATTTTTGAGAGTGTTTAGAAAACATGCGTCTGATACAAGGTGGTGAACCTGGCTTCTGTTTATTATGGAGATAAGATATAAGAAAAATGTATTACGCTACTTGGACGGATATATTGTATATTTTCTTTGTCCCGAAGGGATCTTCGGGGACTTCGGAGCATCCCTTCGGGGCGAGGCGTTTTCTAAACAGACTCAATTTTTGGAATTTTGAATTCTTGAATACAGCCATGAATACAGCCTTTCCGCTTGCGAAAATTCCGGGAACTGGTTAATTTCTTACGTTGATGGAATTAAATGAAAATAGATATTTGAATTGAGAAAAATATAAATAATTTTCAATAAATTAATATTTATAATTAGAATGATAAAAATAATCATATGACTATCAATTTCGCTCCGTGAAAATTCTGACGTTACTGAAGTGTGGGGTTTGATTATCCCGAAGAGATGCCGCCGGCGTTAACCCCGGGGTGATGAATGCCCCACTCTCCAGCAAGCTGTTGCAACGGATTTGACATGTACATGAAGGCACATGAAAATAGCGTGAAAACGCCGATAAATTATTCGATGAGTGTAACGATAAAAATGACCGGCCTCATTATATAATGATTACGGGAGAAGGATATACGGAGAAGCTGCTGACGGAATCTGCGATCTGGGAATTGATGCGGGAAGCATTCCGGGATGTAAAACTCCATGGGAAAAAGGTGTTGGTTATAATACCTGACAACACCAGAAGCGGCCCCATTCACCAGTTTTTCCGGCTGTTCCATCAATTATTATCGAAGGAGGTTGCCTCGCTGGACTTTCTGATTGCGCTTGGTACCCATCAGGAAATGTCCGGGCAGGCTATTCAGAACCATCTTCAGGTTACTCCACAGCAGCTGGAAAGTACATACCGGGACGTCGGCATCTATAATCATCACTGGGATGATCCTGAGACGTACACCACCGTAGGTGAAATCAGCCGGACGGAGATTGAGGAAGTAAGCAGGGGCCTGTTATCAGAACAAGTCCAGGTGAACGTAAACAAACTTATTTACGAGTATGACCAGGTGATTATCTGCGGGCCGGTATTCCCTCATGAGGTGGTGGGATTCTCCGGCGGCAACAAATATTTTTTCCCGGGGATTTCCGGGCCTGATGTCATCAACTTCACCCACTGGCTGGGTGCGCTCATCACCAGTGTGGAAATCATTGGAAAGAAGGATACCCCGGTGCGCCGGGTAATCGATCGGGCGGCCTCCTTAATCGACGTGCCCACGCTGTGTTTCAGTCTGGTGGTTCGGGACCACGGGCTGGCCGGACTCTACATCGGGCCACCCGAAGAATCCTGGAATGCGGCTGCGGAACTCTCCGCACAGCTGCATATCAAGTATGTGGATGAGCCGTTCCGGAAAGTGCTGTCCATTGTGCCGGAGATGTATGATGATATCTGGACGGCGGCGAAGGGGATGTACAAAATGGAGCCGGTGATTGCGGATGGCGGCGAAGTGATTATTTATGCGCCCCATATCATGGAATTTTCCTATACCCACGGCGATGTGCTGGAGGAAGTGGGGTACCATACCAGAGATTATTTTGTGAAGCAGTGGGAGAAGTTCAAAGGGTATCCCTGGGGAAATCTGGCCCATTCAACGCATCTGCGTGGTTTGGGAACATATGATCCTGAAGGTGACAAAGAAACGGCCCGCATCAAGGTGACGCTCGCTACCGGTATTTCCAGAGAACGATGTGAACACGCGAATCTGGGCTATCGGGATCCGGAAACCATAGATATCAGCGCATGGGAAGGGCGGGAAGATGAAGGAATTAAGGTGGTGTATAAAGCGGGGGAGACGCTGTACAGGTTAAAAGATGAAGCCAATAAGTGATGCCGGCATATATAATGTTCGCGTAAGGAATCTTTACTCTCTAACACGAAGGAGGAATCATGGCCAAATGTGATATTGGTCTCATCGGATTGGCGGTAATGGGCCAGAATCTTGTATTGAATATGAATGACAAGGGATATTCTGTGGCAGTGTTCAACCGGACTGTCAGCAAGGTAGACGATTTTATCGAAGGGCCGGCCGAGGGCCGGGATACTATTGTGGGGACGCATTCGCTGGAGGAATTCATCGATGCGCTGGAACGGCCGCGCCGGGTGATGCTGCTGGTGAAGGCCGGAAAGCCGGTGGATATTTTTATCGATAAAATCCTGCCGCTGTTGGATGACGGGGATATCATCATTGATGGCGGGAACAGTAATTTTCACGACACTATCCGGAGAACGGAGTACGTGGAAAAGCAGGGGAAACTGTATATCGGGACCGGAGTTTCCGGCGGAGAAGAAGGCGCCAGGCACGGTCCCAGCATTATGCCCGGCGGAAGCCCTGAAGCCTGGGAGCACGTTAAGCCTATTCTCCAGGACATCGCCGCAAAAGTCGACGGCACACCCTGCTGCGACTGGGTCGGTGAAGGGGGCGCCGGTCATTTTGTGAAGATGGTGCACAACGGGATTGAATACGGGGATATGCAGCTCATTGCCGAAGCCTATTTCATGATGAAGACCATCGGGATGGAGCCGAAGGAAATGTCCGAAGTTTTCGGCCGGTGGAACGAAGGGGTGCTGGATAGTTATTTGATCGAAATCACCAGGGATATTCTCGCGAAAACGGATGAAGAAACCGGTCAACCCCTCATCGATGTTATCCTGGATACCGCAGGACAGAAAGGGACAGGGAAATGGACCGCTATCACGGCCCTGGAGCTCGGTCAGCCCCTCACACTGATTGCGGAGGCCGTTATGGCCCGGTTCCTCTCTGCGCTGAAAGAAGAGCGGGTGAAAGCGGAGAAAATTCTGGAGGGCCCGGCCCCGGAATTCGATGGCGATAAAGAGGAATTTCTGAGCGATCTCCAGGAAGGATTATATGCCAGCAAGATTTGCTCCTATGCCCAGGGATACCAGCTGATGCGCCAGGCGGCGGATGAATACGGCTGGAATTTGAATTACGGCGGTGTGGCCATGATGTGGCGCGGCGGGTGTATTATCCGCAGCCAGTTTCTGGGCCGTATCAAGGAGGCGTTCGACGAACAACCGGATATTGTGAATCTGCTGTTGTATGACTATTTCAAGGAAGCCATAGATAAAGCACAGCCCGCCTGGCGGCGTGCGGTTAAACGAGCGGTGGATCTCGGTGTGCCGGCACCGGCCTTCAGTACGGCGCTGGCCTATTATGACGGTTATCGCAGCGCCCGGCTGCCCGCAAACATGATTCAGGCACAGCGGGATTACTTCGGTGCGCATACCTACGAGCGGGTGGATAAACCCCGGGGGAAATACTTCCACACCAACTGGACAGGCCGGGGCGGAGACACCACCGCAGGCTCATACGAAGCCTGACGGAAAATAATCTCCCCTCCCGCCGGATGTGCAGAGGCGGAGGGTCATCCGGAAATGTGCTGATATACTGACCGGAGAGGTGGAGGTGTGATGAGAACCGGCCGCTGAAGTCCCGCCGGAGTAAAGCGGAGTCCGGATGTATTGTCTGTTCCTCCGAATGTACACGGATTCAAATACGAAGCAAAGGTTCCACAGGTGACTGCAAAGATACTGATCTCGTCCGTAAATCTTCAGGCAGCAATCGATCAATACCAGGATGTGTTCGAGAGATATAATCTCGAGATCGTGCTGCCGCCTGTGGAGGGCCGCCTGGAGGAAGAGGAACTTTTGCCCTGGGTCGGAGACATCGACGGAGCGATTATCGGTGACGACCGGTTCACAGCCCGTGTCCTCCGGAATGCACCGAAGTTGCAGATGATCTCCCGGTGGGGCACCGGCATCGATAATATTGACCTTGATACCTGTGAGGAATTGGGAATCACTGTAAAGAATGTTCCGGAAGCTTTTACGGTGCCCGTCGCCGATACCGCACTGGCGTTCATACTCTGTTTTGCCAGGCAGATTCCCTGGGCTGACGAAGCGGTCAGGAACGGGAAGTGGGAGACCGCTCCGGCCAGATCGCTGAAAGAATCCGTACTGGGTGTGATCGGCGTCGGCAGGATTGGCGCGGCTATCCTGAGACGAGCCGCCGGGTTCGAAATGACCCTGCTTGGGAATGACATCAAACCTAGACAGAATGGATTTCTCAATGAAATCGGTGTGAAAATGGTCTCCAAAGAGGTGCTGTTTCAGCAGGCGGATTTCATCTGTTTAAGCTGCGATCTGAACCCGACCAGCAGGGGGATGATTGGCCGGCGTCAGTTCGAAATGATGAAGTCCGAAGCGGTCATGATTAATATAGCGCGGGGAGCGGTCATAGATGAAGAGGCCCTGGTTGAGGCACTGAACACGAAGCAAATAGCCGGTGCCGGACTCGATGTGTTCGAAGCGGAACCGCTGCCGATGGACAGCCCTCTTCGTGCCATGAAGCATGTTCTGCTGTCACCCCATAATGGCCACAGCAGCAAAATGGCTCATGAATATACTCATACAACCGCCATCCGGAATCTGCTGGA
>CAYPST010000033.1:0-36887 GCA_964413425.1 uncultured bacterium
TAGGTCCCGAGGGGAACAGGAATTTGCATTTCCTGGGCCGGTTTCAATTGGAACTCTTCGGTAAAATTCTCATTGAATACCCTTCCCGTGACAGAGGTGCCGCTGTTCAGGAGCACCAAATCAGCAGTGATTAATTCAAAATCAGGCTCAATCACGGCAGCGGGGGAATCTTGAGTTAAAGCAACCCGTCTCTCCAGGGGATGGTAGCCCTCCTGTTCAATGCGAACGGTATAGTCCTCCAGTGGCAGACTCTCCAGGGCGACCCGCTGATACCGGAATCGCTGGCCATATCGTTCAGCGAAAAATGAACCGACCACCCGGGTGTCATAATTACTCAGACTATTGCCATTAATAGTTATCTGCATCCCGGAAGCGTAGGGAAAAACCAACGATCCGATAGTTTGGGTCAAGGGATAATTCAGGGTCAGGAATTTGGTCTTCTCAAATTCCACCGTATCGGTTCTGGTACTATATTCTTCTTTTTCCACCCGGATCACATACCGTTTCGTGGTATCCGTCACCTCGTATTTGACCGGAGTCTGACCAATGGAGGTCCCATCCAGATACACATTCGCTGAGTCAGGATCAGAAGTGATTTGAAAAGTAAATTTTTCCGGAGCCAGCTCCAGGAAGACCTGTTCAGAGGCTCCCTCGTTCAAGGATATCACCCTTTCACCAATTAAGTTCTCACGCCGAACGGTGATCTCGTGTTTCCCGGCCTCCATATTACTAAAGGTATACGGCGTGACATTTTCTGTTTCCACGCCATCCAGGAAAATCTGTCCACCGGCAGGAGAAGAAGTCACCTGTAAGCTCGCAGTCCCGGAAAAGGTGACCGTCGGCTCCAGACCGGCCAATCGCTGGGCAACCGCCCTCATTCGGACCAGTAATCCGTCAATTTCGCCCCGATAGTCATCAGTAATGGTCTTGGTGATCTCCCCGGTTTCCACGTTGATTATCCGGGCAGAAATGGAATAGGTCTGACCTATCTGGCCAATACTTCCCGCCACCATCCGGTTCACGCCCAGCAGCCGTCCGACCTCCACTGCGCATTCGTCCGTAGTACAGCCGCTCAACTGGAAATTCTGCTCCTGGAGGATGGTCTCCATATTGCCCCGGTCCAACACAGTGAACATCTCAATCTGGACCAGTTCATCCCGCAATCGGGACGTGAGCACCTGGGCTTCGGATGCACTGAGACCTCCCTGGGACTCCAGCGGAAGCACAGCCACAAAATACCTTTGAGGTTCTTTCTGCTCGGTTTGCAAGGTATCCTGGGGATAACCTCTTCCGGCCAAAAATAGGATAATGATAATAAAAAATGCACCAATAAATTTGTGTAAATCCTTCATTGGTCTTCCCATCGTGTAGTATTCTCATGCATTGTTTTTATGAGGGTGTTTTCTCTTGATCATTTACTTGTTCCTCAATGCTTTTTTCTGGGACATCTTCAGCGTCTTGTTCGATTGGTGTACCGGTTTCCTGTGCTGCGGCGGCGGGAGCCGGCTTTAACATTTGCTGTAATGCCGTTTCCAACGCTTTCTCATCTCCCTGTTTATACCCTTCATGTGCATAGGCTAATTTCCCCGATTGATCGATCACAACTAATTGCGGCAATACAGCAACATTCTTCTCATTCACAATGCCAAATTTATTGGCCACGACACTGTACATATCCATCAAGACCGGGAGTGTGATGTTATTCGCCTGGACATACTTAGTCACCAGATCCGATTTTTCCTCCACATTCACCAGCAGAAATTTCACCTCCGGATATGCTTCCTGGAGCTGGTGCAGGATCGGAATTTCCGCCTTGCACGGGATACACCAGGTGGCAAAAAAACTCAGGACGATTGGTTGTTCCTGGCCTTGTCTCGCATTCTCCCCAACATGCCGGCTCAGGAAGAACGATTCCCCGTCCAGTGTGCGGAGGAAAAAGGTAGGCGACTCTTCTCCAACCATGGGCTGGGCGTTCACTATATTCAATAAGAATAATATTCCAAGGAGTATTTTTACGCTTCTCAGTACTCTCATTTTACAGCTCGCTTTTTCATGTTCTGTTGGTTACTGGGATGTTTTTTCGTGATAGTCCTCCAGCAAAGCCTCCATTTTCGGATGACTGGCCATCTCCGGCCTCAATGGATGCAGATGATAATATGTGGGAGTAAACCGATCCCCATCTCTAACAAACCGGATTTCGCCAACATATTGCGCATTCCCTCCCGCCTGCACAATCGGAACACCATTGACCGTATGCAGCGTATCGATTCTGGTCTGCGAATGCCCGCCGATGATGAGATCGATTTCCGGAAATGTCTGCGCATAGTTCTCATCCTCCTGGAATCCCGAGTGCGATAACAAAATAGTGAAGACCTCACGCTTCTGGTTTGTTCGCAGCCATTCTTTTATATCGTCAATCGGATTCGAAAACTGAACATCCTTGAAGGTATTCTCCGGATAGAATTTCCGGGTATCGGGGTGCATAACCGGCAAAACAGAGAATGACGTCTCGCCCTTTCTGAGAGAAAGCGCTTTACCGTGATGGTTGATAATACCCCTTACTGCAAAATAATCCGGCGGAGCAAACGCCAGATCCTGATCCCCCGGGTTGATCACATCGTATCTGCATACGTGAAACGCAGCAATGATGATGGGAATTTTTAACTCATGATCATAATTCACAAAATTGTCGCCATTATCCAGCACCAGCACATCCGGATGGTTTTCCCGGTATTCCGTGATAAATTGTGCCCGCTTCTCCAGTGCCCCGAACGGAAGATCCGGGCAATGGCAATTTTCTATTTTGCCGTTTGCATTCGAGGTGAATAGAATACGAATTTCTTCGTCTCCCACAATTTCGGGATAGGGGAAAACAGTAATTCCTGTGAAAAGACAAAGAATAAATAATTTTTTCACAAAAGAGTCTCTTGGTATTCTGTATATATCGCCTCAACCGGAAGCGAAAATACAAACAAATGCAGAGAGATAATTATCTTACGAGTATAATTAAACATATTCCGGAGCCTGAAATCAAGTGAAATTTAAATAAAAGAGGCAGGACAGGTTTGAAGAATGCAAATATTATCTGCAAAATGTAAAAATTACGATGTGATGCTCTATAAGGGTATAATATTGTAAAGTACTGTAAATTTTATAGTTTATTCCATGATTACATGAGTCTCCTATAAAAAGTCCACGAATTATCACTAATGACTTGAAAACAACAAAAAGTTTAAATACGTAAAATAATTATATTAAATAAATACATGACTATTAAGTCAACTCAGGAAAACCGTTAAACCGGTTCAATGGAGGGACTGTTTTCCCGGAACCCCCGGGATGTCCCGTAAGGGATCCCGTTGGGAAATCCCGGGGTGAAGAAGAAAAATATCTGAGCTTGCACCGTTCCGGGAATTGTACTGAGTAGATTTAATAGTCATAAAATATATCCGTCCAAATAGCGTCATAAATTTTGCTCATATCTTATCTCCATAATAACCAGAAGCCAGGTTCACCACCTTGTATCAGACGCATGTTTTCTAAACACTCTCATAACTCTGTTTCATATCCACTTAATCTGCGAATATCTGCCCCATCTGCGTTATCTGTGTGCTATTACGCTCCGGTTAATCCTGTATAATCAATATTCGTGAAATTTCGTGTGCCGAAGGCATCCCTTGCGGGATAATTCGTGGTTTCCACTATCGTTACGCCACGAAGATCCGCCAGAATAAAAAGAGCAGGGTAAACCCGGAAAGAAAAATCAACCCCATCCAGCTGAGCGTCTGCATTCCCTTTTCGGGCTTAGCAAAATCGGGCATCTGACTGCTGGTCACCACTTTAAAATTAATAAACCCCAGGATCGGCGCAGTGAGGAAGGAGAGAATCGTTGCCAGATCCACCATGGTGGTGAAGGTTTTGCCCAGCCATTGTAAAATCATCAGTGAAACCACCACAACGAACAGCATCAACCAAATATAGAGCGGCCGGCTGTCCCGCTTCCGGACCGATGCCGGGAAGATCAATTCCGCGGCCCGGCGGAGCACCCGCGGAAAGGCATCCACCACCGTAAGGGTGGTACTGAACATGGTGGTAAAAGCCGCCGCCAGAATAATGGGACGGCTCCATTGCCCCAGGGAATTGGTATACAGCTCGACTAACTGGCCGGCAAATACTGCACCGCTGTCGGCAAATCGCTCTCCGGTGCCGTACATCACCAAGGCTCCCATGGTGAGAAATCCGAGAGCCATCAGACCGGCTCCGGTGTATCCCAGATTAAAATCGAACGAGGCTTCTTTAATACTCGGAGTGTGTCCGGTTTCTTTCTTCCGTTCAATGGACCACAGTGAATGCCAGACGGACACATCAACGGGAATAGGCATCCATCCCATCAGCGCCAGCAGGAACGAAATGCCGGCGACATTCCAGACGGCCGGACGCCGGAAAACAGGATCCGCATTACTTCCGTGGGCAATGGCAGCAATCACCGCGATGACTGTGGAAATTGCCAGCACCGTCATCATCACCTTCATCAGTTTATCCAGAATCGGGTATTGTCCCGAAACAAGAATCCCCGCACAGATGGCCAGGATGATGGCACTCCAGAGGACCGGATTAAGCGTGACCCCGGTCATCTGGGCAGTCAGCCCGGCTGTCACCACCGTCACGGCCGCCGTGATGGTAAACATGGTTCCGAAAGTAAAAATGAGAAACAGCACCATGGCCCAGGCTCCCAGCTTCATGTAGCCGTCCAGTAAACTTTCACCCGTCGCAGCGGCATACCGCGGGCCGTATTCCAGAAATGGATATTTAAATATTAACGCCAGTACCATGGCCCACAGCAGGAAAAATCCGTAATCAGCCCCGGCTCGGGTGGACTGCACCAGGTGCGACACCCCGATAGCCGCACCAGCCATTACGATACCCGGTCCGATGGTCTGTAAAATACCAGTTGCACGATCCGAACGAGCCTTCATGTCGGGAGCTTCCTCTTGTTTTTCATGATCTATTCATCAAGATGAGAAGCCCCAAATTAACGAAACGGCTGCTCTAGAACAAGCGAAAGGTCGTACCAAAGGTCGTACCCCGGTTGGGACTAATACCGGATACTACGAAGCGTATTTCTACCCATGCAACTGACCGACTGTGAAAGTTTCCTGGCCGGCGACGAATTATTCATCGGGGGTGTGCAGTTTTTATCCTTCTCCGGTGTAAGAGTTGCTCCGAATATTCTGTATTATTTCAAAGATAATGCGGATAATCAGATCATAGCCGGATTGAATATCGAGTTTCAATGGCAGGATAAAAGAATGACGAATTGCGAATAAAGAACCGCCGAAGGATCTTCCGGGTAGCAGGGTGTTGGCTACTTTATCTTTCTCCATTCTGCATTCAATGGTTCGACATTCAACATTCGATATTCTGCGGTTCAATAGTGCAAAACGACCTTCAGCCATCAACCATTGGAATGGCACTTTAAAACCCCACCGCCAGCTGAAATGTCAGCGTATCATCATCCCGGAGGTTTGACATATACTCCACGCGCAATTCAGTCTGATAGGCAAGCCGCACCCCGACTCCCACGGTTATCCGCTGCTCCGGTGGAATCGTCTGGCTATCGACACCATTCAGCGGCTCCCACTGACCATAGCGGCCCACCAGGAACATCGGTAATTGCCGTAAGCGCAGGATATCATACTTTCCCTGAACATAATATCCCCAGTGATAAACCTCCTGATCGCTGGTGGTGGCCCCGTTGAGTACACCCTGGCTGAAGACAGCCTCACCTTTCAGCGAAAACTGGTGCACAAACCACTCAAAATCGGTCCCCAACAGTGCGGAATTCCGGTACTGTGCATTACGGATTTCTCTGGCATAAGAGAAGCCAATTTCCGCATCCGTACTGACCTTCAATCCGATGCGCCCGCCGACAGTTATTCCCTCTGTTAGACTGCGTACGGCAAATAGCGTGGTATTCCATTCGTCAGCACACATATAGAGCTGTGATCCCACGCTGATCCATGAATTGATGGTTCGGCGATTCATAAGAGGAACATGCACCAACGACCGGTCTATCGAGGAGGAGACCCTGTAGTCTATTCCGAAGGGCACATAAAATTGCCCCACTTGAATTTGAGTCTGCCGGATAAAGCTGCGACTGTTGGGGCGGATTGAAGACTGACGAGACGATAAGTCAAGGGTCAGGTATCCTTCCCCTGCTTCAAATTCCTGGCTTTCGGTGTTGAACACCAACGAACCGTCAGTCCGAATTCTGTCCATGAATTCCGTGGCGACATCGATCTCAAACTGTCCGTAGTGGAATCCTGTAAAAAAATCCTTCTTCTCCTCAGGCTCCAGGTATTGCACATCGAAAAAACCCGAGAATTCAACCTGGGCTTCTCCGCGATTCGCCGGAAGCATCAGAAGTATGGCAATCACAATAAACGCATATACGCGCTGCAAAATCTCCCCCTTTCAACTCTACAGGAGAATCGTCTGATCTTCACCTGTTAATGAAGATGGACACCTGTCTCACCTATATGATGAATACATATACTATATCGGCGATAACTCCTTGTTCTTTAAGAAAAAATCAGGCTTTAGCAGGGAAAGAGAGGACGTGCTTATAGCGTGACAATAGAAAACAGACGGAAAGGAGTCGCAGTGATACGGATTATATTTTGGCACTCTCGCCCGAACACAGACTGTTTATGCAGGCAAAACTTATCTGCCAAAATGGAAAGTCATATTAGGCTCTACTCCACCCCCTTACCGCTTACAATTCAACCACACGCTGTGTATCGTTCCATTACAGCATTGTAGAGATGTTGGACATCCATCATTCCCGAACTTGCACACCAGCGATATCTATCAACACCTTGACAGCAGCAGCCATGCCCACCGCACCGTCATCGTCAAGCATCTCTCTGGTGACAGGTGGCTGCGGGAGCCATCCACTCCAAGCGAGAGACTACGGCGGTACTTCGAATAATACGCTCGACGTTACACCCGCCAATTTAACCGGACACCGGGAACTGCTGGTTGCGGATCAGCCCCCTTAAGTGCGCTCATGATGCGAAGATCTTCTCGTATTGCGTATCAATCAGCTCCAGATCATTTTCAGAAAGCGTCTTTCCCCCGGCCGCGGCGTTGGACTCTGCCTGCTCTTCATTCTTGGCACCAACCAGGGCGGAAGTAATCCCCTCCTGCTGGAATGTCCATTCAATAGCAACCTGAGGTACCGGCCGGTTATACTTTTCGGCGATGTCACGCAGAACATCCAGCAGCTGCTGCACCTTACTCCAGATGGGTTCCCTGAAGTAATCGTAAAATTCGCTGCGGCGATCCTTCTCTCCGAACTCGGGGATCTCGGCGAACTTCCCGGTTAAAATCCCGCCTGCCAGGGTGCCATAACTCAATACTCCCAGATGATTTTCGATGCAGTACGGCAGCACTTTGTTCTCAATGTCCCGTCTCAGCAGCGAATAATGGGGCTGCAAACTGACAATCTCCGTCTTTTCCCGCACTTCGTCCATCAGGTGCGGCTTGAAATTTGACACGCCAAGATATTTAAATTTTCCGGCGTCCTGTATTTTCATGAGTTCATTCACGCTCTCTTCAATGGGGGTATTGGAATCCGGCCAATGAATCTGGTACAGATCGATGACCTCCACATTCAACCGGCGCAGTGAATCATCGATTTCCTGCCGGATGGATTCCGGGGTGAGATTATTCACAAATTTTTCCCCTTCCCGCAGCACGCCAACCTTCGTGGCCAGGACAACTTCATCCCGGCGTCCCTGAATCGCTTTGCCCACTACTTCCTCAGCATGTCCGTCACCATAGGCGGGGGCGGTATCAATCAGGTTCACCCCGTGATCGAGAGAGGTCTGAATAGCCCGTACGGATTCCTGATCGTCGACCTCTCCGAAGAAATCGCCGCCCATACCCCAGGTACCCAGTCCGGCCACAGACACCTTTAAATCGGACTTCCCTAAATATCGATAGTTCATAACTTCCTCCCTGTTGTTGCCTGTAATAAAATAACTATCATTTGTTGTGGTTGGTAATTCGTAAATTTATTGTAACCCGAATTATTCATCCCGCAGGGATCCCTTTGGGATAAACCCGACAAGAATAGCACACGCCGGTCAAAGGCCAGGCTCGTTGTTTCTGTGTCAATCTGTGTGCCATTTTTTATGAATTATTCAGGGTAATTATTCTATCAGGTTGAGAGTGTTTAGAAAATATGGTTCTGATACAAGATACTGAACCTGACTTATTTTTATTATGTATAGAAAACATATTCAAAATTTATTGCGAGGTTTGGGCAGTGATGTTTTATATTTTCCTTGCGTTCTTTGCGGCCTCTGCGAACTTTGCGTTTTCTAAACAGACTCATCAGGTTTGAAATGTAGAGAAATTTCAGGATAAAATCGAACCGGGAATCACACTGTTGTTCCGGAGTGGCTTCCGCCGGTGATCCCTCCCTGGGGCGTCGACGATTGACGATCCGGAACGCTTCGCACAATGACCAGCCCACTCAGGAGAAGAAACGATTGGTACTCCGACTTTCCCAGGAAAATGCGGTATCTCTTTTCGGCGAGCCTCGAGAGCATTGGCCCGTCACCGACGCTCTCCACGCTCGGCTCTCCATACCGGAGCCGGAGGTGCTGCTCTCAGACAAGTCGGAACCTCTCTTGCGGGGGAGAGGGGAGGATCTGTGTTCATCTGCCACGAGGGACCTCTTCGAGGAAGAATTCTTCGATTGGACCATTGGGACTGTTATTTAGGCACGCTCACGACTGGTAACTCGTCGGTTTCAAAAAGAACTTTAATCTGCCTATGGTTGATACCAACTATAAAAAAAGGAATTTTCCCTTTACTCTTGAAACAATCTTTCTATAAATTGCAATAATTTCAATTTTGATTAAACTGGTATGATTTGTATTTTGAAATAATAATTGGCGTTACTCCATTGTCAGAGTTACCGGTTATTCCTTCAGGTGTAGCGCGAGAAGGAGAGAATGATGAGATTTGATCACAATTTTGTAGGGAAAACCCTGGTTTTCCGCGTGGAGAATTTACTGCTGGATGCCCATGGGGCGGACAGATTCAAACGTGAAATGTTGATTGCCTTGAACGAAGGTGAATTCAAGAATATTATCATCGATTTGGATACTGTGAAAATGGTTGACAGCAGCGGATTAGGCGCTCTGTTATTCGCACGGAGACAGGTGGTACAAAAAGGCGGGGAATGCTACCTGGTAAAGCCTGCCCCGAAAGTAATCAACTTGATAAAAATTTCTAAGTTGCAGGATGCATTTCAGATCAGTGACGGGGTAAAAAATGCCCTTGAGTCTGCCGGGGAAAGCTTAGAACCCGATTCCAAAGAAGAAGACCTGGAACAACCCGATGAAGAGGCAGAGGCAGATAAGGAGGTGAATGAAACAGAAAACGAGGATGAAGAAGCAGAGAAAGAGTGAAGCGAGGAAATCATGATCGTTGCCCTCTTTCATCTCCCAACAGACGCATGCTCTTCTCTACTCCCTGCGAAAAGAGAGCCAGCTTAGATCTTCAATTTTTGCGAGAACACTCCCTCTCGAGATTCTTCCTTCGTATGTACCATCTGACTGACATTTAAATGCTGCAATTCCTTCTCCACTTCGATACAAAAATTTTCCATTTTTTCAATGAAACCATCGCCAATCCTCTCTTTGATGTTTTTTTCCCCTTCATTACGGAAGAAGACCACTTTCTTATTCCCCTCCTCATCATTTGGTTGGGACTCTTGATTTTCGGTGGTAAGCGTGGACGAATTGCAGCTATCGTGATTCTCCTTGCTACTGGGACGGCAGATGCCATCGCAGCCCAGCTGCTGAAACCTTTATTTGAACGCTTACGCCCCTGTCATCAAGTGGAACAGGTCCGTCTGCTGGTGAACTGCGGCGGAAAATTCGGCTTTGTATCGAACCATGCAGCTAACATGTTCGCCAGTATGACTGTCCTGGGCTACTTTTATCGATTGTACCGCTGGTACTTCTGGACTGTCGCTGGTCTGGTTGCGTTCTCCCGGATATATGTCGGGGTCCATTATCCCGCCGATGTCCTGTTCGGCGCGTTCTTTGGGACGGGGATTGCGTACGGCTATCTCACGATATTACTGCTGCTGAATAACTGTCAGAGAAAATCTAATCGCCTGTGGTTAGAGTGGCGGGAGCCGCCCCCGTCAGTTTTTCAGTGATGTTTTTAGAGCTGACCGCTTCTCCGGTAGCCGGTGGATAAATTAGCGGTGTTCTGCCAGCTCACAGGATTCAATAAAGCGTTTGAGGATATCGTTATACTTCTCAGGCTGTTCAAGGTTGGAAAGATGGCCAGAATCGGGGATCACTTCCAGATGCCCCACGGAGAGTTCTCTCACCATTCTCCTGGCTTCGATAACTGAGATTAATGAATCCTTTTTCCCGGTGATAACTATCACCGGTACCTGAATTGTATTTAATATAAAGGTCCGGTCTCTTCGTTGCGCCATTCCGGCGAGTGCTCCCTTCATACCCAGTGCGTCCTGCCGGCGCATCATATTTTCCGCAAATTCCACTACCCCGGAATTCTGCTTCAAGGTCTTTTTTGCCAGAACCTTTTGCACCATGTCTTCAACCAGGAACTCCGTTCCATCGTAATTGATTTTTTCAATGGTATTGTAGCGGTTCTGCCGGACAGCAGCCGTATCCTTTGCGGATCGAGTGTTCGAAAGAATCAGTCCTTGCAGACGTTCCGGAAACTGCTCGGCAATGGCAAGCGCCACATATCCTCCCATCGATAAGCCACCAATCACAGCCTTCTTAATCTGCAGCAGATCTAACAAAGCGATGATATCTGCTGCATATTGGGTCATGGTATATATTCCATCCGGATGGTCAGATTCACCGAATCCCCGCAGATCCGGAGCAATGACCCGGTTTGTCTTCGCGAGTACTTCAATCTGCTTATCCCAGAGATGATGATCACAGGGAAACCCGTGAATGAGAACAATCGGTTTGCCTTTTCCTTCATCCACATAATGGAGCTGAATATTATTGACTTCCACTTGCATGGTAATCCTCTGCCTCTTATTATTCTTATTTTGAAAAGTAACAAATATCAGAATTATGTCAAATAGTCAGATTCGGAACCGGGTGAAGCGCTCGATGGCGCTTTAGAACAAAAAACCCTCTGACGGAGACCATCAGAGGGTTGAGTTGGTTCGTTGGACGGATCGCCGATCCGCTGCGGGTTATGCTCAGGTAAATCCTCCGGTGCCACATGACGCACCGCTCGCTGAATCATCAGAACTGCTGCTTCCGGACGAGGCAAAAGCCGACATCAACT
Source organism: uncultured bacterium (assembly GCA_964413425.1). Classification (GTDB taxonomy): domain Bacteria; phylum Fidelibacterota; class JAANXI01; order JAANXI01; family JAANXI01; genus DATFLS01. The sequence goes on from CAYPST010000033.1 coordinate 11,368, forward strand.
TCTCCGCCTGGTATTCACCGCAGTGGGGACAGGCCACCTCACTGTCCGCCTGAGCAGATGACACCAACTCATCGAAGGTGACACCGCAGTTCCGACATCGGTACTCATACATTGGCATGATCGTCTGACTCCTCTGAATTACTGGATTTCACTTGCTGTTTTCGATTTATGCCGCAATGCTCCTCAGCCTGAGGAAACGACACCCCTCAGGTGGGCACCCCGGTTTTGGGTAATACCCACCGAAAGAGGACATAGTACACCACAAAGGCGATCAGGAGTGCTAACCAATCCGGCATATTCAGCCTCTGTCACGCCCTCACCGATTGTGTTGCGGCAACCGCATCCACCGCTTCCCGCAGCCGGCTGCTCACCTCGGAGGCAATCTGCTGCAACTCCGGACTCTCTCCCACAATGGAGAGCATCGCTTCGGCGTTCACGGCCGAAACCACTGTCTTGCCCTCATCGTTCACATAGACAATGACATTACAGGGTAAGAGCAATCCGATTTCCTGTTCCTGTTCTATAGCCTGATGGGCAAACGGCGGATTGCAGGCGCCCAGAATTTTATAATCGTTCATCTCCTGATCGAGCTTCTTTTTGAGAGTCGCTCTCACGTCGATTTCGGTGAGCACGCCAAACCCGCGCTCCTGCAATTCTTCCTCTGTGCGTTCCAGAGCCTGCTCATACGAAAGATCAACAGTTTTTGAATAACCATATTCCATGATATATCTCCTCCTTTTCATTCTCATTCTTTATTTCCTGATTGCTTTTTCTTTCCGGGAATCCCGAGGATAAGCCCGAATATCAACCCGTATCCGGTCATCAGATAGGGATTCGATTGAATGGGGCAACTACCTGCGGCACAGCCGATAAAATAGTAATAGGCGAAACCAGCTCCGGCACCCGCCACAGACCCTAACACCGGTTTCCATAATTGCCGTTCCATTACCCGAGTCCACATGATCGAATACATCCCAAAATTTTCGTAATGAAAGCATCCTTCAATTGATAGAATACCTGCACCCCGTCTTTCCTCGAAACGAGTATATCCCTGGATTCCATTAATCGCAAGTGTTGAGAAGTGATCGCCTGCGGCTCGCCAATCGCGTTCCGGATCTCTGTTACATTCAGCTCACCATCTGACAGAACATCAATTATCGCCAGCCGGGTCGGGTGTCCCAGCGTTTTTAAAATCCGTGACGCCCGCTGAAGCAGAACCGGGTCTATATCAGAGACAATATGTGCGGTCTGTTTCTCCATCATCTATTATATAGCAAAATTTCTATGTAATTTAAAGCAAATCATTGTGATTCCAAATAGCTTCTGACCTCCGTTGCATTGTTGTTAGAGAGGGTAGCTTCGAAGAGGTTACATCCCGGTACGATCGGAGGCATAAACAGATTCTATGTCTGAGAGTGTTTAGAAAACAGTCCGTCTCTACAAAATGTTGCACCCGGCTTCCATGGACTATATACCGAACATATTTCCCAACTATTTTTCGGAATCCGGGAGCCAATTGTTCAGGTGTTCTTTGTCCCGTCGTCACGGGATCTCTTTGCCGAAGGCCTCGAAGAGACTCATGTCTTCATTAATATAGTTCCCCGGGCCGAGAAGCCCTCCTAATACTCCTTCCGCCAATCACACCTGCGCAGCGAACCAATGGCGGAGAAAAACATGAACCCTCACGCTTCTCCCGGGAATAGGGTGGGTTTTTGAATTTTTGAACTATTGGATCTCCCCGGAGGCGGGGTGTCACTCCCGGCCGGTCGGCCGTACTGATGATTCCACAAACGCATGCCGCCTTCCATATTATAGACGGCATCGAACCCCTGCTCTGTCAGAAATTGTGCTGCCCGCCGGGAGCGGTTGCCTGATCGGCCGTAGATGATGATGTCTATGCCTTGTTTTTGATAAGACTCCAATCCATGATATCGGGTATCGAGATTTTGAATCGGATACAGCAACGCGCCCTCCAGATGCCCCAGCTCTCCGGTGTATTCATGTTCCGTTCGGACATCAATCAGAACATAGTCCGAATTTCCGGATTGGAGTCTGGTCCGGACTTCTTCCACACTCAGATTCTCATAGTTCCCTTCTCCCGAAAAACTCGCATAGATTATCAATCCGAACATGAGGAGCGTGCCAAGAGTCAGAAAGGTATTTCGAAGAATATAGCGCTTTCTATCCATGGTGTTCTCTTCTATATTCCGAGGTCCGGGGTTTCACCGGAAAGAAATTTCATTCCACTGCGGAGTTTGCCCGCTGACTATTTACCGGCTCAGCAAGTGTATCCCGGACAGCGCAGCTGGTAGCCGAAATTATTGAGAGGTTTTTGCAAACACAATCTCATAGTGCGAAGGTCCGAGCGTATCTTCACTGATAATACGGAAACACTGGTTGGCAATGACCTGCTTCACCCGTGCCTGGTCGACTCTGTGGGCTTTCGGGGGCCCCTCCTCTTCTTCCCGGGGAATCCAGTCCGTCAGATACACGCGTCCTTCCGAGTTTAAAACCCGGCGAATTTCTGTCAGAAACTCCCCGGGACTTTCCAGCTCGTGAAACAGGTTCGTCATGATTACCCAATCGGCAAAGCCGGTCTCCACGGGAAACCTCGATTCGGCAGACACTTTGAAAGACACGTGCTCAGGTGCTCCCCGCGATTTGGCCGCTTCGATCATCTCCGGCAAAATGTCCAGCCCGATTACCGTGCCCTCCGGACCCACGATTTCTGCTGCAGCCCGGGTGTAAAACCCGGTGCCGGTCCCCCCGTCCACAACCCGCTGGCCAGCTCGCATTCCGGCGCGCTTCAACCGCTCTACCGGCTTGAACTCTCGATAGCGATCTTGCTCCTCTAATTTTTCCGCTTTCTCGGGGGAAAATTTATAGGCCATTATCTTTCCTGTGTTGTGTTTTCGTTCAGAATAAAAGCCGTAAACAACTCCCGCAAGTGCCCGGTGATTTCATAGGTACTTTGCCAGTTATTCCAATACACCGGGAGAATTTTCACGGCAGTACTGGTTAAAAATGCCTCATCCATTGTATTTACTTCTTCCAGGGAAATCAGCCGTTCCCGGCAGGATATTCCCTCCCGTCCGGCCATGTCAATCACTGCGTTGCGCATCGTCCCGGAGAGAATACCCAGGTGTAATGGTGGAGTTAGTAACACACCGTTTTTCACAAAGAAGACATTGCGGATTCCGCCTTCGGTAATATGCCCATCACTGTTGTACATTATCGGTTCGAATGCGCCCTGCTCGTGCGCATCCAGCTTGGCCAGGATGTTTCCCAGATAGTTCAGAGATTTGACGGCAGGATGCATACGAATAATGGGATACCGGCTTTCCTCCAGAAACACAATCCTGACAGGGGAAGCCGGTAGTGCCGGTATCTCCGAATGAGTGATATAAATGCTGTTCGGGCCCTGGTATTCCCAGGGCATCGACTCGTAAATTCCCCTGGTGATCACTATGCGAATGAGCTGATGAGTACACTTATTTCGTTCAATGTATTCATACAACAGATTTTTCAGGTCAGGTCTGGTTTCCTGTGCGGAAATCCGAATCCGTTGCAGGCCTTCAAAGAGCCTGTCCAGGTGATCATCCAGCCGGAAAAAATGGCCGTGTTCAAGCAGAACGGTCTCAAACACCCCGTCGCCCCTCAGAAAACCCGCCTCATTCAACGGGATAGCCGCGGCGGATTTCTCCACCCACTTTCCATTTACATAGACCTGTTCCACTACTAATACCTTGGTATGGTGGGATCAACTTCCTGGGCATAGGCATCAATGCCACCGTGCAGATTGAGGATCTTCCGGAATCCTCTTTGCTGCAGCACCTGCGCGGCAAAATAACTCCGCTGTCCGGTATGACAATACAACACAATCTCTTTGCCATTTTCCTCAGGAATATGCGCATCATATATTTTCGGCAGCGGAATCAGCTCCGCACCTGTGATCCGGCAATAGTACCATTCGTTATAATCCCGGACATCAAGAAGGATCACCTCATCGTTTGCTATCCTGATCTTCAATTCTTCCGGTGTAATATGATCTATTGTCGTTTCCATCGATTAAACATGCCTCCCCTGTCAAACATCTGAATATAGAGGAATATCCTCAAAGATACAAAATCGCTCCGATGCCCGGGAATGCCCTCTCACATCATATCTGCGAAAAAATGGGTTAAGAAGAAAAACTCCGAGTGGCATCCGCCAATCGCCATGGGAAAAATCGTCTTTGATAGAATTTACAGCCGAAAATTTTCCTGATGCGCAAAAACGAGACCGGGACATCCTTGCAAAACTAGTGCAGATCAATGGTTTCCCCCGATTCCTTCATCTTTTGTAATTCGTGCTGGTATCCGGAGATCTTCCTTCGATATTCCCCGGCTTCGGGTTTCTCTCGTTTCCGGGCTCCCTGATACAGTATCTGCAATTTTTCAATCAATTCCTGATAGAGCGCCACCTTCCATTCGTGGGGCAATGCCGTATTCAGGTGTTTTTCCATCGCCCGGACGCGCCAGCGATCCATTCCCCAATATCGGGATGAGAGCTGATCCTCGTGGCCCCCGTACCGGGTGAGCAGTGGTTCATTCAGGTATCCGATGGCATATTCTGTTAATATGCGCAGCCAGAGATCATAGTCCTCACATACCGGAAATGACTCATCAAAATCCCCGATCTCCTCGAACAGTGATTGGTGCATAAGAACCGCAGACGGACTCACCAGGCAGAGTTTGAGGCTCTCTTTAAAAATCTGTCCGCCCTCCTTCTGGTGAATCCGGCGTTTATTCACGCGCTCCCCATCCCGGATCCAGAGTTCATCGCATTGCGAAATCTTCAACTCCGGGTGTTCACGATGGAATCTCACCTGCTTCTGTAATTTATCAGGCCTCCATTCGTCATCGGAATCCAGAAAAGCAATCCATTCGGCGGATGCGGCGTTGATTCCGGTATTGCGGGCCGCCCCTACCCCTCTGTTTTCACGGTGCCACAACACCCGCATGCTGTTTTGATATTGTGTGTATATATCTGACAATACCTCGGACGTCGAATCTGTGGAATGATCATCCACCACGATGATCTCCTCCGGCGAATAGGTCTGCGCGACGACAGAGCCAATAGCCCGCTGAACCTTCGCCGGACGATTATACACAGGAATGATAACGCTGATCCGCATCTCAGGTTGGGCGGGTTGGATCCTTCTCTGTTTGCAAGAACTCGATAAATTCATAGATACTCTGGGTTAAGACCCGGATTGCTACCTCCACGTTCACCAAGAAATCTTTAATCGCGAACTCATCAGCATTATCGCTCACATACTTCACAGAGAGGAGCGGCAAACCCTGCTCTTTCGCCACTTCCGCCAGGCCAGCACATTCCATATCCACCACCTGAGCATTGGTTCGTTGATAGATGGTATGTCTGTCATCGAGACTGGTCACCGCTTTTTCCGTGGAAAATATGGTCCCCGATGTGTGGGGAGCTTTTACGGTTTGCAGGTACTCAAGAAATAAAGCGCTCCATGGTGATCGCAAGTCGCATATCGCTTCCCCATTCTCGTCGCTGACGGCATGTGTGCCAATGACGACGTCGCCAATTTTCCGATCCGGATGAATGGCTCCGGATGTGCCAAAATTCACCAGCACATCGGGAGATTTTCCTGACCATGGCGCCTGGTCTGATTCCAGAGCATGAACCAGACTCTGTCGCGCGTTCGCCATCCCGATCCCTGTTCGAACCAGCTGAATCGGGATCTTCCCTATTTGCAGCAGATAGATTTTCCCTCGTCCGGTATTATACGACTCATATCCCTCGAATTTCTCCAGGAACGGATTCAGTTCAAGGTGATGTGCAACCGCCATGGTAATATTCATTTGTTTCAAGTCACTCTGTAAAATGTACGAAAAAAATAAACTTCAGTGGCTTCTGCCCCACCCCATAATACGCGTTTCGCCAGCGAAAATCGAGTGGTGATTTTCCCGGGACGTCTCAGTACAATTTCAGAACCACTCCTCGAATCATTTGCCCATATGTTCTCACACTTCAATCTTTCCCCGAAGACTTTGAAAAATACTTTCTCTCTTCCCATCGAATGCCGGGATATAAGAAAACGGACAGCCGCAGGGACTGTCCGTTTTCAGAACATCCAACCTGACTGGAAACACTCAGGCAGTGACTCCCTTTTCTTTCAACACCGCCTGGGCAGCTGCCAGCCGGGCAATCGGTACCCGGAACGGAGAGCAACTCACATAATCCAGTCCGATGCGGTGGCAGAATTCCACAGACGTGGGCTCACCGCCATGCTCTCCGCAGATGCCAACTTTCAGATCCGGACGGGTTTTCCGGCCGAGTTCAACGCCCATTTCCATCAGTTTGCCAACGCCAGCCTGATCAATGGCAGCGAAGGGATCCTTCCGGTAGATCTTCCTTTCCACATAGTAGGGTAAGAACCTTCCGGCATCATCACGAGAGATACCGAGTGTGGTCTGGGTCAGATCGTTGGTACCGAAACTGAAGAATTCGGCCGATTGGGCGATCTCATCGGCGGTCAGTGCGGCACGCGGGATTTCAATCATCGTTCCGACGGTATAAGCTACTTCCACGCCCTGTTCTTCCAGGACTTGTGCGGCTTCTTCGCGGGTTTCTTCCTCCTGGAGACGCAGTTCTTCCACATTGCCCACCAGCGGAATCATAATTTCAGGATGGGGATCCCCGCCAGCTTTTTTCACCTCACAGGCCGCTTCCATGATGGCACGCACCTGCATCCGGGTGATCTCGGGATAGACGATCCCCAGGCGGCAGCCGCGGTGGCCTAACATGGGATTCATTTCATGCAGCGCATCGATGTTCGCACGGATCTTTTCTTCCGACACCTTGAGTTTCTTTGCCAGATCCTGAATTTCTTCATCGGTATGCGGCAGGAATTCATGCAGCGGCGGATCCAGCGTACGGATGGTCACCGGACGGGATTCCATGGCTTCGAAAATGCCTTTGAAATCATCCCGCTGCATCGGCAGGAGCTTTTCCAGCGCCTTTTCGCGTCCGGCGGTATCGTCTGCCAGAATCATCTCGCGCACCGCATCAATGCGGTTCCCGCCGAAGAACATGTGCTCGGTTCTGGTTAAACCAATCCCCTCCGCACCAAAGGCAACGGCACCTCTGGCCTGATCCGGCTGATCGGCATTGGTGCGAATCCGCAGCTTCCGCACATCATCCGCCCAGGTCATGAACTCGTCAAAGATATGGAAATCTTTGGAATCTTCGGGCTTCAGGGTGCCTTCGATCAGCACCTGCACCACTTCCGAAGGCTGGGTTTCCAGCTTGCCTTCAATCACCTCGCCGATGGATCCATCAATGGAAATCCAGTCACCTTCTTTAATGACTTTGTCTCCGTGAACGGTCATCTGCCGTTTTTTATACTGAATTTCCAGGGCATCGCACCCCACAATACAGGTTTTCCCCATCTGCCGGGCGACCAGTGCTGCGTGGGAGGTCATGCCACCCCGGGACGTCAGAATCCCTTCGGCGGCATCCATACCGCGAATATCTTCCGGGCTGGTTTCGATGCGAACCAGGATCACCTGTTCGCCCCGTTTTTTCCACTCCACGGCGTCGGGGGCGTTGAACACAACCCGGCCGCTGGCAGCGCCCGGACCTGCCGGCAATCCTTCGGCCAGGAGCCGATCCTCATCCAGCGCCTTGTCTTTCTGCTCCTGATGAAACACCGGTCTGAGCAGCTGGTTCAGATATTCCGGATCCTCCACCCGCAGGATGGCAGTCTCCTTATCAATCAGCCCTTCCTCCACCATCTCGCCCGCCATGCGAATGGCGGCCAGAGCGGTCCGCTTCCCGTGTCGGGTCTGGAGCATCCACAGCCGGCCATCCTGGATGGTAAACTCAATATCCTGCATATTTTTATAATGCTTCTCCAGTGTATCCTGGATTTCGATCAGCTGCTTGTACTGCTCGGGCATTTCCCGTTCCAGCGATGTCCGGCCGCCTTCGACTTCATCCTCCTGGTTGATAGGATGAGGGGTCCGAATCCCGGCAACCACATCTTCACCCTGGGCATTCGGCAACCACTCACCATAGAACTTGTTCTCCCCGGTAGCCGGATCTCTGGTAAAAGCCACTCCTGTGGCAGAATTTTCACCCATGTTCCCGAACACCATGGTCTGCACATTCACTGCCGTGCCCCAGTCATCCGGAATGTTATTCAATTCCCGATAGGCAATGGCCCGCTCGGTATTCCAGGATCTGAATACAGCACCCGTGGACATCCAGAGCTGCTGATTCGGATCATCCGGAAACGGCTCGCCGGTCTTGGATTCGATAATTTCCTTATACAACTTGACCAGCTCCTGCAGCGCCTCGACTCCCAGATCAACATCCTGGTCCGCATTGTATTTGTTCTTAATCTTCTGCAGCTCGACTTCAAAGGGATCTTCTTCGTCCTTGCTCTCCGGCCGGATACCTAACACCACATCGCCGAACATGGATACGAACCGCCGGTAGGAATCCCAGGCAGACCGTTCATCCGCCTGCCTGGCCAGTCCTTTCACCGTCTCATCGTTCAATCCGAGATTAAGCACCGTATCCATCATTCCCGGCATCGACACCCGCGCCCCTGACCGGACCGAAAACAGCAGGGGATCATCCGGATCACCAAATTTTTTCCCCATGACTTCTTCAACTTTTTCCAGCGCGACATTAACCTGCTCTTCCAATCCTTCCGGATAGGTATCATCGTGTTGATAATAGTAGGTACAGACCTCCGTTGAAATAGTGAATCCCGGCGGGACCGGCACCCCGAGATTACTCATTTCAGCAAGGTTGGCGCCTTTACCTCCCAGCAATTCTTTGAGCTCCGCCGAGCCCTCGGCCTGTCCTTCTCCAAAAAAGTATACATACTTGTCCATACGAACTCCTGTATTTGGTTTAATGGTTTAAAAGTGCAATGCTGTTGTTCATCGTCTCATCCTTTATTTCATAGAAGTCTCACGCTTCTTCGTCTCCGGAGAGTGTATAAAACTCCCATGTTTTATAAAATGGAGCGCATGACGTATTGTCTCGTCTCGTATCATGATGGTGGAGTGCACATCGTTTACCAGTATGAAATCCGCGGCGCCTTCCAATCGTGTGTGTTCCACAGAAAGGATGCTGTCATCATCACCGGGAAGATACCAGGTATAGCCATACTTGTCGCCCGTGCCGCCGGCAATAATGCCGAACTCACACGTTGGCGTACCAATGGTGTCGGCAAAGGCATTTTCGCCTGTGGTCAAATAATCAATGGTGCCTTTATAGATCCATCGGAACGGCGGGAAATCCTGGAGCTCTGTGGCGATGGCACTTCCCTGATTCGGTGGCGCAATCATGACGACCCGCCCCACCTTCGGAACCTCATAATGGTCGAGATAATACCGAATTACCAGCGCACCCATACTGTGGGTCACAAAATGCAGGGGCTGTTGATACGCATTTTTAACTTCGAGAAGCGAATCCAGTCGCGCCGCGTTCCATTCAATGGAATGGTTCCGGCCATCCCAATCCCAGTTGAAGGTGCGATACCCCTGCATAGCGAACGCTTTTTCCAGCCGTTTCATGGAAAAGCTGCTATTGATCGCCCCGTGTAAGAATATCACCATCTCCCGGGCTGTTCGATTTACCGCAGTGTCTTGTCCGGAAGCGGATGCCGGGACGGCGGATGAACCGAAAACAATACCACACAGAAAAACAACAGGGAGGATAGACTTTCCTATATTACGCACCAATTTCATATCCGAGTAAGTTAGATTAATTTTTAAAATAATTCAATAAATGTGTCCGAAATTTTCCATGCTTCATTCTCCGGGTAGGCGAGGACCTCTGATCAGAAAACTTTGCGTTCAAGGAAGAGAATATGTAACATTTCTTTTTATAAATTTATACGACTATTAAATTACCTCAGTATGGAACGCAACACTTCAGATGCGCACTCCCCGTTGGGGGACATCGGATCCCGTCCCTGGGAGTCATTCCGAGCGGCCGACTGGTGTGCAGGAGGGCGCCGAGGAATCTGGCGGCAGGTCTCGGTGTGCCGGGCGCGTCTCCGGTTCGCGCGGGCACATGCCGGAGCCGAGTCGGGGGAGGCGTCCCGAAGAGATCCCTCCGCTCCAGCCCGCCTGGACAGCGGCGGACTTCCGGTCGGGATGACTGGTCGGGAGCGCAATCAGGTGACTCTTTACTAAGGTGATTTAATAGTCATGTAAATTTATGAACCGGCCTCAGGGGAGATGAATGCATCGCAGAATATATTTTACGGTACTCGGCCTCTGCTGTTTTATCGGTATCAGCATCGCAGGATGTGTACATCCTGTCTTCCTGTCCCCGGATCTCAGGCCGTATTTCTTTTCAAAACACGAGGCACTCTCCGGCTTACGCACGATTCGGTCTGATACTCTTCGATCACATATAACCTATCTCGCATCCGGGGAACTGCAGGGGCGTGAAACCTCGTATTCCGGACAGCAGGTGGCTGCCGGTTACCTTGCATCCTATTTCCGGCACCTCCAACTCCGGCCTTTGAACAGGGAGAAAGGCTATATTCAGCCCATTCCTCTACAGCGAATCTATCCTGCACGGTGCCAGACCGTCCAGGTGTTAACAGCCCAGGATACTGTCTCACTCACATTCAAAAAAGACTATCTGCTGGCTTCCAGAGGTATTTACTCTGCTGCGGATCTCACGGCACAGGTCGTCTTTGCCGGATATGGACTGGATCTTGAATCCTGGGACTACGACGACTATGATACACTCAACGTGGCCCGGAAATGGGTACTGATCATCGACGGTCAGCCCCATTTGCCTGACACGGCGACACCAGAGAAGAAACAAGATTTTGCGCGATCCAGCCGGCGATTGTACAAATACCGGGTCGCGAAAAATGCCGGAGCAGCAGGTGTGCTCATGGCTCCTGACACGCGGGCAAAACAACGCACACAGACTTCGTATACAACCCCATCCCACTGGAACGCGCTCCAGGAAATCATCTCCCATCCTCATATCACCGGGGCAGAAGAGAAGCGGTCAAACAGTATTCCCCTGCTGTATTTGGATCAGGAAACAGCGGACTTTTTGCTGCAGACCATTCACACATCCGTACTGAACAGCCAGCAGACTATCGATTCCACCCGCGCTCCGATCTCACAACATTTACCGTTATCGTTTCGCGCACAAATCTCAGTGGAAAACATTCCGGTCGAAGGTCAAAATATTATCGGAATCTACCGGGGACGCGATTCCGTGCTGGCGGAGGAGTATGTCCTCATTACAGCTCATTATGATCACCTCGGTATCCGGGCAGATTCGATTATCTACCACGGCGCTGATGACAACGCCTCCGGTACCGCCGCGGTGCTCTCCCTTGCCAGAGCGTTTACTTCAAACCCCACCCGCCCGAAACGCTCACTGATCTTCGCTCTCTTTGATGCGGAGGAGCACGGGTTATATGGGTCGAAGCATTTTGCCGAACACCCACCGGTCCCCCTCGCAAACATCACAGCCACCCTCAATCTGGATATGATCGGACGTAATGCTCCCGATTCGATTTATGTGATAGGTTCGAATATGCACAGTCAGGATCTTCATAATGTAAGTCTGATCGCCGATGCCCATGTGCCGCTGCTTTCAACGAATTACCGGTATAACTCCGTTCACCACCCCACGAAAATATATTACCGCAGTGATCATTACAGCTTCGCCAGACACGATATTCCGATTATCGGGTACTTCGATGGATTTCATCCGGACTATCACCAGCCAACCGACATTCCGGAGAAACTGCATTACCGGAAAATTCAACGAGTCACGAAACTCGCCTATCTCACAGCCTGGGGTGCCGCAAATTATCCGGACACCCTCAGACTCAATGGCACGCTGATGAAATAACAGACCATCCGGTCCCTGATCTTTGAGGAGAGATAAAAAAACCAGACCCAACAATCCAGGGGACTCCGGCTCTTCTCTGCACAAGGGGCGGGGTTGCGGTGGTCTCTTTACTCGTTACTCTTAATTTTTCCTCAACTCTGAGGAAATCTGTACCGTCTGTTCCGGCGGGATCCGGGATCCCGTGTGGGCGTATCGTTCTCCTCGAATGAATAATGCAGGTCAGGAATTTACCGTACCCTGATACGCAGTCTCCCGGACATCGATGGCGATTATTTCAATGGCATGCATTCGCCAGCGATAAATAATGCGATAGTCACCAATGTGAGACAGGGCCAATCCATCCAGCCGATCTTTCAGCAACGTCCCCGATTCCTGTTTCCCCGCAATCCGCAGAAGGGATTCATAAATTTTTGACTGTATCTGGGGATGAAAATCGTTGATGACAGTTTTTGTCTCCGGATGGATTTTAATGCGAACTGGCTGCGGTGGTTTCTTGTAATTTTCTGACCGGTTTTCCAGCAACTCGCCAGCCGTCAACGATATTCCCTCACCGCGATCCAGCAGATGGATACCGCGCAGAACGGATTCCAGGAATTTCGGATCCTGCATAATATGCAACGTCTCCTTCCATCCATCGTATAACTCCTGACTCATCAATACGGCAACCGATTGACCGTTCCTGGTCACGCTGATGGGATTGGTGGTCTCGGAAACCTCCTCTACAAACTGGCTTAATTTCATTTTCACCTCAGACAGAGAGAGCGTTTTCATATTTTCTCCTCCTATAAAGTCGGTCAACTATGATTATGGTCATGAATTTGTCAAATATAGGCTATTTTTTATACCCTTTACAACCTTTTTCTTGATTTTGCACCGAATGAATCCCCGGAACCATTTTCGTCTTATAATCCAAAAAGGTTGGGCAGGAATTCCGTCAGCCACGGGACGTAGGTTATGGCCAGAACTCCGGCAAGTAAAATGAGTAACGGAAACAGCGTTGAGAAATACACGGTGGTTAAAGATTTATTAAATCGATATGACGACAAAAACAAGTTCATTCCAATGGGAGGTGTTAAAAATCCCAGTTCCAGGTTGGCAAGAAAGATAATGCCCAGATGCACCGGGTCCACATTAAATACCAGGCCAAGAGGTGCGATGAGTGGAACCACGACGACCAGCGCCGAAAAAATTTCCATGATCGCCCCGGTCAGGATAAGGAAAAGATTGAGCAGCAGCAGAAAGATTAGTTTGGATTGAATATGTTCCTGAACCCACGTCAGCATTTGCATGGGAATTTGTGCATCGATCAGGTAGCTGGTAAATCCCATGGCCACCCCAAGGATGATCAGCACTCCGCCGACCAGAATAGCGCACTCCTTTAACACTGCAGGCAGATCCTTTAGAATATGCAGATCTTTATACACGAACGATTCGATCACAAAACAGTACAGGGCGGCAAAGGCGGCAATTTCCACCAGGGATGCCACGCCGGTAAAAATGCCCAGCAGGATAATTATGGGAATCAGGACCTCCCACTTTGCCATCCAGAATGCCCGGAAGGCCTCGGTGAAATGAAACGGGGTGCGTTCCACTTTTCTGGTATGGGTTCCATTGAATATCCCCCAGAGTGACAGCAGCAGCAGAAGCAGGAGGCCCGGAATAATCCCGGCGACAAACAGGGAGGTGACAGGCACATGCGCAATAACGGCGTACAGAATAATCGGGAGACTCGGCGGAAATAACAGCCCCAGGGAGCCGGAGGCGGTCACCAATCCCAGCGAAAACTTTTCTTTGTATCCGGCCCGGATCATCAACGGCATAAGTAAGCCTCCGAACGCCAGGATGGTCACGCCGGACCCACCGGTGAAGGCCGTGAAAAAGGCACACACCAGAATAGTCGCAATGGCCTCTCCCCCGGGCATCCATCCGAACCACGTTTGAAACACCCCCATCAGCCGTCGTGAGGCGCCCCCCTCGGACAGGAAGTATCCGGCCAGGGTAAACAGGGGGATCGTCGGCAGGATCGGTGACGTCACGATTCGGTACATTTCGCTGGGAATGGACGACACCGGAACCTGACTGCTCCAGAACAGCAGCAAGGCGGCCCCTCCCAGCACCACAAACACCGGGGCTCCTGCAATAACAGCAAGCAGCAGCATCACAAATCCGCCCCAGATGATTCCGGATCCCGCCAGCGGCTCCCAGAATGCCACTCCCACCACCAGCGCCAACAATGCCAGGCCCATCAATCGCTCCCGGGCTGTTCTGGTGCCCTGGATAAACAGGCGAACCGCAATCAACGAAAATCCAACCGGCATAATAAATTCCGCAAACCAGGTGGGTACGCCGCTCAAAATATACGACGGATACTGAAATTCGACGAACACCAGATCAAAACTGGCTTTAGCCAATCCTATGGAGACAGCCGATCCGACCACTGCGGCAAGGAATCTGGAGATTTGAGTGATTCTGGCTTTTGCCGGTAAGAATTGGACTCCGAGGGTAAACGAGAGCAATCTGTCGTACCGGGCAGCGAGCGCTGCACCGGCGATCCCAATCCAGAGAGTTAAATGCTGGACGACCAGGACGGCTCCTGCCAAACTACTTCCCAGTACATTCCGGAAAAAGATTTCGGTGAGAGGCAGCAGTGCTAAAAAAATGAGAATAGAGTAGGAGAGCCAGTTTTCCAGTGTTTCGAACCAGGTGGACACCTTCGCGGTATGTCTGGAGGTATGTCTCACTCGTCTTGAGAAGTGGATTCCGGATTAGGTTCCCGATTTCCGGAGTTTAAATATCCTGAATCTATTTAGAAAACGCCTCGCCCCAACGAAGCGGTCCCTTCTTTGGGGCGTGCCCTTCTTCTCAGGTTTGTTGATATTTCAACATATCTAATCCTTGGGCGCCCGGGGCATAAATTCATTGGAATGGAGAAGATCGGTTAGTTTACTCCTTCATCATTATCCTGCCGGGCTGCCCGATAATCCTTCAATTCCGGCCACAATTCCATCACTGTATTGTGCATTTCTTCCGGCACAATCACCCCTTTAAATCGCGGATAGAAGGCTTCTGTTTCGCGCTGCCATCTCTGTCGCTGCTGTTCACTTACTTCGTGTATAATGAGTCCGTGTTCTTTCATTACTTCTATGAGGTCATCGGATTCATACCGTAATTTTTCCTGCACCACCCGGCTGTGCTGTTCTGCAGATTTTCTCAGGGCCGTTCGATATTCTTCCGGGATTCTGTTCCAGGCTCGTCTGGTAATCAGAAGGCCACCGGAAAGCGCTGCCCATCGCAATTCCAACATATGATTCGCCACACCGAACCACTGCGAGGAAAGCGCAAGAAAAGCCGGAGCCTGGACCACATTAATGAGCCCCGTCTGTAACCCCGGCAGCACATCATTGGTCGTCAGTGGCACCGGATTGAATCCCCCCTGCTTCCAGAGCTGCAAATCATCGAAATCCGTAGCCCGGGTAAACAGCCTCAGGTTTTTCACATCTTCCGGTTTCTGGATGGGTTTGGTGGAGAAAAAATACACCCATCCGACATCGGCCCAGAATAACAATTCAAAGCCCTTTTGCCGGATCTTCTCTTCGATATGGTCTGCGAGCCGGGCCCGAAGCCAGTCCATCTCCTCCCAGGATTGCACCATCATCGGGTAATTCAGCCCGTACACACTTTCATCAACCATATGAAGGCCTTTTGTACTCACCGCTCCTGCCTGTATCTGATCAATCCGCATCTTCCGTATGACATCCCGCTCATCGCCTATTACTCCACTGGGATACAAGCGGGTAACCACCGCTCCATCAGTAAGAGTTTCCCAATCCGCGGCAATATCCTGGAGCACCTGATAATAGCCGGTGCCCTTCGGTGCCAGCGTTGCTATTTTTATCACCACCGGGTCTTGCGCTCCTGTCCGGGGCGGCAGAACAAACACCACGACCAGCAGCAGGGCCACTTGCCAAATGAACCGGTAAACTTTCTGCAGGAAAAACCCGGTAGTCATCCTCTCATGCCCCTCCCGATTATGTCCTCCTCGTTCATTTTTCTAACAGTTTCTAAAAAAATAAGACAGTATCCCACCTAAATGCTCTTCTACATTTATATAAGTTCTCTCTCAATGCATTAGACAAGATTTCAGTGGTTTTATGCTATGGTTAATACTCAAATGCTATAATTCTTTTCCTGTAGCGTTTATTTTTCGTTCGTAATTTTCGGTTCATTCGTGAGAATTTGTGTCAATTCGTGGTTTCTAATTTTTTCACAAGATTAGTAAAAATACTCATTCATATGATCCAGTAACCACCGGGCGCGTTCCTGAGCGAGAATATTCGCCAGTCGCATCTCCGGATATGTATCGACATCAATGGCCAGGGCTTTATGTAACAAGTCCTGGAATCGTGGTCGGTCTTGTGTTCGAACGGCGAGCGCTTCCGCGGCTGTCACATAGGTACCGGCGGACCTCCCCTGGTTGAGTTCCAGCGCTCTTTGAAAGTGGTTCTCTGCCGCCTCAATCGATCCCCCCATTCCGGCCTGGCCGGCCTCGAATGAAATCATGAACTCATGCAGGCGGCCGTCAGACCAGGATTCGTTCAATTCAAGCGCCCGCCGGATCATTTTTTCAATGACCGGCAGGTCCATGAGTAATGAGTAATCTTGCGCATCGATGCCAACCGCACTCCCCCAGGCCGCCGCTGTCCAATAGAGTAAGGGCACATCCTGCTCGTTCACCTGCTGTAACGCTTGTTCGGGATTCTCACGCAAGCCGGTTCGGAATCCGGAATAGCGCACTTCCAATGCCTGCAGTCCGTAATCTCTGGCCCGCAGATAGAGATCCTTACTGCGTTTCCTCAATGCGCGTGCCCGGGCCAGATCCGTCTCCTCAACGCGATCTGCCTCTTCCATGAGAAAGGCATGAGTATACATGGTGAAAGCGCTGGACGCCGTGGTCAATAATTCGGGATTTTCCGGGGCACTCGCCAGCAACACCTCGATCATCTTCAAGGTGGCCGGCATCGCCTCTTTCACCAACTCCGGATCATTCTCCGAGGCATACACAGATAGTGCATTATCAAACGATCCGGCCATATTCTTCATGGCAAGGGATCGCACACTGCACCCCATGAGCAGACTCCACACAATCACCAGCAATAAGCCGGCATTCCATGGAGCGTTGGTCATCCGATGAGTTACCGGGCCGTCCATTCATCCGCTCTGTCGTTAGAAATAATCATGCAATCTGCCCCTTCGTACCAGAGATTGTGGGGGCATCGGTCTTTGAACGCACCCGGCGCGTCCACTCAGTTCTGTTCGGCTGTCATGTCCATTGTTCGATTAGGAGGTGCGCTCAATCAGCAAGGGGTCCCTCTCCGGTGAAACTATCCGATCTATTCCGAAGAGAAATTTACAGGCCACGCTCCTGTTTAATTTTCTGATACGCATCATTGATGGCTTTAAATTTTTCCTCTGCCAGCGCAGTGAACTCTTCTCCCAGATGAGACACTTTATCCGGATGATATTTACGCGCCATCCTGCGATAGGCTTCTTTCACCTCTTCATCGGATGAGTGCCGGTCCAGTCCAAGAATATCATAGGAATTTCTCTCAACTGCGGAGGCCGATTGCCGACTCCTGCCGGTACGGGATCCATTGCCGGTAAACATGGCTCGAATACTTCGCTGATCCTGGGGCTGAATCCCCATGGCATCCGCTACTTCTTCAATGGCGCGAAGTTCCGCCTGATTCAAGTCACCATCTGATCTGGCAACTCCATAGAGCAGGTGCAGCAGCTCCAGTCGCTCGTGATAGGGAACATGACTCCGGATTTGTCGGCAGACCGGCTCAATGGGATACTCCTGCCGGACAATGTCCTTATACATCTCCATCATATCCTGCGTAAAGGAGGTTCCAAAATTCTCCACCAGAAACTGTTTCACATATTGGACTTCCGACGACAGAACGCGGCCATCCGCTTTGGTAACATACCCGAACAGGACCAGCAGGCTTGCCATCATATCACCCATTTTATTTTGCTGGCGACCGGTGCTGTCGAAGAGCGAACTGCCCGCTCCTTCAAACTGGCTGCCGACCATCCCGCCTAAAATCGCGCCAATCGGTCCGCCCAGCACCCACCCGAGACCGGCCCCGATTAGTGTGCCTTTTATTCCCACAGCAGTGCTCCCGTGAGTTCAAACATTATTCTTATTATACGGCGTCTGTTTAAAAAAATAATAAAGAAATGAAACACCGAAACACACTGAAAGACACTGAGAATTTGAACCTTGATATTCAACTTTGCCCATTGCTGACTGCCAACTGCTTATATACCCATTCAAAAATTGTATAACTTCCACCTGTTTTTTAAACACTCTCATACTCTAAGAATTTTTTCGCAAGTTCGTTTCCTGAATTCGGATGTTTGCTCATCCTCCCGGCATCTCATACCCGTCTCCGGGAACACTTTGTGATCCCGTAAATTTGAATGCCTTGACACGTTTTGCAGTTCTGCGAACCCATGCAATACCTCAGATACCGGTATTTCAAATATCGCAACTAAATTCGGGTGTTGCAACGGATAATCCCTGCCAGCCTGGAAGCGACGAATTCCGGGAGCGCTCAATTGTCCCTGATCCGCCGCTGGAAAATATACCTGTCTTTCTCTACATTATGGGCCTATGGAATTGGAAGCAGCCCGGGAATTATTCCCTTTCGTAACTGAACAACTTTATTTCAACCATGCGGCAAGCTCTCCGCTCTCACTGCGAGTGGAAGAAGCGATACGCCGATATCTCTCTGAGAGAGCCCGGGGGCGAATCAGTGATTTTAAGCGCGATCAACGAGAAATTTCAGCGCTCCGGGCAGCTCTGGCCAACTTCATCGGGACCGACCCGGACCGCGTTGCGCTCACCGCCAACACCACCCATGGCTTAAACATCATTGCCAGCGGATTATCCTGGTCAGAGGGTGATGAAATCCTGCTCAGCGCGATGGAGTTCCCCGCGAACGTCTATCCGTTTCTGAACCTGAAGCGACACGGCGTGACGATTAAGCACCTTCCGCCAACCAACGGGAAGATCACTGTAGAGGATTTTGCCGCACACACAACCAGCCGAACCCGCTTAATCTCACTTTCCTTTGTACAATATTTAAATGGGTACCGTGCCGACCTGAAGGCGGTGAGCGACTACTGCAAAGCCAACGATATCCTGTTTATTGTCGATGCCATCCAGGGCCTGGGGGCGATACCGCTAAATGTACACCGCATGCAATGTGATGCCCTGGCCAGCGGCGGCCATAAGTGGCTAATGTCCCCCAGAGGCACCGGATTTCTGTATCTGTCCGAATCCCTCCAGGAACGGCTGGAACCAGCCTACCTGGGGTGGCTGAGCGTTCAGAATCCCTTTCATTTTCACGAATACAACCAGCAGCTGAATCCCACCGCAGAGCGATTTGAATTGGCCACTCCCAACACTATCGGTGTGTACGGCATGCATGCGGCCATTCAAGTGCTGCAGGAAGCGGGCGCGCATAATATCGAACAGCACATTCTCAAGATCACCGGATATCTGCGGGACGAACTGCAGAAAAGGGCATGCGAAATCAGGACGCCATTTGCGGATCACGAACGCGCCGGAATACTCTTATTTTCATGCGGTGATGCCCAGAAAAACAGACACATCTTCAGGGCGTTATCCAGGAAGAAAGTCACCATATCCTACCGGGAGGGCGCTCTTCGGGTTTCTCCGCATTTTTATAATACCCGGGCGGATATGGACCGGTTTCTCGCCATTCTCGAGGAGGTGTCATAATGTCCCGGCATTATATCATCGACGGCTACAATGTGCTTCACGAAATTCCTTCTCTGGAGGAAGTACTGCAGGAAGATGTGAAACGCGCCAGACAAGAACTTGAAACGTTGGTCAATCTCTATACAAGAACTGCCAATGTCAGGGCCACCATCGTCTACGATTCCCGGTCGGTTCCCGATGCCTTCGACGACTTTCAGGACAGCGGGCAGCCCGTTATCGTGTACACCGGGAGCGTCAAAACCGCCGATGACTATATCATCGCCGAAGCAGAGAAGCTGCGAAATCCGTCTGTCACAATAGTGACCCGGGACCGGAACATTCTTTCCCGGGTGCGCCGGACCGGGTGTGATACCGTGCCTCCGGAGCAGTTCAAGAACCTGATTCTCAAAAATCCCGGTGGCAAAAAAGGCCGACCCCCGAAAAAATTTCAAATGGAGAATCTCAGCCAGGCGGAAATCGAGGAATGGCTGGATGTCTTTACGTCGCAGGATGATAACGGGAATAATTCCTGATAAATAGCACGCAGATATGAAAGACAGTAGGCAGTAAGCAGTGGGCAAGAGGCAGGAGGATATGTCTCGGTGTTTATCTGCGTCAATCTGTGGCTGCCAGGCACTCTTTACTCATTCCTCTTTTCCTCCTCACTATGCGTTTTCAATTCGTGTTCATTCCCCGACGTGTCGGGGCAGGCAGTGGTTTCTATAGTGGTCTCATCCATAGAATATACAAACCCAAGTTTCTCCTGAGAGAAGAGAGTATTTTTTTATTCTTTCTTTGCGTGCTTTGCGAATTGTCTCTGTCCCGGAAGGGATCCCGTTGGGGCGACCTTTGCGTGCTAGTTTTTAAGTTTTTGAACTAATCCGCTTACCAATCCAAACACTCACCCACCGAGCTGCTCAAAAATCAACCGCAATCCCTCCAGGGTCAGATCCGGGTTAA
This sequence comes from uncultured bacterium, assembly GCA_964413425.1. GTDB lineage: Bacteria > Fidelibacterota > JAANXI01 > JAANXI01 > JAANXI01 > DATFLS01. Next base: position 32,045 of record CAYPST010000033.1, read on the forward strand.
AATCCGTCACAGCCTCTATGCGTTCGCTCATAAACTGCCCCATGCCGCCGGTGATAATCACGTCCATTTTCTCGGTGTCCAGTTCCCGTTTGATTCGCGATAACACTCCGTTAATCGCATCCACCGCCCCGTACAGGATTCCCGCCTGCATACTCTCCTCGGTGGTGGTGCCGATGATGTGATCCGGAAAGATGAGTTCCACCTTGAATAATTTCGCCGCCTTGGTGAAGAGATCTCGGGCGGAGATCTCCAGTCCCGGCATAATGGTGCCGCCCAGATAGGCGCCGGACCCGTCGAGCACGTCAAAAGTGGTGGCGGTCCCGAAGTCCAGGATGACCTGGGGCACCTGATACAGGTGCTTCCCCGCCACTGCATTGCAGATCCGGTCGGCCCCCACCTGGCGGGGATCTTTGTACCGGATCTCCAGATCAATGGGCAGGGAAGCATCCACGATAATGGGATCAATCCGGAGGTATTTTCGTGTCATGGTGGAAAACACGCTCCCCACGTTCGGCACCACCGAGCCGATGATCACATCATCCAGATCCTCCGGCTGCACTTCCCCTTCCTGACAGAGCAATTTGATGGTAATCCACGATTCATCCACCGTGCGAGTCAACCCGGAACTCAACCGCCAGCGGGTGAGCAGGGTGGAATCCCGGTAAATCCCGAACACCGAATTCGTATTGCCGATATCAATGGCCAGTAGCATGGGCACCTCGCTGATGAATGTTCTGCACTCAATCGATGACAAAAAATAGCACACAGATGGACACAGAAACAACAGATAACCGCAGATTTTGCCAACCCCCCCCAAATAAATAGGTGGTCAGCTTCTCATTGGGATTAAAGGTAGAGCGATTTCTACTTGCTCAAGTATATTGCAGGGCAGAGGTGCATTGATTGGTTCAAGCCTGGTGCATGATCTTGCTGTTCCAGGCTCCGGACTTTGTTGCCAGAATTAAGGATGTGTGGGTGACAGGTGGCAATCAATTAATATAAACTGATAGTAAAGAGAGTGTTTAGAAAACACGAGCACAATATAGGATACCTAAATGTGCTTATGTTTGTTATGGATATAGCACCTATTCAAAATATATTACGGTGTTCAGGTAGATATAATTGATATTTTCTTTGCGTTCTTTGAGCCAGAGGCTCTCCCTTGGAGCGTTTTCTAAATAGATTCATATGTGAAAAAGACATAGGATGCGGGCAAATCTGCGTGGCGAGTGACCTATTCTCAGTGTCTTTCGGTGTATTCCGGTGTTGCATTTTCTCAAGTCCCCGGCAAGTTTCGGGTTTTCCAAATTCACCTGCAAGTAGTATATTAAATTGAGTTACCAATCATACCTCTGGTTTCTCATCGCTGGAAGAAGTTATACTCGGCAATTCCATAAAGTACAGCGATTTTACCGCAACGCTCCTCAATAATCCCCTGACATCTCGTATTCCGGCTCCGTCCCGCACACGGAAAGGAGTTTGTTATCGTGTCCACCCCTTATCGACAGGCGCACTCGCTGCTTTTAAATACAACATACATTCTGTTTTGTCTTTTCAGCTTGATGTATTCCATGCATCCGGCACGGGCACAAATCACCATCACCGAGGTGATGTTCAATCCCGCCGGAGACGAGAACACCCGGGAATGGGTGGAAATCTATAACGCTTCCGATTCGAATCACTCGATACATAACTATATGTTTCAGTCGGCAAGCGGAGTGCACGCCCTCAGTTTGCCGCCCGACAGCCTGCAGATCGATAATCCCTGGCTCATCCCTCCACAGACTTATGCGGTCATCCACGATGAACCGTACTGGGCGTCTTTTCCCCGGTTTTTCGATGACATCATACCGGACACCATCCCCCGGTTCGGTGTCAAGCTGACTCTGCCCAATTCAGCCGGTCATACCCTTCGTCTGCTGAATGCGGACTCCATTCCCATCTCTGAGTACACCTACAGCACCGACAATCCGGACGGCTATTCCGATGAGAAGATCCTGCCGGAGGGCCCCGACACCCCGGTGAACTGGGGAAACAGCCTTCTGCTGCACGGAACGCCGGGGCGCCGGAATTCCGTCACCCCGCATACTCTCGATCTTGCCATAACGGCGGCTCCCGGCTGGTCTCCGGTGCCTGCTCGTTCTGACACTCTGCTGGAAACATTCATTCCTGTTCAGAATGTGGGATTACAGCCTTCGGATGAGGCCCGGGTCACGGTCTATCGTGACCGCAATCAGGATTCCATATTTACCGAGTCTGAGATCCTGCGCACCGTCCAAATCCCGCCTCTCCTCCCCGGAGATTCGGTTCGCATTGCCTGTCAACTCCATCTACCCAGCGGTATTCATCACATGCTGGCTACACTGGAGTTCCCCGGAGATGAGGAGACCGCCAATGATTCCGTTATCTGGGAGCTGCCGGTACGATACCCTATTCATTCCGTGGTCATCAACGAAATCATGTATGATCCGCATACCGGGGATCCCGAATGGATTGAACTGTATAATGTTAGTTCTTCTCCGCTGAATGTATATGCCTGGCAGTTCGGAGATCTTTCTTCCGTTCAAACGGTCATTGATACCGATCTCATCCTATCTCCGGAAGAGTTTCTGATGGTGTCGGAAACTTCATCGCTGGGAGCTTACGACTACGATCCATCAACGGTGTATGTTCCCGACGCATTTCCTGTGCTCAATAATTCCGGCGATCACCTGTATCTCAGAGATGCCGCCGGGGCACTGATTGATTCGGTGGTATACGCCGCCGGCCAGGGTGGAAGTGATGGTGTCAGCCTGGAACGCCGGGTTCCGTTTCTTTCGGGTATTCAGGCATCGAACTGGAGCAGTTCCCTGGATCCTGCCGGAGCCACTCCCGGACGCCGCAACAGCATCGCTCCTGCTGATTACGACCTGGCGATCACTCAACTTCGGGGCCCCCGGACCGCCGATCCCGGAGAAAGCATCTCCCTGACTGCGCATATTGTCAATATGGGAATGGAACCCATCGCTGACTATGTGTTTACGCTCTTCCGGGATCAGAATGAAGACCAGACACTGCATCCGAAGGAGTTCCTGGCCTCAGAATCCGGCGGACCGCTTTCTCCGGGAGACAGTATTCTACACACTATTCCGGTGGAGGGACTTCCGGGAGGCTCTCATCGGATTGCCGGTCTGATAGAGGGCGGAGATGACAACGATCCAGGAAATAATATTATGGCGACGAATATCTTGGTGGGCTATCTGGAGCATAGTGTGCGGATTAATGAAATCATGTATCGACCGGAACCGGGCGAACCGGAATGGATCGAGATTCTGGTGGTGATCGATTCTCTTGACCTCCGGGGATTTGTCCTCCGGGATCAGGGCCATGCGGGCACGGTTGCAAGAACGGACAAACGCCTCTATTATTCCGGGGACTACATCGTGCTTGCCGCGGATTCGTCGGTGCTGCAATCGTATCCCGATGCGGATTTTCCCCTGGAGCCCATTGATCGCTTTCCCATCTTCAATAACGGGGCCGACTCGGTTCGAGTGCTGGATGGCAGACATGTTCCCATGGATGAGTTTCACTACACCAGCCGGTGGGGCGGGGAGGTCGGGATCTCGCTGGAAAGAAAAAGTGTCAGCGCTTCCACTCAAAACAGCCGCAACTGGGGGAGCTCAACTGCGGGTGCCGGCGCGACTCCGGGACACCCGAATTCCATCAGGGCCGCAGGGAACCACCTCCTTGCGGTTGCCCGTGCAGACTCCATACAGTCCGTTCCCCCCGGGGAACCGTTTTCCGTCGCATACGATATTATCAACACCTCCCTGGATTCAACGATTATCCCGGAGTTTATCCTCGGACTCGACGAAGATAAAGACGGAGCACTGGCAGAAGACGAGTATCAGAAAACGATCCGCTTCCGGCAGATGACCCCGGGGGATTCGCTCCGATTTTCGGCCGAGCTGCGTGCTCCGGCATCACCGGGCGATCATAATCTGCTGCTCTTACTGGATCATCAATCCACGGAATTCACAGATACATCCTCCATCTGGGTACCGTTCCCCCGGCAATCGCTTCTCTTCAATGAATTTCTCCCCGATCCCTCGGAATTTTACCCGCATGAATTTATTGAGTGTGTGAACGTATCCGGGTATCACATTCCCCTTGACCGGTGGCAGCTGCAGATTAACAATCGAACCGCGATTCTGAACAGCGATATTACAATTCCCCCGAAAGCCTACTTTCTGCTCTCGGAAGATTCGTTAACAAATACGGATGTACAGCAATTCCATCCCTCCTCCTGGCCTCCGCTCCCCAATACCGGCGGCACCATTCTTCTGCGGGATCGGTACGGTCACCTCATGGATTCTCTGACCTATTCCGAGGCCTGGTCCCCCCAGCAGGGGAGATCATACGAGCGTTTTCATCTGGAGACAGGAGATCATTCCCCGGCCAACTGGCAAGTCTCATTATCCGGAGAGGGCGCCACCCCGGGAAAGCCCAACAGCCTGTACAGCGACACTGATACCACAGCCCGGGAGTGGACCATCACACCCGCTCTCTTCTCACCGGACGGTGACGGAATTGCGGACTTCCTGCAGGTAAGATACCAGGGACAGGCCGGCCTGCAGTATGTGACCATCCACATCTATGATATGGCCGGCCGGCTGGTACGCAGCCTGATACAGGATCAGAGTGCCCCTGTCATTTCTGTCTGGACCTGGGACGGAACAAACGGCAGGGATAACTCGCTCCCTATCGGTATTTATTTAGTGCATATTGAGTATGAGACTATTGAGGGCAAAACCGGGGAGTTGTTAGAGAAAGCCATCCTGGCGAGGCCATTATAATTACTTCT
>CAYPST010000034.1:0-36387 GCA_964413425.1 uncultured bacterium
TCAACTCAGGAAAACCGTTAAAACGGTTCAATGGAGGGACTGTTTTCCCAGAACCCCCGGGATAAATCCCGGGGTGAAGAAGAAAAATATCTGAGCTTGCAGGCAGACCGTCGGGCTTTGCCTGTCAACTTATCCGGAGTTTTCCCCTCTTCCCCGATTGCAACAAAGACCTGCTCACCGCCGGAGACAGGAGGTGTGTGTTATCGTAACTTTTTATTCAACGTATATGTCCCCATCCATTCCGCCTGATCCAGAATATGTCCTTCCATAGCCTGGATCGCTTCGGGGCCGCCGAACTCATTGGCAAGATCAAGTGAAGGAACATCCAACGCATACAGGCGAAAATAATATCGGTGTATCCGCTCGTCATTCCAGGGGGGACAGGGGCCGTCGTAGCCGCCGTATTCACCGGCCATATCCTCGTCCTCAGCAAACCATTCGGTGTAGTTATTCAATCCCTGGATGCCATATTTGATTTGTCCGGCCTCTTTCCCGCCCGGGGTGATGCCTTCACACACCTCGCCCGCGGGTATTTCTGTTACTCCCGGAGAGATATCGACTAACACCCAGTGGTAAAAGTCCGTTCGGGGGAGCTCCTTCGGGACACTCTTCCCTTCCTGATTGACATCATCCGGAACAGTCGGTGCATCCGGATCGACGCAGATGAGAGTCAGTGATTTCGTCCCCTCCGGCATATTGCTCCATTGCAAATGCGGATTTTTATTCGGCCCCATGGTTACATAGCCTTCTTCCGCAGGATTGCAGAACGCAAATTCATCCGGGATAGGGCTGCCATTTTGAAACGAGGGGATCGTTAATTCCAGTGAAGCCATAGTGCACCTCCATCTACTTACTAATTAAAGAGTCCTCATAAGAGGGGATCGATATTTGAGTCTATTCAGAACACGCCTCGCCTCGAAGAGATCCTCCAAAGTCCCAAGGGATCCCGTTGGGGGAGTCCTTTCCCACAGGGATGCCTTCGGCACGGACCTTCCTCGAAGAAGACTCCTTCGGAGCGGGACGGGGCAAAATTGCCAAGACCGCCAAGAAAAACTGAGAAATATATTTCCGTGTACCAAAATAAATTTTGTATATAATTCATACTTGTAATAAATATAAGTTACGTCAACATTTTGTATCAGGCTCTTGTTCTTAAACGCTCTCATATTTATGGATTTCGAGTGGAAATAGACAATTCATGTTCAGGTGAAATTACGGATTGTGTTGGTATTATTCCAGCAGAGAGTACGGCATGCCGGGAAACAATCCAATTTATACACTGCTATCTTTCGTACTCCAGCAGGACCTTTTGATCCGGCTTCTGGTTCAGCAAGCTTACCACGATAATCAGGATCGTAGCCGGCAAAATTCCTGCAATAAAAGGGTGAAAGATCGCATTGACCGGTTCCATGAACACCGTTTCTGTGGCGACACCCTCCAACCGGGAAAAGAACATATTGATTCGTTCCGGATAAGGTGTTCCTCCAGGTCTGAGAAGCCGCCACTCAGGACTACGATTTAGAATATGAAATCATCCTCCACATCCCTGTCCCTATCAGAAAAATCGAATCCTTTTTGGTTGCCCCCGTTATTCTTTGATTTGCCATCCGGATCGTCATCGAGGGGAATCATTTCTTCGGAGGATTTGAAATCCGGTTTCTTCTGGTGGGAGTAAGCATACCGCTCTTTTAACCGGATATTTTCGTTGGACTGACTCAAGGAGGATATTTTTTGTATTATGCCATCGGACTTCCCATGAATGATGTACAGTAGCTCATTCACGCTTTTGCTCAGGGCCTGGGTTTGTTTTGTGAGTTCGTCTGACGCCGCGGCAGATTCTTCGGCGCTTGCTGCAGATTGCTGTGTGACTTGTTCCACCTCATTAACGGCTACGTTAATCTGGCTTAATGCTTGATTTTGTTCGTCCGATGCTGTGCTGATTTCCTCAACCAGTTCCTTCACTTCGTTGGCTTTTTCACTGATGGTTTTTAGGGTGGCCGCGACTGTTTGTACGATCATAGCACTTTTTTCAGCACTTTCCCGGGAGGAATCAATAAGCTGGGTAGTTGTTTTCGCGGCTTCTGTAGTCCGCTGGGCCAGACTGCGCACTTCATCCGCCACTACGGCGAAACCCTGTCCGGCCTCTCCGGCCCGGGCGGCTTCCACGGCCGCATTTAATGCCAGCAGATTGGTTTGAAAGGCAATCTCATCGATGGTTTTAATGATGCGCGCCGTCTCTTCGGAAGAACTTTTCACATCTTCAATCGCTGCCAGCATCTGATCCATCTGTTCGCTTCCCTCTTCCACGGATTCTCCGGTATTTTTCGCCAGCACATTTGCCTGTTTGGCACCTTCCGCATTACGATGGGTCATGGCCACCAGTTCCTCTATGCTGGCACTGGTCTCCTCAATGGAGGCGGCCTGCTGGGTGGTTCCTTCGGCTAACTGCTGGCTCGCAACCTTCACCTGCTCCGAAGAAGAGGCAGTTTGTTCAGTCGCATTGGATAACATACTGATAATTGCCTCGATGGGATTCGTGACATACCGGGCAATCAGGAAATATAAGATAACGATTCCTATTAGAATGATGCCGACCAACAAAATAGTACTTGGATCAAAGATAGTTGCAAATGATAACGTATTGTACACATCATTCAGCGGAATAATAAATTCGTATGCCCCGTATAGATCGCCCTCGCCCACTCCATCCAGGCCATGACATGTCAGGCAGGCTTCATCCATTCGGATGGCACGCATAAATCGCAATTGCTCTTCACTTTTATAAATTTTCCAGGTAGTGGCGAGGTTATGCTGCTGCAACTTGTCAAGGAGGTCGCGCTCAGTCGCATCCGCCCGTTGCTCCGGATTCAGCGGTTCGTAAGTCGGCACCTTGAATTCAAAATCGAATTCCCTGGCCAGATCCTTCCCCACTGTCATCTCATCCACCCCTTCATGGCCTCCCGAAAACAGATCAATGTTCGCGTTGCGCATGTCTTTGACCTTTTGAAGAGACATGGCCAGTTGTTCCGACTGCCGGACCGCCATCTGCAGTGCCTGTTTGTTCTGTTCTTGTATGGATAAATAAAAATTAAAAAATATCGCCACTGTAAAAATCAGAGCAAAAATACCAATGATCTTTGTGCGGATCCCCGGGTCTTTTAGCATTTGTAAGAGCTCCTCCGGATATTATACCCTCAAACAGAGAGGGCCAGATATTGTCATTATAATTTGTTCCGTCATTTGAAGCCGCATATGATTTTTGATCATCTGTTTGCTGTCTCTTTCCTGAACCACCGGGAAACAGAGTGCCAAACGCAATGAAAATTTGCCTGCGTATGAACTGCACCTTATAGCTAGTATCATTATCGGCAGATTCAGGGGAATCTTCATTTTTTGACAGGGCAGGTTTCAAAACCAGCATATTAAATCGGGACTTATCCTGAGCGAACTCTTCCTGAGCGGTTCCCATTCAACCCACCCATATTCCTCCCAGGACGTTATATTTCCGCCTTTCGCGCAGCCGGAGTCTAATCCCCTGATGGACTCATCGATCAACCCACCCTGATAAGACCGGATTTGAGCAGAATAAATAATCCTGTGGATATGGTGAGAATGGACGCTAATGTACTGAGGAGGACAATATGCCCTGCCAGTTTGCTGTTACAATCCATGGCTTCGGCCATAATAAAGCTGGCAATGGCAGTTGGCGAACCGAACAGGATAAAAAAGACTCCCAAACTGAGTCCCCGCACGCCAAATACAAATGCCCCGTAGGTGAGCAGCAAGGGTGAAAGAACTGTTTTCAATATCATCGCAAATATTGCAGCCGATGAGACTTTCGTAATCTCCCGAATATGAAGGGTCCCTCCTATGCCAATCAGTGCAATAGGTAGGGCTATGTCAGCAAGATATTCACCAGTCGTTCGAAGAAGCTGGGGGAGAGAAATACTGGAGTATGCAAAAGGGAGGGCAAATAATGCGCCTAAAATTAAAGGATTTTTTATTACTTCGAAAATCGTGTGCCCGACGGAAATTCGTGCTCCCTGGTTTTTGGGGACAGTGAGTGCAATGACTGCCAGCGTATTGTAGAGCGGTATGATACTTCCCAACACTAGTGAACCCCTGGCGAGCCCTTCTTTTCCGAACACGTTCGAGATCACAGCCAGCCCAACAATGGCAAAGTTACTTCGAAAACTCCCCTGAATGAACACCCCGAGATCTCTGCCCTCCGGGATAAATGGGCGGGCCGCTATCCAGAGCACAGCAAAAAAGATAAGAGTGCTTATATAAATATAGCCGATTTGTCCGGCAGGGAACGCCGTGCCGATATCTAATTCAATTAATTCCATGAATATGAGTACCGGCAGCGAAACATTAAAAACAAGTCGTGACGAGATGGTGATGAAGGTCTGGTTGATGAATCCTAATTTTCTCAGCAGATACCCTAACGCAATAATCAGAAAAACGGGACCGACCGTTTGAATAATGAAACCAAGCTGCTGCATGCCTGACTCTCCCTCATTCAACCTTACCGCTGCTAAAATTCAACAAATATAAGCACGGTGAATGATTTTATCTGGCGATATTTTATGGAACCGGGCATGAATTGGCTGCTCCGATTCATCGGTATTCCCCCGGAAAAAATCACAGGATGGTCCGGATCTTCCTCACAGACTGCGTTTCTTCAACGCAACCGGCACGTCTTATCTTTGCTACAATCATCCATCTTTACGGGAAAAACGGCCCGGTAAACAAGGCTGTGCTGAGAGGATGTTGTATTCGGAAGCGTTTTGCCCCAAGCGAGGCAGGCGGCGATTTTCTGCTCAACCCAGGAAAAAATTTTGCCAGGATCAATTGTAATCAGTTCAATTCTGCTATAATAAGTAGCGAGGAGGTGTTAATCTCACGTCATACTGGCATACAGTGTTTCAATTCTGCGCAGATCATTCCTGGTATCAATATCCTCAATGAGCCCCGGATCGTTGATTTCAACCCGGAGAATTTTATCCGAATGGGTATCAAAGATCTCACGAAGAGTGGACGAGGGTGGGCTTGCAATGATCTCAGAGAATAATGCGCGGGGGATATATACCGGATGACCCCCTCTGGATTCATAGGTGGGTATGATGATATTCTTCGGGGAGCTGCAGGCATTCATGATAACCGCATGATAGGTATAGGGCAGAATATGGGGTTGATCTATCAGACAGGAAAGCACACCCAGAGTCTGGTCATCCAATGCTTTGACGCCGGTCTGAATCGAGGAAAACTGACCGTATTTATAGTCCCGATTCTTTACAATATGCAGGGGTTTAGTCGCGGGTAATTTCCGGCGAAATTTTTCCGCCTTATGCCCCAGAACAAGATGTATCTGCTGAAGTCCACTGGCCACCAGCGCATCGACGATCCTGGATAAAAACGGTGCGTCACAAAATGATTGTAACACCTTGGGAGCTCCAAATCGTCTGGACTCGCCACCCGCCAGAATCATCGCGGACATCTGGTGGAGGATAAGTTTTCTGTTGCTCTCGTGCAAGCAATTGGCCCGTTTGCCGAAGTTATACATAGTTCCACACGTAACGATTCGAGAACCTCATACTATCGAGTATAGCTTGCCTTTCTATGCCGATATCATGAAGACGATGATAACAATGACAAATTTCGTGTACTCATTTTTCCCGGTAATCAGATCGGAGGGTGGACTCCCCAAGTCCCCCGGCTAGCGTTACAGCGCCATAGAGAGGGAGTCTACCTCCACACCCTGTCGGACCGCAATGATTTCGGAAAGTATACTGACGGCGATCTCGAATGGTGATTCGGCTCCGATATTCAATCCGACCGGTGAATGCACCTGATCGAGCAGTGCGCTCCTGATGCCCTTCTCTTCCAGATGCCTCAGAACAGTGCGTGACTTGTTCGTACTCCCAATCATTCCAATATAGGCATGCGGCTGTTGAATACAATATTCCAGCACTTCCTCATCATGGTGATGGCCGTGGGTGACAATCACCACATAGAGATTATCATGGCAGGGAACGTTCTGCAGCAATTCCCCATACTCATCGGCTGTTACGTCATCCACATCCGGAAACCGCTCACGATTTGCATATTCCGGACGATTATCCATCACAGAGACACGAAAACCTGCCTTCTTGCCCAGCGGAGCGAGTGCATGTGCTATATGGCCCGCTCCAAAGATCGCCATGTGGTCTTCATTACCAAAGGGTTCAAAAATCACCTCTGCCTGGCCCCCGCACAGCATCCCTTCTTCTTCGTTCAATTTATAGGTCTTTTTCTCCACCTGTACCAGGGAGAGTCCGTTATTCAGGAGACGCCCGGCGTCTTCGATGGCCTGAGCCTCCAGTTTACCGCCACCAATGGTTCCAAAGATTTCACCACCCGGACGCACAATCATTTTGCTTCCGGTATGTCTGGGAGAAGACCCGGCAACCTCGGTAATGGTGACCAGCACCCCCTTTTCACCTTGTGCAAGTAGTTCCGATAATTTGGTGTATATATCTTTCATATTCTTTAAACCAGCCTTGCCTTGCAGTTAAATAATGAGGCTGGCAAATACCAGCCTCATCCTCCAGGTTCATCATCCAATAGATGGGGACACTTCCCACCAGGATTATACCATCAGATCCTTCAGAGCCTGCCGGGTAACGTTCCTCACCAGAGGTACTTTATATCCGTTCCTCTCCAGGGGCGAGGCATCGGTAAACGCGGATTGCACTACTTTTTCGAGGTTCTGATCATTCACAGCCAATCCTGAGAGCTGTTCATTTAAAGCGTCCTCCTGCCATGGAATTGGGGCCACTCCGCCAAAAGCAACCCGACCGGACTGGATGCGAGTTCCATTTTTCCGAAGGACGGCTCCCACGCTCACCACGGCGAAGTCCCACACCTTGCGTTCTTTAATTTTAATATATGTGCTCCGGCTGTTCTCCGGCAGATTCGGGACTTGAATCTCAGTCACGATTTCCCCGGGTTTGAGGGTAATTTCCGTCGTCGGATCCTCGGCCGGCAGGTGATAGAGCTCATTAAGAGAGATGGTTCTGGTATTTCCGCCGGAAAAGATGGTCACTCTGGCATCCAGCGCCAACAAAGCCACTGCCAGATCCGAAGGATGCACAATAAAACACGGCCCACCGCCGATAATACAATGGCGCCGGTTTTCACCATCAAAAGCATAGCACAGGTCGCCACCTTTTTTCAGGCAGTGAAAATCCCCGCGAAAATACCAGCAGCGCGGCCGTTGACACAAATTCCCTCCAATGGTGCCCGCATTGCGGAGCTGTGGAGAAGCAATCTCAATCGCCGCCTGGCTTAAAATGGGGTAATTTTCTGCAATATCCGGATTGTTGGCAATCTCTGCAACCGTAGTGAGCGCACCGATTCGTAATCCGTTCCTTCCGGAGTATTCTATACTTTTCATCCCGGACACCGTCTTGAGATTCACCACGGTCTCAGGGGCAATCACTTTATCTTTTAATAACCCAAGCACATCGGTACCTCCACCGAATGGCACAGCCGATTCCGCATGTGTATTTAATAATGTGCTGGCCTCATCGATGCTTTTCGGACGGACATATGCAAAATTTTTCATTCTCTTCTATCCTCTTGTTAAAGAGTTCGCATCTTCCTGTTTACCCATACAACGCATTCAAGACCTTATCCGGCGTCATCGGGAGGCTCTTCATGCGTATTCCGGTAGCGTTGTACACGGCATTGGCAATGGCAGCTGCTGTCGGGATAGTCGCCGGTTCACCCACCCCTTTCACTCCGGTATTACTAATCAGGGGATCACCGTCACTGACGATAATAACTTCCATTTCCGGCATATCCATTATGGTCGGCAGCTTGTAATCCTCCAGATTCGCATTCACCATTTTGCCGGTATTCCTGTCCAGGATGCGTTCCTCCATCAGCGCATACCCGATTCCTTGTATCATGCCGCCGTGCATCTGATTATCCAGTGTTTTCCGGTTCAGGACCCGGCCGATGTCATGGGCAGCCACAATTTTCACAACTGTCACCTGTCCGGTCAGCGTGTCCACTTCCACCTCGGCATACTGGGCGCCGAAAGAATTAATGGCGTATCCATCCGGATTCTCCCCTCTGGCGCCGGTTGTCACCAGGACCTGTTCATTCATCTGCCGAACGATATCCTGAATCGCCAGGGTATTCGAACTCTCCTGGGAATCCGTAATGACGCCTTCCGAGTAGACCAGTTGAGCCGTGGGTACTTCCAGAATCGCCGCCGCACCGGACATGAGTTTTGCTTTCATCTGTTCAGCCGCATCCCGCACAGCCGGTGAAACGGAAGGCGCTGTTGTACTCCCGCCACTGGCGCCACAATACGGCGCCACACCGGTATCACCCAGGACCACCTCCACTTTATCCATCGGGATTTCAAGAACCTCCGCTGCCACCTGCGCCATAAATGTATACGTCCCGGTTCCCAGATCCTGGGTTCCGGCAATCACCCGGGCACTGCCATCTCTGTTCAGTTTTATGGTTGCATAGGCAGGCGGTCCTCCGCCACCTCCCCAGATCTGGGTAGCCATTCCTATACCACGCTTTACTGTGCCTTCACCAGATCCGGCAGGCTGCTGCCGCCGGTGCCATCCGATGGCTTCAGCGCCCCGTTCATAGGCGTCCAATAATTTGTTACTGGTATAAGGCCGGCCGGACATAGGATCGACATCAGTAAAATTTTTCTTCCGGAATTCCAGCGGATCCATACCGATTTCTTCCGCGATCTCATCGATAGATGAATCGAGAGAGAAATGCCCCTGCGGACGGCCCGGAGCACGAAACGGTCTCCCCTGCCCCGCATTGATAAACACATTGTATTCTTCCGCATAAACATTCGGGCACTTGAACATCGTGCGGAGCGGTGTGCTCGATCCTGTTCCGGCCGGATATGCCCCCATCGCTCCGTGAGCCTTGTGTGACATGGCAGTCAGAGTGCCGTCCTTTTTCGCTCCGATCTTTACAGTCATGACTGCATCCGGGCGATTGCCGGTGGCCAGGTGCATACCACGCCGATCCACCGCAACCTTGACCGGCCGGCTAATATTTTTTGCCAGGAGCGCCGCAATTACCGTATATTTGCCCGCCCAGAGCTTCGAACCGAATGCCCCACCCATATATTCTTTGATAACCCGGACCTTACTGGCAGGCAGGTTCAATGCATTGGCAACTCCATTCCGGACACTGAAGACTCCCTGTGTGGAATCCCAGATCGTTAGTTTATCTCCTTCCCAATTGGCAACACTCCCATGAAATTCCGTGGGATTATGAATTTCAACCTGGGTTGTGTACGTACCCTCCACAATCGCATCTGCCTCTGCAAAGCCTTTTTCAATATCACCCCGACTATACGTGTTGGGCTCTCCTCCCCGGATGTTCCCGGATTCATGAACCTTCGGTGCATCGTCCTCCATTGCCCTGGTCGCATCAACCACAAACGGGAGTTCCTCGTACTCCACCTCGATTAATTCCAGCGCGTCCTCGGCAATCTGGTCGGTTTCCGCAGCAACGGCCGCCACTTCATCCCCCTCGAATCGCAGGTGAGGGTCAAACAGATAACTCATGCCAAACCACTCTATCTCCGGAGCATTTTGATAGGTGATGATATCGAGTACCCCGTCGAGTTGTTTCGCCTTGCGGATGTCAATGTTCCTAATTCTCGCATGCGGATAAGGACTCCGAAGTATTTTCCCATAGGCCATATGAGGTAAGATTTTATCGTAGGTATATTGGGCGTCTCCGCTGACTTTCTCATACCCATCTATCCGGGGCACTTCCTCACCGATAAGTTTCAATTCGGCGTCCGGTCCCCACCGCTCATAGTCCTCCTTTTCCGGAACTTCCGCCATTCCCTCCACATAGCCTTCTTCAAAAAAGAATCTGGATTTTACAATTTTACGAGCCATGGCTTTATCTCCAGTTTATAATTTTACATGTCGTCATTATAGTTATGCCAGTGAAATATATCCCTGGAACAAGATTTCCAGGATATCATCCGAGCCAACTTCAGCATGACGTCTCATCGCTTCGACTGCACGAAAAGCAGGAGCGCGTCTCGTCAAAATCAGCAAGTGAGACTGAACGTGTTCTGACATCGGTATGCTGTGGTTATGATTGCATTTTATCGGCTGCGGTGCGCACCGATTGCAGTATCTCCGGATAAGCCGCACAGCGACAAAGATTTCCGGACATCCCCCGCTTGATCTGCTCAACGGTCGGCTGTTTATATTCCACCAGCAAGGCATACGCACTCATGACCTGACCCGGGGTGCAGAAGCCGCATTGCAGGCCGTCTTCTTTCACAAAAGCTTCCTGGACAGGGTGGAGTTTCTCCCGGTTGACCAATCCTTCCACCGTCATGACTTCCGTGCCGTCCGCATCAATTGCCAGAGTATGACAGCTGTAAACTGCCTTCCCATTCATAACCACAGTACAACCACCACACCGCCCGTTGTCACAGACAATTTTCGTCCCGGTAAGCTGCAGCTGATTACGCAGCAGACTGGCAAGGGTTGTGCGTGGTTCCACAATAGCGCGAACCTGTCTACCATTGACTTTTAGTGAAATCGGTTCCCCATTCCTGAGGAAATCCTTCATTTTCTCATTATCGACTTTCTGTGCCGATCCGATCTGCGGGAGAAACAGCGAACTGCCAACCAAACCAGTACCGAATCCCTTGAGAAAGTTTCGACGGGAAATAGATTGAGGTTTGGAGTTCTCACTCATGGATGCTCTCCTCTGTTTATTAGGTTGTTCCACATACCTTAGGAAGTGCTGTCGGTGTATGTGGCAAACTGCAATTTTTTACCGGGGTAAGCTCTCCAGACTTACCACAAGATTGTTATAATGAATTGCAAAATTCATACCTTACAGAAATTACGGTGGTTCGGATAACAGACCCTTCGGAGATTTTCAAACGGATGGAGAATTCTTTTCTGGCAGCTGCGAATATCACAGAGGAGGGAAACAGCCAGGAAGCAACTATAGAAGATCTAAAGTGTTGAATTTTTCAACCAAATTCTAGTGAGATAGGCATAAAAATATGACAGTATGTTTCCAAAAATAATAAAATCCGAAAAACGTTCACTCATTTTTAAGAAAGTAAGAACCCCGCAATCAGGTCGTCTTGCAGAGATGATAGCACCCGCTGCTCCCGGGTATACACCATCATCCGCTTTGATTTACCGGTATTGAAAATATAATCGGTTCTACACAACCCGCATGGCCGGAGAAGAGCGGCATCCGGCTGCCGACACTCCTCCGTTGCTCAACCCAGTTACGTCTGAGGCCGCCAATTTTGAATAACGTCTTCCAGCTCCATCATCGCCTGATCAGTGTCTTCGGACTCGGCCGATTTATTGAGGATCTCTTCTCTGCTCAAATGAGTGAATTCCCTTATTGTATGCAGTGCCCGGTCAAAATCGGCACCGGATCCCTAACTGAAAATTTTCACCAGGGCGTTCATTTCGTCGGAAGTCATGTTTCGTCCGGTTACCTGTTGTGCAGCTTTCTGCAACGCCGAAAGTAAATCGTTCGTGGTTGTCATATCTTTCTCCTCCATACATTCGGTCTGTTCGCTCACTATCAAGTGCATGTTTGCCAGTTATTGTTATCACGCATTCCTGCCATATCCCCTTCTCTGTATGGAAAACATAACAAGATTAAACCATGAGTCTGTTTAGAAAACGCCTCGCCCCGAAGGGATGCTCCGAAGGAGTCTCTTCGAGGCCTTCGGCAAAGAGATCCCGTGACGACGGGACAAAGATCGCGAAGGGCGCCCCAACGGTCCGTGCCGAAGGTATCCCTGTGGGAAAGGACTCCTTCGGAGGATCCCTTCGGGACAAAGACCGCAAAGGAATAACAAAAAGTTCTTTCCTGCATTGCGAAAATATTCAGGCATGAATATCATATGTATAACAAATGTAAGCTGGCTTCAATATTTGGTATCTGCTGCCTGTTTGTTAAACATTCGCTGCTATACAAATATCTGATTCCGGGAAATATCGCGCGATTGATGCAGGAAAAGCTGCGAGGCAACGAAATTCTCAAGGGGCTTCCACTAACTCGATGTGATAGAGTTTGGGCCACAATTTCCCGGTGACGAACAGCCGGTCTTGTTCGGCGTCATACGCGATGCCATTCAATACCGCTTCCCAGCTATTTGATCGGCCCGACAGGTCGGAAAGTCCTTCCAGGTGAATCCATCCGGTCACTTCACCAGTGACGGGATCGATTTTCACTATATACTCGGTCTGAAATACATTCGCATAAATCTCACCCCCGAAATATTCCAGTTCATTTAACCTGTCCACCGGTGATCCATTATAGGTGACCGTGATTTTATTTAAAATCCGGAATGTCTCAGAATCCATGAAGTAGAGTGCGGCAGAGCCGTCGCTCATAATCAGGCGGGTATTATCGTGGGTAAGTCCCCACCCTTCTGTGGGATAACGAAAGGTATCCAGGGGAGTAAAATCAGTTTTATCATAGATAAAGCCTGTCCCGGCATTCCAGGTGAGCTGCAGGAGTTTTTCCCCAATGATTGTGATCCCCTCACCGAAGTATCTCGACTCCAGTTGATGCAGTTGGATTATTTCCCCTGAATTCAGGTCCACCTTTCTTATGGTGGATTCCCCGTAGCGTCCGGTGCCTTCATACAGGTACCCGTCATGGTACACCAACCCTTGCGTAAACGCGTCCGGATCATGTGGAAATTCCTCCACAATACGATAGGTGTAGTGGGAGGCATCGTTCTGTAATCCGGCTTCTCCAGCGCCACATGCACCGAGCAAAGAAATCAAGAGAATATAACCAGGAAAAATCAGATATAATACGTTTCGAACGGGTACGGATTGCCCTGCATGCATTTTCGTCCACTCACCTGAATTTCTATTTCGGCTCTCTGCTGAGATTCTGTTCCAGGTACCGGGTCATAATTCTCCGCATGAACTCACCGGTATTGATGGACATCCCCACTTCAGCATTCGGGCTTCCGGATTCGTCAATAACCGTATACCCGCCATCAATCACCCTGACATGAGCCGGTCGGGTACGATACAGCTCCGGCCATAATACCATGCCGACGGCAACCACATCATAGAGGACCGGTGTTTGACGCCCCCACAGGGTATACAGCCCCGTTAACGCATCTGTGAGAGGAGAATGCCGCATGGCAATTTTTTTTCGATTCTCCTCCTCCAGCGTCACAAAGGTGGTAATGTCCAATCCGGCATAGGTAATGGGCGCACCGGAAGAAGCCAGCAGTTTCGCAGATTCCACATCGGCGCGCACATTCCACTCCGCATCCGGGACCGGATGGCTGCCATAGCCCATGTAGAACGAACCGAACATAGAATAAATTCGTTTGGCCGATTTCAAAGCCTCAGGATCCTTCTTGACAATATCTCCCAGATTGGGTACTGGCCCTACTGTAAACAGAATGACGTCCCCGGGATACTTGTCCAGATTTTCAATGATGAAATCCGGTGCCGATTGCTCGATGGGTTGTATTTCATCAAAGCCTTCGGCCCACCGGAACTGGGGTTGATAATTTCCAGGTTCCTCATCCTGCCCGACCACATTCGGAGTCTGCCTTCCGACAGCAATCGGAATATGCTCCATGCCGGTTTCATACAGAATGCGGGCTGCGATCCGGGCTCGTTTCCGGGTTAATCCGTGATCGAGTGTTATGCCAAGTACCTCGAATTCCGGACTGGTCAGCACCAATGCCAGTGCAAAGGCATCATCAATATCACCGCCCAGATCCGTATCCAGAATAACCTTTTGTTTTTCCGCAGCCATACCAGTACTAAATGTAAGGAAAAACAGCACAAGAAAAATTCGGAAAGCCAACTTTGGTTCGTTCATCATCGCCACTCCTTGTTTCAATTCAAATGTCCGATCAAAATAAGCATATATGCATTTGAAAACCAGTCCCTCCTGAAAATGACTCAATTTGAGAGACATGCCGAGGAAAGCATCAGGACATGAAGACATGAACTCTTTGATAATTCACTATCCGGATTGGAAAACGGAACAATGAGAAAGCCACAGGCTGCAGCCACTCATTCCATGGGAAGAAATACGAAGGAAACACGAACCGTGATGACTGGATTACCGCAGTTCACACAGATCCCCGGGGACGTATTATTTTCTGACATACCGAAACTTATCCGGCAATATTGAAGTATTCGGTTTCTTTTACAATTTCACCGAACGCATTAATCACATATCGGTCGTTTGAATCCTCCCGGACAATCTTCAATGAAGAACGGCAGAAGATCTCGGGAATGGTCCAATTCTCTCGATGCCGGTTGCGAATGAACTGCTGAAACGCCTCTCGTTCGGAAGCGGCGTGGACATCTTCAACCATACTGCTGCCGCCTTCTTTCACATCAAAGTAGATGCAGCGAAATTGGGACATCAATTGCTCCTTATGTCGTGAGTCAGTGAGTTTTACAGCGATATCCCCTGATGGATGCAACGACACTGCTGAGGAGTACAAACAACTACTGAACGAAAAAAATAACTGCCAAATCAGGGTTAGGTGGTCAGAGACAACAGTGCAATTTTAGCATTTATCCATCATTGTTAAATTTAATCTACTCTCCATCCGAGAAATCGTCAAGAGCAAAATTTTTATAGTTCTGAGAGTATTTAGAAAGCAGTAAGTATCTACAAACTGTTGCGCCCGGCTTCCATAGAGTATATGCAGAACATAGTTCCCAAATATTTTTCGGGATACAGGAGCCAATTGTTCATCTGTTCTTCGCGTCCTTTGTCCCGAAGGCATCCCATTGGGACGATCTTCGCGAACTTTACCCCGGAGGAATCTCTTTGCCAAAGGCTTCGAAGAGACTCCCCCAACGGGAAGCCTCCGGCAAAGAGATCCCCTTGGGATGTGCTATTTTTATGAATTATTCAGGTATATATGACTGGTAAGATAACACCGATACTATTGGTTCCCACCGATACATTCCGCCATGGTTCTGAGAAATACTCCAGCACCCTGCAGAGACGGGGAATCGATACGCTGATTGCAGAATCAGGCCTGTTCACCTCCGAAGACTTTTCTTCGCTGACCCCGAAATCATGCCCAGGAAATCCTGATGCTTTATCCGCACTCGTCCATGTTTTTTCTATTCCGCCGCTGCACTGGGGCGAAGATTGTGTGCTATGGGGTAATTGCCCCGGTCCGGAAAAACCGGATTACGCCATCCGGAAGGTACTTTTCACAAAAGAAACATTGGCCCGGGTATCTTCGATGAATTGTCCTTCTCTTCCGCTGGTCTCCAGCACCAACCATTTATCATACCCGATATCCTGCAGCGCCTGCGCGCATTGCCGCATATCCACCTGACCTTCGGGGCTTCCAAGCATCCTGGTTTCCCGATCCTTCAGATGGACTTCACAGATACGGTCATTCCCCAGCATACGAATTTCTTCCGGCACGTTGTAGCCATTGCCCCAGGAGTTCCCGACATCATAATACACCTGCACCATCTCAGAGCCAACCCGGTCGATAATTTCCAGATTTTGCCCGGCAGTGATGGTATTTTCAAGCCCCAATACAACGCCTGCATCTTCCGCCCGGGGGACAATCTGTCGCAGCACCTCCACGACCCGGGTCACCGCCTGAGTGTCCAGCTCGTACACGGAGTACTTCCCTTCGCCCAGATCCCGGAAATTGCCCATGGAATCACCTAAGCGCAGTTC
Source organism: uncultured bacterium (assembly GCA_964413425.1). Lineage (GTDB taxonomy): Bacteria > Fidelibacterota > JAANXI01 > JAANXI01 > JAANXI01 > DATFLS01. The sequence continues at coordinate 15,754 of CAYPST010000034.1, forward strand.
GCCGTTTCCAAAGAAGGCCATCAGAATATTCTTCGCTCCCAATGCGGCGGCCGCTTCAATCGCATCAACCACATACACAGCTGACTGCGGTTCGGATGCCAGCGGGATGCGATTCAGTATCCCGCCTGCTGCCACCGAATGAAATGTAATGCCGTATTGTCTCCCTAATTTCTGATATCGGTCACGGACAGTCTTTTCCCGCAGGGGGATATTTTGCGGATCGGTTCCCACACTTACCTGAATACCCTGGAGATTGGCCTCCTTTGCCTTCGGGATGATTTCCGGGTCCGCACTGCCCCCCAGATTCCAATCACACATTCCAATGCCAGCCGCCCCTGTCGCCTGATTCGCAACACCTCTCGATCGGGCTAATACTGGAAAACTTAACGCGGCAACCCCCATTCCACTGACTTTCAAAAACTCACGCCGATGCAATTGCATACGCCTGCTCCTCCTTCTCTCTTTCATTATATTTGCTATATGACTGTTAACACATCTCAGTGAATGATCCTGCCCTCTCCGTCGGTGGCCGGACAGGTCCGTCAAGCGCCGGGCAGGCCAGAGCGGTACGGGAGAGCCCCCGCCTCTGCGAGTCATTCCGGTGACTCGGATGACGAATTACACCATTCAACCTGATATGTAAAGTTTACATTCTTATTGGCGCGACCGCAACTGCAATTCCAACCTTTCATCATTTTGAACGCCCTGTGAGCTGGAAGCTCCCTTCACAAAATGTCTTGCACTTTTTCGAAAAGAGCATTATTGTAAGGCAATTCCGATTATTGCTGAAAATCCCGGCGATCACTCTCGGCGATTAAATTTACTTCTCTGCACAGCCGGGATTATGATCACAACGCAAAATGCACATAAACTGCCAAACCATCAATGAGGTATAATCATGGCTAAGTATATATCACGACGACAATTTCTGAAGAATTCCGCCCTGACCGCTGCCGCCCTGGGCGTTGCGCCCCGGCTGGCGGTTCCGGCCAGTCGAGACGTGCGCGATCCAAACGGCTTACCCACCAGAACGCTTGGGAACACCGGCGAAGTAGTGCCGCCCCTGGCGCTGGGCACCGGCAGCCGGTTCTGTGCTGTCGAGGACGAAGATGAAGCCTTGGAAATACTCACCTATGCGCTGGATCACGGGTTCTATTACTGGGATACCGCTCATTCGTACGATTATAACGGGGTGGTCAGTGAGGAACGCCTGGGGAAAATATTGAAACATCGACGGCGGGAAGTGTTCCTGAGCACCAAAATAGACAATCGGGATCCCGATGGGGCAAAAGCGCAGATAGAACAGAGTCTGAACCGCCTGCAGACGGGTCACGTGGATATCCTCAAGATACACTCTATCCAATCCACGGACGACGCCCGGGATATCGGAAGAAAAGACGGCGTGCTTCAGGTAGTGCAAAACGCCAGGGAGGAAGGGCTGGCGAAATACATCGGCTTCACGGGACATGCCTCCGCAGAGGCAATGGCCCTGATGGCTGAACAATATGATTTTGATACCATGCTTATCGCCCTGAATCACTACCAGCAAGGAGAACAACCCTTCGAGGAAAAAGCCATCCCTGCCGCCAAATCCAAAGGGATGGGTGTGATGGTTATGAAAGTCATTCGCCCCCGGGAAACGGTCCGAAGTGTCACTCCCAGAGATCTCATCCGGTATGCCCTGTCATTAAAAAATGCAGATGCCGCAGTTGTCGGAACGGACAGCTTACAGGTCCTGAAGGAAAATATTCAGCTGGTAAAACATTTCACTCCCATGACAGAATCGGAAATGGAGCAGATGCACTCGGCGCTGACCCCATTCTACCGGCATCAGGGTCTGGAATGGATGGAGCCCCACTATCAGGACGGCTGCTGGACTTAAGACCCGCACTCTTCGAACAGATATACCAGCTCTTGAAATGAAACCATCAGGCGGTCGGAAAACGATATCCAATTTGAAGCTGTTCTAACCCCTTCGAGTGATCAGACTTAATAGTCACTCTTATCTTATGACATCTGTGTCGATCTGTGTAAATCTGTGGCTATTATAGTCGTCACACGGAATAACAGGCTTTAATCAACACTAACATATCCGTATAACAATTTCCCCGGAATTGTAGTTTCAGGGTGTGCTGGGAATTTCTGTCTGATGGCAGTCGACACAATTCATTTGCGTGGCCATATCACACATTGCGGTCGGGAACGGATGTTTCGCCTCAAATTCTCCATCCGCCCAACTGTTGAGTAACGTGACCGTCTTATGGGCTGTACTGGCTGCCACTCTTGCACATCTTTCCTTCCGCTCGGGAGTGAAAAGCCCCACTCCTTCCTTTTTCATCCATTTCCCCACAGAAATGTGACAGAGAGGAGAATCGCTGGTGGTTTGATTTTGAATCGTGCTTTTCGGATTCGAGGGAGTATAGGTTGGCAATGCCGTATCCGAATACCAATAGATAAGTTCATTGAGTATACTCTCTCCATCTTTCCCGGCCACGAAACTCAGGGCAATACCCGAACCAAACAATACTCCACAGATCGTTCCCCAGCCGACCACTCCGCCGTGTCCGAAATGGAACGCTTCTAAGGGAAGAGATGCATATGGTTCGCCTATGGATTCCTGAAGCGGAATGAGTATTCCACTCACCGTGGCCTGACTGCAGAGACCCTCGTACCACTGTTCGTAAGCTATATTTGCTGCTTCCTCGGGGTTAATCTTCTCATATCCCCAGGGATATTCATACTTCACAGCGGCTCTTGCGTCGAATTCTGATGATAAGAACCCGGCAGCCAGGGGATACCCAAGAGTCAAACTTGCCGCTCCTCCGCCAATTGCGGCCGTTCTGGTGAAAAATTCTCTCCGCGACACTTTCTGCTTCTCACTGTTTGCATTTTTCATTGGTCACCTCCTGTGGTTATCTCGCTTAAGACAGATGTTTAGCTATTTATTTCAGATATGCTGAAATTGGTAGCAGCAATTACAATCTACAGTACCAGTAGGCTGTACACAATGCCGGATTTCAGAGAGGAAAAACATTTATGCTTTCTAGATGGAATAAGGGCGCGGGATTACTTCGGATACGCCAGCCGTACTTCACCGTTCAAGTACCGCCATCTCTGGTGAGATTATTGGAATTGTCCTGTATCGGTGCACGTTTCCCGGGGGATCCCGATGATGGAGTCTATGGTTAAAGCACACACCCGTATGACTCTCCCAGCACTGCCGAATTAACACTTACAAAATATTTCGCCGGAACTTAAATTAACCTGCTTTATAAAACTGTAAATAATGTGACCGGAAAATATGGGGAAAAGAATTTTGCGAATTGAGATAAGAATTTAACCTGAGGTAAAATACTTCCCGATACAAGGTGCGTATGAGATGTCCCGGGAGAAGAAAGCACACTTCTCTTCAAAATCCGGTTCATAATGTACCGGGAATATCTTATTTTCAGGATACGAAAAAGAGCACAAAACTTCAGAGAAATGTAAATTCAGGACGAACAGAGAGGTTATGGGTAAAACACTCTTTGAGAAAATCTGGGATCAACATCTGGTCAAAGAATTGCCAGGAGGGACATCCCTGCTGTATATCGACCGTCATCTGGTCCATGAAGTCACCAGTCCCCAGGCGTTCGAGGGCCTGCGCATGACCAACCGAAACGTGCGGCGAACCGACCGCACATTCGCCACCATGGATCACAACGTTCCGACGGACAGCCATTCCGTAATTAAAGACACCATTTCCAAAGCCCAGATTGAGGCGCTGGAAAAGAATTGTGCCGACTTCGGTATAGAACTGTATGGCCTGAACAGCGACCGTCAGGGCATCGTCCATGTGATTGGTCCGGAACTGGGCATTACCCTGCCCGGTTTGACAATCGTGTGTGGAGATTCCCACACCTCCACCCACGGGGCGTTCGGTACGCTCGCATTCGGTATCGGAACCTCCGAGGTGGAACACGTGCTTGCCACCCAGACCCTCCGGCAGATGAAACCGAAAACATTCAAAATGGAATTCACCGGCCAGCTCCAGCCCTATGTGACCTCCAAAGACTTAATTCTGAAACTTATCGGTACCATTGGCACTGCCGGCGGCACGGGATACGTCATCGAATACGCGGGAGAAGCAATCCGCTCTCTCTCCATGGAATCCCGGATGACTATCTGTAATATGAGTATCGAAGCCGGGGCCCGGGCCGGGATGATCGCGCCTGATGATACCACGTTTGAATACATCGCGGAGAAGGAACGTCCCTTTGCACCGCTCAATGGTGATTTCGACCGGGCCGTGGAGTACTGGAAAACACTCCCATCGGATGCGGATGCGGAATTTGACCGCACCCTGACCATCGAGGCCGACAAAATCGCTCCCCAGGTGACCTGGGGCACGAACCCCGGCATGGTTCTGGATGTCACCGGAGCGGTACCGGAACCGGACGATGTGCCCGGATACAGCAGGAGAGACGTGGAACAGGCACTCAAATATATGGGGCTGACTCCGGGGACGAAACTCACCGATATCCCGCTGGATACTGTTTTTCTCGGCAGCTGCACCAATGCCCGGATTGAAGACCTGCGCAGAGCGGCCACAATCCTTCGGGGACGCAAAAAAGCGGACAATCTGCGGGTTATGGTCGTCCCCGGCTCACAGCAGGTGCGCGAGCAGGCGGAAACGGAAGGCTTGGACGAGGTGTTCAAAGAATTCGGCGCGGAATGGCGGCTGGCCGGATGCAGCATGTGTCTGGGCATGAATCCCGACCAGCTCAAAGAGGGTGAGCGCTGTGCGTCCACATCCAACCGAAATTTCGAGGGACGCCAGGGCAAAGGCGGCCGCACGCACCTGGTCAGTCCGGAGATGGCAGCGGCCGCAGCCATTGAAGGCCATTTTGTCGATCTGAGAACCTGGGGAACGGAGTAAACACATGGAACCATTCACCACATTTCGCGGACTCATCGCCACACTGGACAGGGCAAACGTGGATACCGATCAGATCATCCCAAAGCAATTCCTGAAATCCATCAAGCGAACCGGGTTCGGCGAAAACCTCTTTTACGACTGGCGGTATCTGCCCAATCATAAACCCGATCCCGAGTTCGAATTGAATGCCCCCCGGTTTCAGGGAGCCAGTATTCTGGTCACCCGGAATAATTTCGGCTGCGGATCCAGCCGGGAACATGCGGTGTGGGCCATTAAGCAGTATGGATTTAACGTGGTTATCGCTCCCTGGGAAGAACACGACGGAAGGCGCATCCCCGGATTCGCAGATATTTTCCGGAATAACAGCGTGAAAAACGGATTGCTCACTATCGAGCTGGGACCCGATGAAGTAGAGCACCTCTTCGAGCTGGCAGGCCGGTTTCCGGGACTGGAAGGCACCGTGAATCTGGACGAACAACGGTTCGTGCTGCACCTGGATGAGGAGATCGCATTCCATTTCGATATCGAACCCACTGTCAAGGAGCATCTGTTACAAGGATTAGATGACATCGACCTGACCATGGAACATGAACCGGATATTGAAAAATTTGAACAAACCCATAGTTTTATGGGCATACCAGAATGGAGCCCCCCGGCTTAACAGCCGGGGTTCCTCCTTTGACTCCGCACACAGGCGGAGTCTGGGCGGAATCCCGCCCAGAAAACCATTCATCCACGCTTTGACAAACGTGGTCTTCTGGATGGCGGGATAAACCCGCCGGTGATCCCTTTCAGGCCTATTCCACCTGTCCCGGACAACCGGGGATTTGAGAACAGGCAAATCTATGATCTGTTGATATTTGCATTATCGGGTGTCACCGACGGTTGACCCCTCGGGAAGAAATTCTGTTCGCTTCTTCCTTACAACAAATCGCTGGCCAGTTCGGCCAGTTCGGACCGTTCACCCTTCTCCAGGTTCACATGGGCATAGAGTTTCTGGCCCTGCATCTTATCTATCAGATAACTGAGCCCGTTGGAACGGGTGTCGAGATAGGGGTGATCGATCTGGAAGATATCTCCGGTGAAAACCACCTTGGTCCCTTCGCCTGCCCGGGTGATAATGGTCTTGACCTCGTGCGGGGTGAGATTTTGCGCTTCATCCACAATGAAATAAATATTCACCAGACTCCTCCCCCGGATATAGGAGAGCGGAGAGATCACCAGCTTATCTTCCTCCAGCAGTTCCTTGATGCGCCGGTGCTTCTTGTTCGAATCCGGAAATTGATTCTGAATCACCCCCAGATTGTCATATAACGGCTGCATGTACGGATCCAGCTTGGATTGAATATCTCCCGGGAGAAAGCCGATATCTTTGTTACTCAGCGGGACAATGGGTCGGGCCAGATAAATCTGGCGGTAATGGCTGCGCTTTTCAAGGGCTGCCGCCAGCGCCAGCAGCGTTTTCCCGGTGCCTGCTTTCCCGGAAATACTCACCAGTGGAAGCCGGGCGTTCATTAACGCATCCAGCGCGAACGTCTGTTCCGCATTCCGGGGGGTAATACCATAGACAGGTACCTTCTCCACCCGCTTTATTCTCCGGGTAAACGGATCGTACTTCGCGAGGGCAGACCGCTGCGTATTCCGCATGATCAGATATTCATTCGGAAAAGGCTCTTGCCGGAAAGCCAGCCGGGTTTTCTCCACTTCGAACGGCGTACGATACATCTTTGCAATGATATCATCTGATAAATTTTCTTTGATGCGATGACCGGTGTAGAGTTTCGTGATATCCTCCACCTGATCATTTTTGTAATCCTGGGATCGTAATCCGATGGACTTCGCCTTCATCCGCAGGTTCACATCCTTGGAGACCAGGATCACCTCCTTTTCCGGGTGCTCGCTGGCAAGCCGGTACGCCGTGTTCAGAATCAGATGATCCGGCTCTCCGGACGAAAAATTAAACGTGAGATCGGGGTGCAACTCTTTCTCAAACACCACACTGATTTTCCCCATCTCATTTCCAACCTTCACGCCTCCGTTGAACAGGTGATCTCCGCTTAATCCATCGAGATCCCGAACGAACTCGCGGGCGTGGAAATTCAGGGTTTCGTTTCCTTTCTTGAAATTGTCCAATTCTTCCAGGACCGTGATCGGGATAACAATATCATGCTCCTGGAATTGATAGATACAATCGTTATCGTGTAAAATCACATTGGTATCAAGGATAAAAATTTTTCTCATAGATATTCGTCTGGATCGCTCGTGAATTGCGTGATTAACACATTAACAGAACAGGGGCACTCGATGACTCATCACTCACCAGATATCCTCTGTTCGGGTAAATTTCCCGGCACTCTGCAGTATCATAAATCATTAATTTTATTGTCTCTCCTTCACTGGATCATTTACGCAGGTCACTATTCATTTGTTTCTTTCCCGGTGGATTGACAGTATATTTTCTCCTCCCGGAATAATGGTGGAATATAAAGAATATCACAGGAATATTACCAGAGAAAGATCGTCATCCCGATTATGCGGGAAATAATTGCTGTGTATCCCAGGGGAACAAAACCGTTTGATTGAGAATAAAACGGACGTTATTAATTCGAATGCCCTTGTTTTAGAGCAATCACGATATCGATGTGGTCCGTTGACAGATGGATATTCATCTCAGAGGATTCTATGGAATTCAGTATCGGTTTGTTATACCTTTGGTTTTGAACCAGATGAATCTTATGTATTTTAAATGCAGCAACAGATAGTACGTATGATGATACAACGTCTTTTCCGGTGTGCACTACTCCTGCTTTCTTCTGTTTTCTTTCTCTGTGCCTGCCAGAGATCGTTCCGTCAATTAACCCCGGATATGGTAATGGATGGAAAATATGATAGTGCGTATCCCAGCGTCGACGTGTCGGATCATCTGGAGAAAATCACCGAGATGGTCTACGGATTAAATGCTGTCGGATACTATTCCGGATATGTTTTTTCGCGCGACGCCCAGGTAACTGTGTCTGATATCCGGTCCAACACCTTTATGGAGAAAGCCTCGAGTGAAATAGTGTATAACACCTCCGTCTTGGGATCGGCGACTGTGATTCATTTTTCCCGGAGTCGAATTGCCTTCTTGGCCTGCGCCCACGTCCTCGACTTCCCGGACACTTCCATCAGCTATTTTACCGAGGAAAGAGGGTCCGTTCGGACTGAGTACGTGCAAAGTGTGGGGATTAAGATCCGGCAACACAATTACATTCCCGAATTCATGGGGATTCAAAACCGGAACTTGGAAATTCTGGCAATTGATCAACAACGGGATCTGGCAATCGTGGGCGGAGAATTCAGGCAGTCTCCCAATCGTCAGGTGAACGTTTTTACTTATCCCATCGGAACGGCCCGGGATCTCCAGTGGGGCTCGCTGGTCTACCTGATCGGGTTTCCGAAGGGCAGAAAAATGGTCACCCGGGGCATCGTCAGTCAACCGAATCGTGACAGAAACCATTCATTCCTGATTGATGCTCTCTTTAACCGCGGAATGAGCGGCGGCATTGTGATTGCCATTCGAGATGGAGTGCCGAACTTTGAGCTGGTCGGTATGACCAATTCCGCTGCCGCCGAAATAAAGTATTCGCTTACGCCGGAAGAAACCTATGAAACCACCACCTACGATCCGAAACTACCCTATACCGGGAACATCTATGTGGATCTCCAGAGAAGTATCAATTATGGTATTACCAATATTATTTCCGCCGAGTCCATCCAGGCATTTTTGCGGAAGAACGAACGCGAGCTTTTGGAGCAGGGATATGATTTACGTTCCAGAGTTAACGAATGACATTCCTGAACCTGCCGGAGGAGAGGCTCTTCATCCATCTCCGGCGTGAACGCCGGGGCTGCCGGACGTCCTGAGGCCTGGAGCATAGCGTGGTTATCGTAGCCCCTGCCTTCAAGGCAGGGGGTTATGAAGATCCCACGCCCTGACCGGGGGCGTTTACGCCTCCGGTAGCTTGCTCATTACGGCAGTTCCTGAATATGGATGTTGCGATAATCGACCCGGGTGCTGTGATTCTGGAGACCGATATAGCCGCTCCGGCGTTTTAATCCGGGATGTTCCTCTGTCTTGTTCATGTGTTTGATCAGGTTCGTGTCAATAATCACCGTACCATTCAGGGTAACCCGGACTTTCGGCCCGTCACAGACGATTTCCATATGCTGCCATTCACCGGCGCTCTTTGTGGCTCGTTCCATGGGAGCTTCGACGGCATAGATACTGCCGGTATACTGCCAGGGCCGCAGCTCCGAATATTGGTCGGCATAATCGTCAAGCACCTGGATTTCCATGCCCTGGTAGGCCGGATTTCCCTGGTGGGGAGCTCGCAGAAACACGCCGCTGTTTCCGCCTGGCGGAAGCCGGAAATCCAGGGATAACCTGAAGTTTGCATACTGCTTGGTGGTGGACAACCAGCCGCCTCCTTCACCCTGGGTATACAGGATGTCAGCTTCGACCTGCCAGCTGCCTTCCCTACCGTCGATAATTTCCCATCCTGTCAGGTCGGCGCCGTTGAACAACGGCCCTTCATAGAAGTCTTCCCGGGGGATCTCCCGGATAAAGATATTCCGGAAATATAACGGGCTGTTGTGCGACTGCAGCTCAATCTGGCCGGTGGGATAAACGGGCTTCTCGCGTTCCCAGTAATTCTCCATCACTACATTATCCACAACCAGCTCTCCGTTCAGATGGACTGTGACCCGGTCACCCACCATCTTAATCCGGAAGGTGTTCCACTCTCCGACCGGCTTGTCCGCGCGTTTCAGAGGTTCGCTGGGATGTTTTTGATTATTGTATAACCCGCCGGACCCCACCGGATTTTCGGTATAATCCCAGATCTGAACCTGGGGAGTGCCCCGCAGATAAATCCCGCTGTCGCCGCCCGGCTCGATCTTCCAGTCGACCAGCATTTCAAAGTCGCCGTATTTTTCCCGGGTACATAAATTGTCACCCTGACCATTGAACCGCAGAATCCCGTTTTCCACTAACCAGTGTTCCCGCATCGCTTCATCGGCTTCGTTCTGTGCGGCCTCCAGTTCTGACGCCGACATCTCGCGTCGTTCCACCGGGTTCCCGACCAGGCCTTTCCACCCGGACAAATCATTCCCGTTGAATAACGCTGTGAATCCTTCCGGCGGTTGATTCAGATGCCTTCTGTCCCGGAAATTCCGTACCTGATTCCGAACCTCCGCATTGCCAGCGGATGCAATCAACGCTTCCGCAATTTCGGCAGCACTCAGTCCATCCGGGTTGTCGGACTGCTCAACCACCGTACCCAGAATGGTCAGCGCAGCTTCCTCCCCGACGTTCTGGTCATTGATATAGTTGCCCAGCACCTCAATTGCTTCCGGAATCCTGAGACTTGCCAATCCTCCGAAGATCTGGCGCATTTCCTGGGGGCGTCCGGCAATCGGCAGTGCTTTTTTATAGTACTCGAGCTTGTGAAAGGCAGCCCAGTCGGAATTACTCACCAATTCAATGCCTCCCCGGAGTGCAAGAATCCGGTGTATCCGGGAGGAGGCCGTCTCGGCAATATCCAGTAACGGCCATAACGCATCAGCGTCCGGCCAGTCGGCCAGCCCACGAATTGCGGCATCCCGAACCGCCTCATCGCTGCTCTGAGTTTGTTCAACGACATAGTCCAGCGCCGGTTGGCCGCCAACCTGGCTGAGCGCTCGTATCACATACCCCTTCTCTGCTCCTGATAGCTGTTGCGCCTGAGTGATAAATGGTTCTGACCGGTCTTCCGCACCGGTGATTTTTCTGGCGGTTGCCACCAGCGATTTTTGGGCCGCCATGCGTTCGGCTTCAGTTTGAACCGACAGTAATAATGAAAAAAGGCCCGGAAGCTGCGAGGGAGTCGCCAGATGCTCCAGTCCACGTATGGCCGCCATTCGAACTCCGGCATGTTCACTCCGGGCCTGTTCGAAGAGTATCCCGGCATATTCCTGCCTGCGGCGTTCGGCGAGAATGTCGATAAGCGCCACCCGGCTTACAGGTGGTGCAGAAGGAATGGCTTCTGCGATTTTAGTCATTACCTGAGTACCTGACAATTGAAGCAGCGCGTTTCGGACCAGCGCAATATCATCGTTACTCACCGGGTCACGCATCAGCTGCAGCAGCTGGTCGGAGACTTCATTACCTCCCAACTTCACTGCTGCGCTCACAGCAGCAGAGCGCACTTCCTGATCGGAGCTCCGCAGATGTTCCGAAACCGCATTCAATGCCGCAGAATCGTTCCGTCTTCCGAGCATCCGGAGTATTTCGGCTTGTTTCTCCAGGGATGACGTCTGAGAAAGTTGCGCAATCCAACGCCGGGTAACAGCCTCTCCGGGCAGATCGACCACCAGAGCAAGGGCGGCATTGCGATAGGCTTTGCTCTCACTCGCCATCACGCTGATCAGTTCATCGTTCGCTTCCGTATCCCTGATCCCAGTGTATAAGGTTAAGGCACTCGATCGAAACTGCATGGTATTCATGTCATCGGAATCAGACTGCATTATCTCCAGACAAATATCCGCCGCCTGATCGGAATAGCCGTTCCCGGTAAGGGCATGAAGATATTGCATATAGAGCGCTGTGATTTCCGATCTATTATAATCCTCAGCGCGCTGCAGAACGTTTTCAAAGATTTTTCGACCTGCCGGTGCACCGTTTTTCGCCACTGCATAGAGCGCCGCCCTCCGCACGCGTCGATTTTCACTATCAACATAGGATTGCGCAACGTCACCGATATCGCCGGAGCCCAGATCCCCGAGAGCCTTCAAAAGAGTGATTCTCTGCACAGTATTCACGTCGGCCAACGTTTGTACCAGCGCCTCTCTCACCAGGGGTGTACCGATAGCCACGAGAGACTGGGCCGCCGGTTCATACAGACCCTCGTCCGTAAGAAACTGACTGAGTGCCGGGACAGACCTCTCCGTACCGACTATCTCCAGCTGACGTATCAGGAACGCCTTGAGCTCAGGCTCTTCCGTAGTTTGCAATGCCCCGAGAATCGCGTCTTCATACATTCTGCGCGATTGCTCTTCTCCTTGTTGCGTGACATACAACGCCAATTCATGCAGGGCATACCGCGCTCTGGAATCGTCACCAATGCCGGTGGGAACCAGCATCTGTGCCAGTCTCCGGATACCCGCAGGCCCGTGTCTCAACAGCTTCTCATTGAGCCAGACACGTTCCCCGGTATCCTGCACCGGCACTCGTGATAACAGTTCGGTGAGTGGATAGTCCGGCTGCGTTCCGGTTTCTGCCTGCGGAGCAGCTGTACTTATACCGTTGGAAAAAACCAGAGTGAGTGATAGTATTCCAAATAAGAGAAGACTTCGAACCTTCATTCAATATTCCTCCACGTGGAGTGTTTCAGTAGGCCAATTTATTTTACTTATACTGGATAATTGTAAAGATAGCACCTCTCAGAGATCCCATTGGGACAGATGAATACAGGTGCTTCCCTCTTCCCACATCCAAGGTACATAAGTTGTTCAAGATATACGAATCCGAGATGAGTGCGCTTGAACAGGTAGTAAATCTTTGTACGATTGTCCGTTGTTCGATGCTAAAGAACCTTCCGCCCCTATGTACTTATGTCCTTATGTACCCGGTGAAGGGTGGTGCAGGGCCTCTTCCCTCTTTTCTCTTTTCTCTTTCCTCTTAACTCATTCCTGTTTTTATCAAAGATGCCAGGGCGCTCGCATCGGTTGATGAATCAGCCGGTTGGCTTCTTCATCGTTTATAAATTCCTGTTTGTCCGGATCAAACTCCAATTTCCGGCCCAGGCGTACGGCAATTTTTCCGAGGTTCACCAGGGTACAGGACCGGTGGCCGTTCTGCTCGTTCAACGCAAACTTCTGACGGGTTCGCACTGCTTCGGCAAAATCGGTCACCTGCGGCTCCGGGTCAGGGAGCGTGGCAATCTTTGCCTCCAGGTCGGGAATATCCGATTGGAGCCCGGGATAGAGTTTGCCGTCCGGTCCTTCCAGATAGGGGGCATTCGTATCTTTGTTCTCGCCATCCAGAATAATCTCGCATCCGTCGGCATATTTCATCCGGATACGTTTCCAGGAACCCACGGCATCCGGGTGAGCCTGGGGCGCATCCGCCTCAATTTCCACCGGGCTGGTATGATCTTTCTCCAGCAGATATTGGGTCGGATCCAGGTAATGCTGTCCCATATCACCCAGCCCGCCGCCGTCGTAGTCCCAGTACCCGCGGAATGTGAGGTGCACGCGATGTTCGTGATACGGTTTATACGGGGCGGGACCCAGCCAGAAATTGTAATCCAGATTTTCCGGTACCCATTGCGGGGACAGAACTGTTCTGCCGCTCCAGTTGAATTTCCAGTTAAATCCAGTGGATGCGTTAAGGGTTGCTTTTATCGGCCAGCCGAGCAGCCGGTTTTCAACGACTTTCTTTACGGGTTTGACTGTTGTTCCGTAGCCATAGAAGGTACTCCGAAACCGGAACCAGGTGTTAATGCGGAACATGCGTCCATGGTTCCGGACGGCTTCCACCACCTTCTGTCCCTCGCCGATTGTCCGGGTCATCGGTTTCTCGCACCAGATATCCTTTCCGGCTTCCGCAGCGGCAACGCTGATGAGCGCATGCCAGTGTGGCGGTGTCGGAATATGCACAATATCAATGTCCGGCCGTGCCAGCACCTCCCGAAAATCTGCGTAGCCATTGACTCCGTCACCGGCGATATCCAGCGCTTCCTGCAGATGATCTCTGTCCACATCACAGACTGCCAGAAGCCGGGCTCCGGGATACCGGAGATGCCCCTTTCCCATTCCTCCCACGCCGATGACCGCCTTGGTGAGCTCATCACTGGGAGGAGTAAATCCCTGTCCTCCCAATAACCAGCGTGGCACCACAGTCACCGTTCCTGCAATCAATGCAGCCCGTTTCAAGAATGTCCGACGAGTTATTCCTGCAGACATAATCCTTCCTTTCTCGCCCAATCAATAGTGTAACATAATGTCTGTTCCGACTTTCACGTCAATTCAGGAACCCCGGCTCACCTGACGAGAACAGGAGGATCAGGCGAACATCGCTGCCAGAGATGTTCGCCTGCCACCTGTTTCAATCAGATCAGTGCCAGTAACCGAAAGCGTTTAAGAGTCCTCATTTCTCGCAGTTTCCGAACTCTTTCGCAGCCGGTTCATGCAGCGATGCCATCAGGTCGCTGCTGTCGTATCTGCGGCTTCTTCTCCGGATTCAGAGACGGTCTCCTGAAACAGCGTACCGAAGAACACCATCACCAGAATGGCGAAGGCGCCGGGGATAATCCAGAACCACTGCCACTGCACCATGGCTTCCATCACCTGGCCGGTGACGATCGTGTTAAACAACCAGCCGGACACCAGGAAGCCGAAGAACATGCCTAAGCCGTAAGTGGCAAGCGTCAGGAAGCCCTGTGCTTGACCCCGGATGGCTTTGCCGGAAATTTTGTCCACATAGATCTGACCGGAGATAAAGAACATATCATAACAGACCCCGTGCAGCAGGATACCGACCACAATCATCCAGAACACGCCGCCGGGTGCGGCGCCGGCAAAGAATCCGTATCGCAGGACCCAGGCGAACATACCCAGCAGCAGGATCCGTTTGACGCCCAGCCAGCCGAAGAAGAATGGAATGGTCAGAATGACCACCGCTTCAACCACCTGTCCCAGCGTAAACAGGGCAGCCGGATCCGAGACTCCTGCTGCGTTGGCAAAGACCGGCCCGTAGGAGTAGTACGCCGACAGCGGGATCGTGATGAGGAAAGAACTAATCATAAACACCCAGAACGACCGGCTTCCTAGTTGCGCAATGGCATCCAATCCCAGTATTTCGCGGACCGACACCTCTTCGCCCTTGGACGGGGGCGGCGTGTGCGGTAACGTCAGGCAGTAGAATCCCATGAGCAGGGCTGCTCCACCCGCAATATGGAGCGGAATGGCAGTTTCATCGGCGTGCAGCAATCCACTCACAAACAGCCCGGCGATAATCCATCCGATGGTTCCCAACACCCGGATGACAGGAAATTCTTTTTCCTGGTTTGTCATATGATGAAAAGACAACGAATTCGTCAGCGCGATGGTGGGCATATAACACAGGTTGTGAATGAGCAAGAAGATGATAAACAACGTGGCACTCTGTCTTGCCAGGAATGGCGCAAGAAACATGGCCGCGCCACCTACCACATGCAGCGAACTCAATACCCGCTCGGTCGGGAAGAATCTGTCCGCAATCATGCCCAGAAAAAACGGGGCGATAATGGCACCGATGGGCCCGACCAGGTACGCCAGGTAAATGATATCGGACAGGCCAATGGCCGTCATGTAGTTCCCCACCGTCACGTACCATGCGCCCCAGATAAAGTACTCCAGGAACATCATCAACCATAACTGAAATCGGATTTTCCAACTCATGGCCTTCTCCTTGTTTTGTAATGAGGTGGTTGCTCTCTCAGGTTAAACTTTCCAGCGCCAGCCGAATATCGCCCATCCGATCATCGCCCGCCTCCCGTTCAATGGCCAGGGCGCCGTCGTATCCTATCTCCTCGAGCGCACGTAAAAAGGCCTCGGGATTCACTTCTCCGAACCCCCAGGGCACTTCGGTGCCCCAGGTCCCCGGTTTCACGGTGTAGGCCGCATCTTTGATATGCACATGTCGAATCCGGGAGGCCAGTGTACGGACGGCGTCGATGGGATTCCCCTTGCCGTACAGAATCATGTTGGCCGGGTCAAAATTGACGCCCAATGCGGGATGATCTACTTCCATCAGGAATTCCTGCATCTCCTCGGCAGTCTCCTGGCCGGTTTCCAGCAGGAGAGTGATCCCCTGGTCGGCGGCGGCATCCGCCAGCACCTGAATGCGCTCCCTTACCTTTTTCGCATACGCCGGTTCGGTGGATTCCAGAAATCCGGCATGCATGGAGAGATACTCCACGTCAAGCCGGGCCGTCACCCCGACGGCATCGACAAACCGCTGGCGGTTCGATTTCCAGTGCTGGTCAGGCACAATGCCGCCGGTCCGTTTAATGCTCTCCAGCGTGGAATAATCTTCCTGGGGAAAATCAATCATTGTGCTGGTAATCGTCCAATCCTGCTCCCTGACCACATCCAGATACTCATCTCCCCCGCCTTCCACGGCCGGCCCCACTGCCAGATGGACATGCTGCACACCCAGTTCTCCGAGTGCCTGCACGACCTCCTCTATCCCCATCTGCAGAGACCAGGTACACACTCCGACCGGCCAGTTACCGACTTTCACCATACGATCCTCCCATGCTAAACATTCACAATATCATTTTTCCGAAGAAATTCACACCATACCTCCGGCGCTCATTCCGAGAGCAATATTTTCTCTTGCCGTTTGACAGATTCTTTCTCTGCCAGTACAATCTTCACAGAATCTCTGGACTGTTCCGGGGTGGTCACTTCGGGGACCCCTTCTCCCCGGACGTGTCTGGCGAAATGGTCGATTTCCCAAAAATATCCGTCGCCCTCCGGGAGATCCGGTGTAAAGGGATCGCCCTTATCCGGGAGTACCCGCAGGGTTGGATCGCTTGCCGAACTGAACACCAGGGTCGCCCCTTCTAACATCATATGATAACTCATTTCAAATCCGAACGTGTCGGACATGATCCAGCTCCCCTCTGCCGACACCATAATATCGTCGGGATAGAAGTACTGCGTTCCCATGTGGAGCAGCTCCTTTTGTGGACCAAGGGTGCCACCGCTGCAAACAGCTTCCGGCATGCCGAACAGGTAGTGGATATAATCCGTGTCATGAATGTGTAAATCCAGCGCCAATCCTCCGCTGAGCTCGACATTCTCAAACCAGTTATCTTCGCCCCAGGCCGGTGGCGCACCCAACCGCCGGAAGCTGGCCGCCAGGATAGGGCCGTACTCCCCGCTCTCAATCATGTCTTTGGCTGTGGTGAATTCCGGCCAGAAACGAATACATTGCCCGATTTGCAGAACCTTTCCGGACTCCCGGGCCGCCCGGATCATGGCATCGCACTCCTCGAGAGTCAGCGCCATCGGTTTCTCGCACAGCACGTGATAACCCGCGCTTAATGCCTGCTGGGTGGTTTCGGAATGCATAAAGGTCGGGAGAGTTAATGAGAGCGCATCCATCTCTGCCTCGGCCAACATGTCTTCAAAATCATGGAAGAGCGCGACTTCATCGAAATCGATATCGATGGCGGCCCCCGGAATATTGCCCACCGGTTTGCTAATATCTTCTTTGATGTTCGGATTCGCATCACAGATCGTCGTTACCCGGACATCATCCAGTTGATCCCACACGCGATAATGCATGCGGCCCATGAAACCAAAGCCTGCAATCCCAATGTTCAGCATAGATTCTTTCTCCTGCTCTTGATTGAATTCTCTGTGACGTCTGATACGTCTCACCGCTCCCATTGCATCGCTTCAGCAGAAACCGGGTGCCGGACTTCGATGTTCCGAAGCGCTGCTTTGGTCCGCCAGGAACAGATCCCGAACGGTTTGGACCAGGTCACCTCCATGCGAAGAGAGAAGCGATGATTCCCGATGGTGAAATCCACCACTTCCTCTTCATCGATCCAGGCGCGAATGGCCTCGTCAGTCACCCGCAGCCGGATATGATACCACTGATTATCCCGGAACCGCCGAATGCTGCTTGTTGCGTTCTCTGAGGCGTCCAGCCCGTCAATGCTGCTTAATCCCACCAGGGTTCCACCCCATCCGCCGACGATCAGCGTGCAAAATTCGTCGCCCACCGGGAACGTCATGCCGCAGAAAAAATCGTTGCCTGACACACGCATGGCATCCAACGTCACCTCGTAATTGCCGGTGGGAAACGCTTTCTGCCAGGTCACTCCGGTGCATTCATGGCCCTGCCCGAGTATCAATGAGCCGTCCCGGACTTCCACCGGGCCACGATACGTCCAGGGGGTAATCTCCCAACCTTCCAGGCTTTCCCCATCAAACAATTCCCGGGTAGCCTCCTCTTTGTCGGAAGTATTCTGCAGGAATGGCATCGGATGGCAGGCAGACAGCAGGGAAGTGATAAGAAAAATCCCGCCGACAAATCGCGCAAAATTCAATCCGTTCATCACAACGTTATCCTTTGAGATATATGCATTTCATTTGTGCCAACCGCCATACTATGGTACTGATAAAGTAGTATAACTTTATTTTTCACCTGAATCAATTCCTGATATCTTCCGGGCCGGCTCTTTGCCGCATTGGTCAAGCGTTCGAAAGCGGATATTTTTTAATGCCGCACTGGTCTGCCAGGCACAAATTCCCAGGGGCCGCGATAAGCGGACTTCGGAACGTACCGAGAAATGATGCTCTTTCACAGGGACCTCCACCATCTGTTCTCCATCTATCCAGGCCTGTAAGACCTGTGTTGTCACCCGGACACGGATGTGGTACCACCGTTGTTTTTCGAACGACCGCGTTGTGGCGGTGAAATTTTCGGAGGCATCTTCGCCGTCGATACTGCTTATTCCTACAACTGTTCCACCCCATCCACCGACAATAAAAGTGCAGAACTCATTCCGAACCGGAAAGGTTAGGCCACAAAAGAAGTCGTTGCCGCCCACGCGCATGGCGTCCAGGGAAATTTCGTAGTTAATGGCTGGAAAATCCCGCTGCCAGGTGATCCCGGTGCAGCCATCACCAAACCCCAGAATGATGGCCTGATTGCTCACACGAACAGGACCCTGGGGCCCGAAATTGGTCACCGACCATCCTGTCAGATCCCGGCCGTTAAATAGCAGCCGCCCCAGGGAATCCGGCGGAGCTTCGAAACCGACCTCCGGTGGTCTGTCTGCGGATGCCGGGCTCTCTGTTTCACCCGGATCAGATCGTATGAGAAAGAAAATCCCGGCACCGGCACTCAAGAAAGCTGCAATAATAAGGAGGTACCGGGATTTCATGGTATGGTTCACTCATCTATGAATCGGTAGGTTCCGAGTACGGCAATTGTCACTGATCCTTTCAGTCGAACAGGATTTCGCCGCCTCTTCCCTGGGCCACCAGCGACTGGAAGTCCTCCAGATCTTTCTGGACGCCGGCATCAGTCAGGTCGAGAGTTTTCTTCTGCTCTGCAGCCATATAACTGGCCTGAATCAGCCTGGTTATTTCCAGACCGAACTCCCAATTTAACAAGGGTTCTTCCCCATTCAGGAAAGCCTTTGCCGTTTCGCGGGTTTCATCAACGTATCCGTATAAATCCGCCTCATTGGGTTGAACCGCGAGTAATCCGCGGGTTGCCGTGGCCTTTTCCAGGGCCATTTCGGCGTCGGCTACCGCTTCTGCAGCCTCATCGGCAATGAAAATTTCCAGCGGAGAGCGCAGGGAATTCACTTCAAACGCATAACCCGGTCCGAGCCCCTCCATTAACAGCCGTAATCCCTGCTTGTCATACATCCAGGAATTGGTAAACTGCCCTTTGACCAGCTGGCCGGTTTCCGGGTTTTTGAAGGTGACGATTCCCGTGCAGAAATCTTCAGCCGGAGTGTCATTATAATCCACCCCTGTTTTATCGAGGAGTTTCTTTCGATAGTCCGGCTGTCCCCATTTCAATAACGAAATATCGCACGAGACAGCAACCGGTTCCAGAAAATCAACAGGTTTCCCGAGAGGAGTGAGAACGTACCAGGAGACGGCCACACTATGGCACCCCATATCCGCCAGTACGCCGCCGCCCTGTCTGGTCGGATCCCAGAACCAGGGTTCGTGCGGCCCGCCGTGCTCCTCGGAACTTCGGGCAAGCGTAATTGGCCCCATCACTTTCTGCTCGGGTTCCAGCTGCTGCAAAGCATTCTGAATACTCTTCATGTAAATCTGGTTTTCATGATACGCCGTCGGCAAATTGACTTCGTTGGCCAGTTCGACCAGTCGTTTCGCCTCTTTTACCGTCCGGGCAAGCGGTTTTTCGCAAATGATGCCCTTTAATTCCGCACCCCCTTTCACTGCCTCCACCACTTCCTCCATGACTTCGATTCGGGCATAATTCGGTACGTATAATGCCACCGCATCACAATTCTCACACAATTCTTTAATACTGCCGTAGACGGTACATTCACCCACGCCGTGCTCGTGCGCATACTCCTGCAAATCCTCTGCCCAGTCCTTTGCATACACCCCTGCCAATTCCGCATTGTTCAGCCATCGCATGGCGCGGATTTGAAACTTTGCGATAAATCCGGCCCCGATAAATCCCAACTTCAATGTTTCCATTACACTTCCTCCTTTGCCTGTCTATTCAACGAGATATTCATCATTTCTCTTCTAAAGAAAAAGGAACCAGTGTTTACCCCTCAATTCAGTGATACGATGAGAAATTCTTAAAATAGTGCAAACTGAATTCCACCTCAGTCGCCAAACCACTTAACACCTCTGTGGATTCATGGGCACCTTTATTTCCAGAACGATACTAACTTCAGCTGATAGGAAATTAATTTAATTTCAGGAGTAATTCAAAGCAGTTTTCAGCGACCTCCCATTTGATGGGAGTCATATCCATCTTTCTCATATTCTATTCAACGGTGAGAATTCTGCTCGGTCCGGAGTAGAACCCCTGCATCCGTGAGATAAGAAGATTATTGCGTTGGCGTGAGCATATATTCAGTGAACTTTCCCCAGACCTGAGCCAGAATATTCATCAGATGAAGCGAGAGTAT